>JAJTGQ010000065.1 GCA_021299455.1 Flammeovirgaceae bacterium | reverse complement strand
TATTTTTGATTTTCGCATTATTTTTAAGCATGAAATTAGAGCGTCAGACCGATTTCATTGGAGTTAATCAATAAACTCAACCTCCGATTGTTTACTTTTACAATGTGAAAAGCATCCTTTTTTCGATACTCTTTTCCCTTCGCAGCGGAGTCGCCCCAAGTTCTCGTTGGTCAAAAAGTTATTCTTGGTTGTTGTTGCGGGCCGCCTGACCCGCAACCTAACTTCACATCAGGAAGGACGTTCGAGAGGGCGTCTTTTTTATTATTTTTAATCTATGAAGCAATCAGAAATGCTGGACGTGATATTGCGCTACTTGTATGAGCGAAGAAATAGTCGGGTCGAGTACCTTGTTGGCGCGCGTTTGCAACGCGCTGCCGCTCCTATCAAATTTGTAATCCACTAGCCTACTTGCTATTTTTAGTTCATGTCAGAGAAGTACAAGTTCTATGATCCTGCCGGGATGTATTTTGTTACAATGGCCACTGTAGGTTGGGTAGATTTGTTTACACGCCCAGAACTGAAGCACGTCATTATTGATTCGTTGCGTTATTGTCAAAAGGAGAAAGGATTGGTGATTCATGCGTGGTGTTTGATGCCTAGTCATCTTCATCTTATTATAAGTTCAGAGAATAAATTATCTGACATCCTTCGGGATTTCAAGAAACATACATCCAGGGAGTTGGTTAAAACCATCGAGCATATCCATGAGAGCAGAAAAGGGTGGATACTTGACTTGTTCAGTACAGTCGCGGATCATTTAAAGAGGGTGAAGAATTACAAAGTTTGGCAGGACGGCAATCATCCAGAGATACTTACTTCAGCAAAGTTTACGCGGCAGAAATTGGATTATCTTCATGATAATCCGGTGACGGATGAAATTGTAGATGAGCCTGAAGAGTATAGATTTAGCTCAGCAAGAGATTATTATTCAAATAAGAAAGGGTATTTGGAGGTTGATAAAATTGAGTAGGAGGGCACGCGTTGCAAACGCGCGCCAGCTCAAGATAAAACTCTTGTGCTATACGGTCAAAGTCAACACAATATTCTTCGACCAATTGCTTACTTTTACTAGGTGAAATTTACACTCGTTTCAATTGTCTTTTTTGCATCGCTGCAAATTGGCTTTTCGCAAGCCATAACCGATAGCCTACGTCTTCCCATCAAGGACGTGACGAACAAGATCAATCAAATCGATTCGGCCAACAACAAGCTACAAGCTAAGATCGGCAACCCTAAACTCCCCGGAGATAGCACCGTTCGCGCTTCCTACCTCAAAGTAGATTCGATCCGCTCAGGGTTCCAATCAAAAGCCGACAGTTTACAATTGGCTTTTCAAAAACCTTTGAACAAACTTAATGAAGTAAAGGGATCGCTCCAGAAGAAAATCGATAGCCTGCAAAACCTCAAACTACCCACCATTGGGTTAACCAAAAAGCTGGACAGCGTAAGTAATTTGGGCAAGCAAAAATTGGGCGAAATGAAGAATGAAGTGGAGAAGATCAAAAACAAAGCCACGAGTAGCCTTAATTCGCTTGATCTCCCGCCAGAGGTGAAAGCGCACACAGACAAACTAAAGCAATCGCTGGGGGCATATCAAATACCCGTTGCCAATGGCAATATCCCAAACATTGGTGTTGGCTCCCAAGGCTTGCCTGGAGTCAATTTGCCCGGAGGGACCGGCACGCCTACAATGGGAAGCACGAATCTGCCCAGTGCAAATGTGGTTTCGCCAATGCCTCAATTAGGTTCCTTAAATGATATTACAAAGGGAGCGAGTGAGATCACCAACCTTACCGAAGAGGCAGGCAATTATGGCAAAGACATTCAAAATATTTCGAAGGGGAATTTGGCCGATGCAAAGAGCCTGGAAAAGAAAGCGCAGGAAGAATTGAAGAATGTGGAAGGCTTAAAAGAGATTGAAGGGAAAAAAGGAGAGTTAGAGAAATACAAAAATCAGTTGGCCAAACCAGATTCAATCGCACTGTCGATGGCCAAAGAGCAGGCAAAAGAAATGGTGATGAAAGAAGCGACTAATCACTTTGCGGGCAAGGAAGATATTTTGAAGGGCGCCATGGACAAGATGACCAGCCTAAAAACCAAATACAGCGAAGTAAAGAGCATGGAGGACTTGCCGAAGCGATTGCCCAATCCGTTGAAAGGCAAACCACTTCGCGCGCGGTTAGTGCCTAGCTTAACACTTCAGATCATGAGTCAGAAAAATGTGTTGCTAGACCTCAACCCATCTATAGCCTATCGCATCTCACCCAGATTTAAATCAGGCATTGGTTGGGTAGAGCGAATTACTTTTGATGACTGGAAACCTACCATTCCTGAACGAGTTTTCGGGTTGAGAAACTATACTGAGTATCAACTGCCAAAGGGCTTTCATGCGCGGGCAGATATTGAATGGCTCAACGCCATTCTACCACCTCTGATTATCAATACCGGTGATTTAGGAACGCGAGATTGGGAGTGGAGTGCGCTGATTGGCTTGAAAAAAGATTTCAAGATTTCAAAAGGCGTAACAGGCAATGTGCAAACCATGTATCGCCTGTGGAGTGACAAAGACAAAGTGCCTTTTCCCGACCGGCTCAACATCCGGATAGGTTTTGAGTTTCCGATGAAAAGTAGGTTGAAAAATAAACAGTAATTCTGTCTGCTATCGTATTCTTGTTTTGCAAAACGGCATTTATCCTGCTCTTTTAAATTTGAACAAACCCCACGATTTATTCACTGCCCAACACTAAAATGGGGACTTCCTCGTGGTTTACCAGATCTTCAGCCACACTGTGTGATAAAATAAATCCTGTTTTATCATATTTTGTAATCGCGATCATCTCGGCATCTGTCTTTTCCAAAAATTGATGAATACCCCATTCTTCATCATTTACTTCAGTACTACTTTGGGTAGTCGATACATCAGGGTAGGGTAGGGTCAGTTCTTTTACCACTTTGTCGATTAACGCCTGATCCCCCGGTCTTTCTATGAAGTTTACAACAAGAATATGCACTGTAGCTTTCCACAACCTGGCAAGCCCCGCTACTATGTCAAATGCGTCAAGCACATTGCCTTGAAGTGTAGTGGCGAAAACTATACCTTTCACCGAAAACGATTTTGTTGGCAAGTTCTTAATAACCAGCACGGGAACGGAGGATTTGCGAACGACCTGTTGAGTATTACTTCCAATTACCAACTCCCGAATTCCAGTTGCACCATGGGAGCCCATTACGACAAAGTCAATGTTCAGAGGTTTGATGTACTGTTCGATTTGTTCATTCCCTTTATCAAAAACCAAGAGGGGAGTTGCCATGACACCTGCTTTGGAGGCCGCAACTACTAACGCATTGAGCTTGTCCTGCGCATGCCCCTTCTGCACATTGTTGCCTTTCACCTTGGCAATGTTCGGCACATGAAGGGATTCATCGGGACTGGGCATGATGTGTAAAAAATGAATGCTCGCCTTGACTTGTGACGCAATTTGCAAGGCGACTGTCGTTGCGTTTTGAGCGCATTCAGAAAAATCCGTTGGCACTAAAATGTTTTTCATAAAGTAACTGAGTTACTGGTGAGTATTACTTTTTCGATTTTATGGTGTATGTCCAAACCGGGCACTTTACATGATTGACAACACTTTCGGTAATGCTGCCGGAAACAAAGTGGGAAAGCCCTTTGCGGCCATGGGTGGCCATGGCTAACATATCGGCCTTCACTTCATTTGTAAACGCTATGATTCCGTCAGGCTCATAGCGATCGTTGCGGATGTTGAGTGTATAGTTGCGAAATTCAAAATGTTTCGCATAGTCTTTTAATTCATTATCACGCACAAAGTTGAAAGGTGTATTTAAGAACAGGATATGCAGTTTGGCTTTGAAGAATGCCTGCACGACCATCAGTTTCTTGATAAAATCGGTTTGATTCAGTTCTAAAGAGGTTGGGAATACGATATTCTTAATCTTTGAAACCGGAATGGCTTTGCGAATAGCGAATACAGGGACTTTCGAGAATCGAACGATTTTTTCAGTATTGGATCCTACAAAAAACTCTTGCAGCCCGGAGGCACCATGTGTTCCCATGACCACTAAGTCTGGTTTCTTCTCTTCAATGAAGTCGCGGATCATCATAGAGGCAGGTCCGTGAACGACAAAAAATTTAACTTTTTTATACCCCTTACCAAATTTCTGCTGCAATTTGTCAAAGCTCTTCTTGGCATCTTTTTCCAATTCCTTGCTCATCCCCAGGTTAAATGCATAGGTGGGCATTCCAAACGAGGCTTCATACGCTATTGGTATGTCAATCACCTTTACTACCAATACAGATCCCTTGCTTTTTTTCGCAAGGTCAATGGCGAATTTAAAGGCCTCAATAGCTGGCTCTGAAAAATCGCAGGGCACTATTATCTTTTTCATATCGTGGTTTGTTTATAGGTGTTAACTGTTCGATCAAATTAAATGTCAACGGCTAAATTGATATTACAACTTACTTATTGCGTTTTTTAAACTTTTGTAGTTCCTGCTTATTTCTGTTTTGATATCATCATAGGCTGCGGCTGGCAACGTTTTTAACTTCTTTGCATTCTTTCGAAAAGATTCGATAGACTTTCTCACGGTAGCCATTTCCGACCGGAAGCCTTCTTTGATTTCAAACTTCTTGATTCCAAATTTCAAGCGCAGGATCTCTAGTTTGAGTAAGAATTTTTCGATCTCATGACCAAAATAGCCCTTCACTTCCATTTTATGCAGCAAAGATTTGATTTTCTCCTCCAGAGCAATGGTGGCAGCGATCAGTGTCTTTATCTGCAAATCAAATGACTCCTTTGATTGAACCTTGCCAATCTGAAGCTGTAGTTCCACCGCCTCAAATTTCATTTTCAGTGCCAGTGGAATCGGTTGATCCAAAGCAGACTGAACGGATTTTTTCAAGGTGCTTATACCCCTGATAAATTCCTTTTTTACCTCTTCAAATTTTTCATTGGCTTCTGATTTGCCCAGCGACAGTTGAAGAGCCAGTTCATCATTCTCTTGCTGCGCTAGCAGTAATCCTTCCGCCATTTTTTCCAGAAGGGGTGTTTTGATTTTGGATTCGGTGGTTTTCATAAACAATGTCATTTGATTTGATAACGTGATTCGTCAATCACAAAACTTAACACGGGTAATTTGGAACGGAAAAGAACGCTGTCTGTAATTCCTACCAGATAGCCCGCTTTTTGCTTTCTTAGATGGGTAGCCATCGAAATTATTTGAGCATTCCTTTTCTTTGCACAAGTCAATATTCCCTCATCTTTCTCGACACTGTTTTGTATTACATGGTGAAACTTGACTCGCTTTTGAACAATGGTAAACTGTTTCATTCTTGCTTCCATCGTGACGTCATCTACAAAGTGGTGGGGTGTATTTACGTAGGCCAGATCGATATTTGCACCAACGTCAGTAGCTAAATTTTTAATTGTATTTATTATTGGGTTCACGTTTTCGTCAAAGTTCGAGGCAAACAGAATTTTTTTGATAGAGCCAAAGGTGAAATTCTTTTTGACTCCCAGTACAGGACAGTGCGCCATTCGAATCACTTTCTGCGCGGTCGAGCCAATGTACTTGAGCTCGGTGTCTCCGGCTCCATGAACTCCCATTACGATTAGATCAATTTTGTTCTTTTTGGCAAATAGTACAATTTGTTCAAAGGGCACCCCACCGTGAACATGTGTAAATAGGTTGCGATCTTTAAAAATTGCCTGTTTGGAAAATTTTTCCAATTTTATTCGCGCATCTACCAGCGCGACCTCCAATGCTGGATACTTTTGTTGTGTCGAAACGGCTAATTTGTGCCACCCTACCGGGATCTTGGCCAAATGTAAGAGATGAATATTGCCACCCGTTTTTCTGGCAATCGCTACTGCTGCTTTGGCTGCGCTGGAGGAGTAGGGCGAAAAGTCGATGGGAACAAGAATGTTTTTCATAGCTATTTATTTTAGATAGTTGAGTTCGTTAGACATGTTCTGCTGACTCGTTTGCTGATACTAAGTTAACCCTGTCTGTCCGGTTGAAGAACCTCGGTCATCATTACTCCGCATGATTTTCATCATGCTTTTTCGCGAGATAGAGTTATTGGAACAGGAGAAAAATCTGTTCTGCAATTGATCTAAGTCATGCTATAATGTTAGATTCTCTATTACCTTTCTAAGCCAGATCGGCTGTAGATTGGAAAATGAAAAAGTTAAGTTCTTATGCTAACAAACGCTTTAAAGCCCTCATCGATAGCTTACATAGTTATCATCAAATTGATGACCCGGAGGTGCTTCATTCTTTAAGGGTTGAACTGAAGAAAATCAAATCAATTCTCAATCTACTACAATACGGTTTACCCAATCTTAAAGGTCATAAACATTATATTCCTTTTCGAACTATTTTTAGAAGAGCCGGAGAGATTCGTCAACCAGAAGTTATTTACAAGCTCCTTTTGCAAAATCAAATTGGAGGGATTACAGATTCACAAATTCCAAATGCTGACCAGGAAGAACGCTTAATCTCGACATTTAAGAAGGACGTGCCAGTGTTTATAGCAACAGTGACTGCTAAAAGAAGTAAATTGAAGGAGTACATAAAAAATCTTACTGAAAAAATGGCTGGGAAATACCTAACAAAAAGAAGGCGACAAGTAAAACGTCTGCTTTTCCCTGTTTTCGAACCAGATGCACTTCATAAGACGCGAAAAATTATCAAAGAGATTATTTTTCTCGACTGGGTAGATAAGGACAAGCCGTCAGTTACTTTTCTTAAGAAGATAGAGAATAGAATTGGTCAATGGCACGATAAACAAGTCTTGTTGAAGATTTTGAACAGTGCTCAATATAAAGATCAATCTGCTATTCTGATAGCCAGTTGCCAGGAAGATTTGGTGAATCTAAAAATGGCTATTCAAGCGCACTATGGCAAAGGAGAAATTTGAAGCGTTTTTATGAGAATTGGAATCAAGATTTAGCATTGTTGAAATGGATTCGATCACTCATATAGCACTAGGCGGATTACTAGGTGAGGCTATTGTCGGAAAGCAACTTGGCAAGAAAGCATTGGTGTGGGGAGCAATTGCTCAATCGATCCCGGATATTGATTTTCTCGCATCTTTCTTTGTAGATGCTTCGCACAATCTACTTGCGCACAGAGGGTTTACTCATTCATTCTTATTTGCATTGATCATTACTCCAGCGTTGGCATGGTTAACCTCATTCCTGTATCGCGAGGAGGGGATTGGTTATCGGAAATGGCTTGCTTTTTTTGGACTTCAAATTGTGATTCATCTGCTGATTGACTCTTTGAATGCCTATGGTGTAGGGTGGTTAGTGCCCTTTTCTGCGCAACGGTTTTCTTTTAACGTGCTCTTTGTGGCGGATCCGTTTTACTCGATTGGTTTGGGTATTTCTTTCTTGGTATTACTGGTTATCCCTTTAAAAAGTAGATACCGCGTTAAATGGGCATTTGCTGGTTTGGTATTATCTTCTGGTTACCTGTTTTACACGTTTACCAACAAGTATGGAATTAACAACGATGTGCAACGAATCATTAAACAGCAACATCTTGCTTCTGTTCGCTACTTTTCCACGCCCACGCCCTTGAATAATTGGTTATGGTACATAGTAGTAGAGGAGAAAAATGGCTACCAAATTGGTTATCGCTCGGTATTCGATCGAAAGGATTCAATGTTATTTCATTACTTTCCTAAGCATGATTCGTTGCTTGAGCCCATTCGCTCGCGCAATGATGTAAAACAATTAATACAATTTTCACAAGGCTACTATACTGCGGACAGGCGTTCAGATGTATTGATTTTTAATGAGCTTCGCTTTGGTCAGCAAGCTGGTTGGTTTGACCCACAGGCACCCTTTGTTTTTCAGTATGACTTAACACACCCCAATTCCAATCAACTGGCTGTGCAGCGAGGTCGTTTTGCCGGGTGGAATGCGGCTAGTATAAATGCGCTC
Organism: Flammeovirgaceae bacterium; assembly: GCA_021299455.1. Classification (GTDB taxonomy): domain Bacteria; phylum Bacteroidota; class Bacteroidia; order Cytophagales; family Cyclobacteriaceae; genus ELB16-189. The sequence continues at coordinate 18,599 of JAJTGQ010000065.1, read as the reverse complement.
ATCAATCGAATAAAAGGGATTTGAAAGACGATTTCAAGATTCAGTCACGCGATTCGGTCAGGGTCAGCACAAAGCGCACCAAAATCTAGCGACTTTTTTGAGTTGTATTATTCCCGTTGCTTGAAGTAGAAAGTGAAGAGAAAGAAAACAGCCTGATAACTGACATAGGCACACCACTGAAAAAATCTTTTTAATAAGCCTGCATGTTGAATTTGATTTTCAGTAATTCGGACACAATCGTTTAGCATAATTGCTTGCAATGTATTTTCCACGTTTACTGCAAAATCATGATCTTGCACAGCAAGGTTCAATTCAATACTCGCGTAGGCACTGATCGTATTCACATTATAAGAACCAACGGTCGACCAAAGACTATCATATACCGCCAATTTTCCATGCAGTATACTTTTTTGGTACTCATAGATTTCAATATTCTTGCTAAAGAGCCACCGATATAAATACCGTTCGGCATACTTCGCAAGGGCAATATCGGAAGTTCCGGCTAAGATTAATTTTACTTTTACGCCTCTTTGAGCTGCCTTTTTTAATTCTTTTCTAAATTGATCATTCGGTAAAAAATAGGCTGACATGATCATGATCGTATCAGTAGCTTGACGGAACATGTCAAGATAGCTGTTGGTAATTTCTTTTTTTCCTCGTACCCAGTCATTGATTTTTACTGAAACCGCGCTGTTCTTGAATTGCTCACTATAGTTGGGGCTCTTTCCCAACAGCCGTTTTAATGAGCCGGGTTTTACTCGTTGTTGACAAATATAGGTCAACCAAAGTGCGACTTCCCCTTTTGTATAGATGGCCCAGTCAAGCCAGGCAGGTTGGTTAGGCAAATCATTATAGCGGTTACTGATGTTCATTCCCCCCACTAAGGCATGAGTATCATCAATGGTCACAACCTTGTGATGCAATCTTCTGCCTAAGTAGAAATACTTACTTTTTAGCAGGGTGTCAAACATTCGAAATTCAATCCCCGCTTCTTTTAAACCGCTGATAAAGGAGTGTGAGAGTTGGCCGGAGGCATATCCATCGACTAACAAAAATACTTTCACTCCTCGTTGAGCCGCAGCTCTTAATTCGTTAGCAATATCAGTACCTGTTTGATCTTCATCAAAAATATAAGTCTGTATATAGATTGATTCTTTTGCCTGGCCGATTAGGTCTTTTAGTAAACTAAAATATTCTTTGCCCCCGTGAATGAGACGTGCCTCTGGCGATGTGGAGCTACTCATTTTAGTTTTTGAAAGTCGAAGAGCGGGAGGAGAAATTTAAATACAAATTGGGATGAACGAAAAGGAGAGGCATATCTACAAAAGTACGCATTGGCGTCCATCTTTGTTGTCTGGATTCATAAGTTACTCATGAAAAACGTAAATCGGATAGTCGGCTGTAGCACTTAGTTGCTTGATCACACTTTTATGTAAAAGCGACTCCATCATACCAATTCCATGATGAATAGAGCAAAGTGCCAAAGCATCGATACTATTTTTTACCATGTATTGATTGATCCCAAAGCCAATATCGTCAGCGTATATCGTTTCGAAATTGACGCCCGTGATATTGTCAATAACTTTTAATCCGTCTCGGATTTCTTTCGATTCCGTTTCTTCCTCATGTACGTACTTCTTTTTTACTTGTAGTATCGTGATCGATGATTCAAGCAAATTAGTAAATTTTTTTAACTGTGTTAATGGAAGGTCATGTGATTCTTGGTAATCAAAAGCAAACACCATGGTAGATATGTCCTTGTAACCACAGCCCGTGGGTAACAACAATACCGGAGTATTGGATTTTTTAACCACATGATAGGAGCGGCTACCAAAGAAGAATTCGTAGAGATCATCTGCGCCATTCGTTCCCATTATTACCAAGTCATACGAACTTGCCTTTGCAGCAATTACGTCACTCAATCCGCTGTTTGACGGTTCGACCTCCGATAGGCAGGTAATTTTAAACACCTTCATAACTTCATAACTGCGATCGTCTAATTGCTCAGCAATTGATTTAGTAGCAAGGTATTTTCCTTTGATTACTTCCTTTGGGGGTAATGAAAAGATGGACTGAACGTTTAACAAGGTCAATTCTGCGCCTATTTTTTTGCATAGTTTAGCAGCATAGGCAATGGCCTGATCCGCTGTTTCTGAGAAGTCGGTAGGACAAAGTATCTTTTTCATAAAATTCTATTTTATCTTTTTTACCGATGAAATACACTTTTGGTAGTTTGAGTTGCAAATCCGTCTACCATAAGATAAAAATTAGTGTTTTTGCCTTTTCTACTTGTCAAGGGCAATGTGTTAAATTTAGCCGGCATTGCATTTTTTACCCATGAATATTGTTGGGTAACATGGTGATCTTTGTCACTAGAAAAATGACTGATCTAGTCGAGATGCTCTTGCTATTGTTTAATAATTCTCCCGTCTTCCATCTCAATGGTACGGTGTGTGTTTTGGGCAAACTCCTGATCATGGGTAACTACCAGCAAGGTTTGTTTGTTTTCTTCTGCGAGTTTCTTAAAAATATCAAAAACGATCAAGCTGTTTTTCTTGTCCAAATTGCCGGTGGGTTCATCGCACATGACGATACTGGGGCTGTTGATCAAGGCACGGGCAATCGCTACCCGCTGCTTTTCGCCCCCTGAAAGTTGGTTGGCTTTTTTGGCAGCCAGCGACTGAATGCCTAAGGTATTTAACCTATCCATAGCGAGATCCTTCACTTCAACTTCTGAATGAATCCCTAGCTTGAGACCGGGAAGCATTACATTTTCTAATACAGTAAATTCATTTAGTAAATAGTGAAACTGAAAAACAAAACCAATGCTCTCGTTGCGTACTCTGGCCAGTTGCTTTTCGGTTCTTCCCCTCATTGCCTGTCCACCAATGTACAAATCGCCCTCATAGTCGGTATCCATGGTAGAGAGTATATAGAGCAAGGTAGATTTTCCACATCCTGACTTACCGGTAACTGAAACAAACTCACCTTTTTTTATGATCAAGGAAACATCTTTTAACACCGGAATGGTGACCGGGTCATGAAAACTCTTGTTGATGTGTTCGGCTTGCAGTACAATGCTTTCGTCCATACTATTTGCCGCGAATGATAATAACAGGATCTACTTTACTGGCTTTACGAGAAGGTGCCCAGCCAGCCAGATAGGTTGTCACCAAAGAAAAAATAGAAGCAATCAGATAAAAAGCAGGATTGTAATTGATAGGATATGTTCTAATGGTAGGTAGGGAAGGAGTATTAAACGGAATTTGATCGATGAATAGAGAAAGAAGAAAACCAAAAAAGAGCCCTAATAGTCCGCCAAAAAAACCAATGCTTAAGGCAATCACCAGAAAGATTCTATTTACATCCAGGCCAGAGAAGCCGGTCGCTTTTAAGATGGCGATCGAATCCATTTTTTCATAGATCATCATATTCAAAATATTATAAATTCCAAAACCGGCTACAATCAACAACACAATTCCAACGGAGTAGGAGATCAAAGATCGCACCGATGAACCGGTTTCAAATTGCGAGTTGGCCGTCTGAATATCTTCCGCATCTGCGTTGAATAATTTCGCAAACTCTTTAGCAACAGGGGGTGCTTGATTAATATCAACCATTTTTAGTTGAATATCAGTAACGTAGTCGCTTGGTTTACCTAGAATTTTTTGAGTAGTACCGATGGATGCATAACTCTGTACTTTATCTAATTCCTGCAATCCTGATTGAAAGAAGCCAACTACTTTAAGTGAAAATTGTTGCTGTTTGGCAGTCGTAACCAGCACTACATCGCCTATGTTGGCTAGCAACTTGGCGGCTAGCCCTTTTCCTAAAATAATACTGTTGGACACATTTTGTATATCCAGCGGATTTCCTTGCGTGACGTAGTCACTGAAATGAAACAAGCTGCTTTCTTCCCGTGCATCAATGCCATTGATTACACCGGTAATGTCGATGGAACCATCATTAAAGAAAACTTGTGCAGTGATTTTAGGCGCTACCCCAGCCACCCGATTGTCTTTTCTTAAGGCCTGGATGATCGCCTGACTATTATATATTTCTTGTCGGCTACTACCCGATTTTATGGATCTGATAAAATTATAACTGCCTTTGTAGTCTTTTGACTGGTTGATTGGTTGATCCAGACTAGGTTTGATCTCATTAAACAACCGGATGTGAGCTGTACGATTTAGGATGAGCCCATCGAGCAAATCATTTAAACCTGTCATGAAACTCAGCAGTGTGATAAACATGGTGATACTGAAGGTTACACCGATAGCTGCTACTAACGTTTGCTTCCAGCGTGCCAATAGCAATGCTTTGGCAATGCGTATGATTAGGCGGGCGTTCATGGATTAGGCTTATAGATCACATCGGAAGCAGATAATCCATTGAGGATTTCCACTTTCTGGTAGTCCCTTAAGCCGATGGTTACCCTACGCTTTTCATTTTTATTTACCAACACCACAGAATCTCCAATCAGGTAATTTCTTGGAATCGTGAGGGCTTTCTCTTTTGTATTGATAACTATGTTGGCTTCCACCGATAGGTTAGGGTAGAGTATGGCGGGCTTGGAAATAAATTTTGCGTTTACGGTAAAGGAGCGAGATTGTTCGTTCATGAGTGGTTCAATCTTGGTTACGATGGCTTCAAAGACTTGTCCTTTATAGCTGTCCATTGTAAAGAGTACTTTTTGGCCTTCTTGCAAACGCACAATATCAAATTCATCCACTTTCATTTCCAAGATAAAATCAGAGGCATCGCCCAGAATGGCTACGGGGTTTAAGGTGTTGACAAATTCTCCTTTCTCCTTCAAGATTTTATACACTTTCCCATCTGCATCGGCCTTTACAATGTAATCCCCAGCCAGGGCGTTGCTAATTCTTAAATTGTTTTTTGCCTGATCAGAAGCAAATTCCAATTGCTTTTTTAAATCGCGATAGTTTAAGAGTGATACTTCATAGCTGGTGACCGAGTTTTTATAAGCCAACTCGCGTTGTTCTAATTCAACCATACTGCCTACCCCTTGTTTCCTTAAATTTGCCTGCCTTACAAAAAGCAATGAATCATTTTTTAGTTTGCTATACGCAAGATCACTGTTTACTTTGGCAGCTTTAAGTTTATCGGCATTTGACCTAATGTCTGCATAATCGGAAGCCAACTTGGCATTGGACATGTTTAATTTGGATGGCTCATTTAATATTTTGAACAAAGGAGCGCCCTTTTTTACCAGATCTCCTTCGGTTACCAATATCTCCTGGATAAGGCCGTTTACGGTAGAGTAGACCTGATATTGGTTTTTGCTTTTGACGGTACCTGAGGCATATACTGATTCAGAGATATTGACGACTGTAGGAGAAGTTACTTCTGTCTTTTTTTTGCAGGACATGGCCACCAAAAACAAGAAAGCGAGCAAGAAGGGCTTCATTAAGATATACGTTTAATATTCACTAAAATAGTGAAAAATACTCGCGTTTCGGTGGAAACTCTTTTAGGATTTCGTACACGGATTCCGCAATTTCCTTTTCCGTAAGTTCGGGATAATTATTATTCAACACTTCGGTGGCCCATCCTCTCCAAATCAGGTTGTTGTTTTTGGCATCCATCAAATCGATGATAAGTGTGCCTTCCTGATATTGATAAACATACATTTGACTGCGCATCCAATAAAGACTGTAATTGTAGCCATATGGTGCCGGGCTTACAGACGAGCGATTTTCAACGATAATATGATAGTGCACACGGAAATCCGGATTCTCTTCATCAAAAGGTATTCCCTTTGCTTGAAACTGTAATTCGACAGCTTTCCTGATTCTTTTATCGGTGAGCTCGTTGTAAAGCAATGGGTTGTTTTTTGATTCAATTTCTTTGTAGGGGAGCCATGCATACTTCTTATATATGGTTAAGTTGACATCTCTGTCATAGTCAGAGCGAACCCTTATTTGGTTGCTGCAATTGATTTCAAGTAATAAAAAACTTGCCGCCAATATCATGAGTTTCGTTTTCATACCATCATAGTTTAGCTATTTGAAAGAAGTGAACACGTTTACACTATACCCTGACAACAATTATTTTGCAATCTTTTCGCCATCATAGCAGAAGTACCCATTGATGCAAAACCTTTAGTCCATTCAAAGATATCTTCAAGCTATCCAATGAACGATGAGCAACGTTTGAATCATTAATGATTTTCATCATTCGATGAGAGTCGCCAGGTATGCAGATTTGTTTATGGGTTAAATGGTGTTCTGTGCTAACAGGCGAAATTGATGGATAGACCTATTTCAAAACTTAACCGTGAATGGCATAGTTCTCATCGAATGCCTAAGAACGCCACTTTGGATCAGCGTATTGAATGGCATCTAGAACATAAAAAAAACTGTGGATGCAGAGGCATCCCTGAAAAAGTAAAACAGGAGATAAGGAAAAGAAGCGGGTGAAAGAGGTGGGTCAGGTAACCTGAAACTCAACAGCCTCCCTCTTTTCCCATTGCATGAATTTTTTTAATTCCTGCTGTGCACTTCTATATACCCATGTTAGTACAGCAAGGTCGTCCATTAGTCCGATACCGAGTATCGCATCGGGTACCAGGTCAAGAGGACTAAGGAAATACAACACTGCGGCTATGATGGTAAGCATAGTCTTGAATGGAACAACGCGGTAACGTCCGCGGGCATAGGCAGCTACCAGCCTTCCCAAAATAGAAAGTCTTTCTTTTAGCTCATGAGCGGAAATATTTTTCCGATCCATTCGCGAAAGCCGATGAACTAATTCAGCTACCAGATGCAACAAACGTCCTGGCTTTCCTGCCAGTCGCATAGCTTGAGCGAGGGCAATTTTAACCCAGATTACGCATTAGAGAATTGAAAGGGGAAGGAGACTGAATTCGATTGGTTCCAAAGTCCCTTGCACCATTCCCTTCTTTTCATGTTCAATGCTAGTTTGAGAGTGAATTGGCCCCCTATTTTTTCAAAGTATGCCCCTATTGCAAAGGTCTTGTAACGCAAGGTTGACAGGGTGTGCTGGGTTTTGCTTTGCAAGATGAACATCCTGAACAAGGACATTAAATTATAACTCAACATGGCAAAAGTGAGTGCCGCTTCTGTAGCATAAAAGTCATTCAGGTTAAAACTACTGAAGCCAAAATCGTATTTCAATTCTTTGATGCGGTTTTCTGCATCCGCACGGTTTCTATATACCCTCCATACTTCGATGGCCGGCAGTGTAAGGCTTGTAAAGTAGGCGGTATAGCGATAGTGTTTATAGATACTTTCATCATCAAACAAGGTCAGCGTTTTTCCAATGGCGTTGGGTCTGTCTTTGATCCGTTGCCTTACAATAACCATTCTCCTGGACTGTTTCCAATTGGCAGCCTTATAGTTTACTTCCGATATTTCAATCCCATTCGCTATCACCACCCAAGCCTGTTGTTGTGAAATGATATGTTGGACAGGTTGATAGAATCTTGCGGCCACTATATAATCAATACTTTTTTGTTGGAGGTAGTCAAAAATTTCATTGCTGCAAAAGCCACTGTCCAAGCGGATCAGTCCAATGGTTTTGTTTTTCAATTTTGATAATGTGTCTTCTAAAAAGGAAAGGAAATTATTGGAGGAAGACGTATCGCCACTTCGTAGCCACATGTTCGCTACCAGTTTTACATCTGCGATGAAAGCAATCAACGGGTGATGGGAAGGCCGGCCGCGTTTTGCCGGGTTGTAACCTTTCTTACTGCCTTGCTGTGTTCCATAACGTGTCATCACTGATGAATCACAGTCCAGTGTAAAGTTGTCAAACTTTACATTGTCAAATATCCAGGAATAGAAGTAATCACTCACCCGTTGGTTGGTGGCCTGGGTAAACTTACTAAAAAAACGTTTGTAGGTATCTTGTCCCGGTGTGCGCTTCCAATTGAATATTTTGCTTAATGCATTGTCGTGACGGGTTACTTCAGTGTGCAGAAAGCGGTTTGCCCCGCACCAAATACTTACCATGAAGGCTTCAACAATAGTGGTGGCCCCATAGCCCCGGTTAGAGCCGGGAACAGGAAGGTCCCCTTGCGCATTGACCACCTTCCTAAACCCCATCTTTTCCAACATCTGACGCATGAAAACCATCCCTCCCCAAGGGGTGATTTCCTTGTCTGTATAGCCAATTTCAAACTCCATAACACTAAAATAGCTATTGCTACGCATTAGAAAATCCTATTGCGTAATTTGGGATAAAAATAACTACATGGTGTGTACACCCCGATTTGACAGCGCTGAATTTTCTTCTGAGCCTTTGTTGGATTTTGATGCCGGATACATCAAACGAGCGGTTGATATTTTACCCCAGCAAGGTTCAAAAGCTCCTTGGAAAGTGTATCAAAACTATTTACGCGATTCTTTTTTGTTGAGATACAGTTCTATCAAAGACAAGTACTTGGAGTTTGTGCCTTAGAAAATAACCGCAAATTGGGCAAGCAAATCTGATAAGAGCATTTTTCTACGAGTCTTTTCAGAAAATGTACAATGTAAAGATATGGTCAGTCGAGACCAACCATATCTATAATCAACTTCTATTTCGGCTCTAACGCCTGCTTAATCCTAGCGGAAACATCTTGTAAATGATACCTACTCATTTTGTCAGCTGTGGCCGGAAGTGCCCCATTTATTTCGTTTTGCAATTGTACGAGATGCGCACGGGTCAATGATATCACATCGCTCTTTTTTGGATCAGCTACAGGTGATGCAGGAGATGCCGGAAAGAAGGGGCTTGAGAATCCACCGGGGTTCGCGTTGGGTGCAGGGGGAGGAGATAGCAATGCAATCATTTTTTCCACATGCACTTTTTGCAAATTCCTACGGTAACTGTCTATGTTTTTGTGTGTTGCCAACTCAGACCAGATTCCTTTGCGCACATCAGTGAATAAATCATCTAAACTGTAAGCATTCGCAGATATGGCACTCGATTCAATCAATCGTTGCATACGGCTGTAGTCAAAAATGCTGTTGATGGTCGCTTCATGAATGGTACGCAAATTTTCTACTCCTGAACCGGGGCGAATTCTTTTCAGTACATTTTGATCCAACATCCAACTTGGTGTTTCGAATAGTTGTTTGTTCAAAAAGGCGACAGCATCTTTTTGCAAGTTTTTGGGCGTTGGCTCATAAACAAATCCAGCCTGCTCTGTAGTCTTTGGTGTTTCATAGATACCACCAATGTATTTTGTAACATGGCCCATGTATCTTCTGTATTGGCCAACCAGTTGATTGTACATCTCATTCAACATGGTATATTTCTCCGCCTCTTCGGTATACCATTCATTCAGACTTGGCAGGATCCGCTTTAAGTTTTTGATTCCGTATTCACTGGCAATCATGGCATTATTGCCAAGGTCTTCACTTTGAGAGCGTGGATCATATGCGTTAATCTCAGATCCGAACCAGTACAGTGGATCGCCAGCATGCGACAAAGTCCATTTGTTTAAAATCTTTTTATCTTCATCGGCACTTTTGGTATCGAAGATGGGCTTGTAAGCCCACTCGATCGCCCATTTGTCATAGGTGCCAATGCCGGGGAAGAAGTTCGATACGCCATCTTCGGGCTGAGCCACATAGTTAAAGCGTGCATAATCCATAATAGAAGAAGTATGACTGGTTTTTTCCAGATAGTTTTTATCACGTAGCTTTTCAACAGGCGTTGCGTAGCTTGAACCAAAATTGTGGCGCATGCCTAGCGTGTGGCCAACTTCATGTGATGCAACAAAGCGAACAAGTTGTCCCATTAAATCATCATCAAATTTTCTTTTGCGCGATCGTGGATCGGCCGCACCGGTTTGAATAGTGTACCAGTTGTTCAATAAATTCATCACGTTATGATACCAACCGATATGACTTTCAAGGATTTCACCGGTTCGTGGATCATTTACATTCGGGCCATATGCATTTTGAATATCGGAAGCGAAGTAGCGGATGAAGGAATAACGTGCGTCTTCGGTGCTGATGGTACTATCACCGGGAGCAACTTCTTTTGCCAAAATAGCATTTTTGAATCCAGCTTGCTCAAATGCTTTTTGCCAATCTTCTACTCCTAATATTAGGTATTTTCTCCATTGAATAGGGGTAGCGGGATCAATGTAAAATATAATGGGCTTCTTGGGTTCTACCAATTCACCACGTTTCATTTTTTCAATATCGCCAGGCTTGGGCTCCAACCTCCATCGAACAGCAAATATTTCAGTTTCTGATCGCTGAGATTGTTCTCCGTACACGGTGTATCCTGTCGCAAAAAATCCGACACGATTGTCGAATAATCTCTTACGCGCAGGAATTTTTGGCAATAGAATCATCGATGAGTTAATTTCCATAGTGACTACTCCGGCATTTGAACCAGCGGGTAGCACGGTTGTTGGGAATGGACTAGGCGTCAACGATGGGGGCGGTGTAACAGAGGTGTACGTCTTCACCATCTTAATCTCCGTGTTAATAGGAAACGTTTTGATACTTTGGATATACGAACGATCGGCCTGAATTGTCGTTAAATTGAATCGTCTTTTTGTTGAGGGATCCAGTGCGATGAGTTGGTTATCGCCTTTAAAAAAGTCAGTTACATTGATGACTACAGACGTGTCCTTGCGAATGGATTTTATTTCGAACGCGGCTGCAATGGGCTCTAAATTAGAATTTCGAACTGCTTGTTGGATTGGCTTGGTGCTATCGGGGCTCGTATTGATATATAGTGCAGCCCTTAAAAACAATTTGTTGTTAGGTCCTCTTTCCCATCTTAGTACCTGACGATTTTCTTCTTCACCACCGTAGCCTCCTCCAGTGGGTGCTTTTGAAATGCGCGTTACAGCCAAAAACTCTCTGCCAAGAATAGAGTCGGCAATTTCAAAATAATAGTCTTCGTTGATTTTATGGGTAGTGAAAAGCCCTCTTTTGGTTTTAGCTTTTGAAGTGATCAATTGCTTATAGGGCTGAATTCCTCCCTTTTTCTTGGTGGTATCGGATTTGACAGCGGCCGTAGTTCCGGGTGTCGCTTTAGTATCTTTCTTTTTCTTTTGTGAAAAGGTCGGAGATAGGCATATTAGTAGTCCGAGGAAGAGAGTAAATAACTTTTTCATTATTTTTATTTAATGGTTAACTATTCAACTGGCAAGTAAACAAAAAACCCTGTGCCTGGTTTATTTTGAGGAGCACTTCCCTTACTAGATTGTGATGAATGGTAGAATTGCCTAGCTTTCTTCCCAGATAATCATTTTAGTTCTATATTTTGATTTGTAACCTACTTCGAACTGACCAAAAAACCTGAAAATAGCATCTTATTAAATGAGCCTAACAAGAATAAAAGTAATTGCTTTTGATGCAGATGACACATTGTGGCATAATGAGCATTATTTTCAAGAAGTAGAGCATACGTTTTGCACAATGCTGGAAGAATACCTACCGCAACATACTGTAGAACGTGAATTATTGCAGACAGAAATCAAAAATGTTTCGTTATACGGATATGGCATTAAGTCATTCATCTTGTCGATGATAGAAACAGCTATTCGTATTTCTGATAAGACAATTCAGGTCAGTGTGGTGGAGCGAATTATTCAGCTCGGCAGAGAAATGCTGGATAAGCCTATTGAAAAAATGGATAGTGTAGATGAGGTGCTGCATCTTCTCAAGGATAAATATAGGTTGGTAGTTGCCACTAAAGGAGATTTGTTGGATCAGGAAAGAAAATTGAAAAAGTCGGGACTGGAGCATTTCTTTCATCACATTGAAATCATGTCTGAGAAGGGCGAAAGCGATTATGCGAAATTGATCAAACACTTAGATATCAAACCAGAGGAGTTTTTGATGATTGGCAACTCGTTAAAGTCAGACGTGCTTCCGGTATTAGCGTTAGGTGGGCATGGTTTTCATATTCCTTACCATATTACCTGGGGACATGAGAAAGTAGATAAAATTATAGACCATCCTAATTTTAAAGAGTTTAGCAAATTATCCGAAATAGTAGACCATTTATAACTTACATGGAAGAGCAAAAGAACAATCCATTACATGGGAAAACACTAGAGATGATCTTGAAACATTTGGTTGATCTCTATGGGTGGGAAGATTTGGGCAGCATTATCAAGATCAACTGTTTTAATTTTGATCCGAGCATTAAATCGAGTTTGGTATTTTTAAGAAAGACGCCTTGGGCGCGTAAGAAAGTGGAGGATTTGTATATTGATTCACTTAGATGATTCAATATTCAACATTCAGACTTTGATATTTTTCTTCCACCACCACTGAAATACCACGAGCCCCCAGATCCTTGCATGGATGTCTCCGGGGTTTGATGAAAATAGTTGCTTCTTCAATTTTTCGATTTCGGTATACTCAAAAATGCCTTGTTCTTGAATGAGTTTTTTAGAAAGCAAATCATCGACTATCAATGATTTCATTTCGTTTCTAAACCATTTGAGTAGAGGGACTTCAAACCCTTTTTTGGGTCTATTATAAAGTTGAGGCGGCAATAGCTCTTTGAACGCATCTTGCAAAATCCGTTTTCGAATTTTCGAGTTAATTTTATAATCTCCGGGTAGAGAGAAAATAAAATTAACCACTTCGTAATCCAGAAAGGGAACGCGCACCTCTAAACCATTGGCCATGCTCATTAAATCAACTTTGGTAAGCATATCATTGGGCAAGACCAGGTTCATGTCCGTTAGGAGTACATCATTGATGCAAGCATCTGAAGGAATTGTTTTTAAGATTTCTGATTTTCGGTCTTCGTATTCCTGATGCTGAAATTTCCCTTTGCTTACATTGCTCAACAATGAATAGGCTTCGGTTTCATTAGAGAATCGTGCCCAATGCCAATAACGTTCTTGGGGTGAAAGCTTCATTCCCTCACCAAATCGCTTTAGTTGGCGAATTTTATTGGAGATAGGATTATTACGCGAGGAAGGAATAGCGTTCCAAAGCGGCAAAAGATTCTTGGCTGCACTTTCTTTTAGGCCTGGTTGAAACGACTTTAGAAACGCTTCATGCTTATTGTAGCCGGCCAGTAGTTCATCGGCTCCATCACCCGATAGAGCAACGGTAGCATGCTTGCGTGTTTCCTGACTTAGAATATAAACCGCTATGGCAGACGAATCAGCGAAGGGCTCATCGATATAATCTAATATGGAATGCATATGGCGATATAAATCGTCATTTGTCAATGAGAAAACGGTGTGTTCGGTGTTGAAATGCTTGGCCACCAGACGGGCATACTCGGTTTCATCAAAAAAGGCTTCGTCACGAAACCCGATAGAGAAGGTGTGCAGATCAGGTTTGTGTTTGCTCGCCAAACCAACGATCACCGATGAATCAATCCCTCCGCTTAGAAAGGCACCGAACGGAACATCAGCAATCAATCTTCGTTGTACGGATGCCTCCAACAACAATTGTAGTTTTTTCTTCGCGTCATCGTAAGAGATGTGGCTTAGCGAATTTCTTTGATATGGAATTTTGTAGTAGCAACCAACAGTAAAATTCTTTTTACCAATAGTCGCATAATGCCCCGGCAGTAGTTTTTTGACATTTGTAAATATGGTAGCCGGAGCGGGAATATAGTTCAGCTGGAGATAGGTATTCAAGGAAGAATAATCCAATGTTTTTTCAATCCCATACGCCAGAATTGATTTCATTTCCGATGCAAAGAGGAATTTGTCTTCGTCAAACAAATAGAGTAATGGCTTGATGCCGTAGCGATCGCGTGCTATGAAAAAGCTTTGCTCTTGCTTATCGTAGATACAAAATGCAAAGAACCCATTCAGTTTATTGAGACAATTTTCCTTTTCGGCAACATAGAGCTTTAATAAAACTTCAGTATCTGACTGTGTAGTGAAGGTTACACCTTTTGCCTCGAGTTCTTTTTTTAATTCTTGAAAATTAAAGATCTCTCCATTGAATATGATGCCGTATCTCTGATTTTCATCCCACATGGGTTGGTGAGCCGCGGCACTCGTATCAATGATTGAAAGCCTGCGGTGCCCAAGCCCAACAAATTGATCAGTATAAAGTCCCTGATGATCGGGCCCGCGTTTACTTAATGCAGCCGTGGCAGCTGTAACATTGATAAGATTGAATTTGCCGACTAGATTGAAAGCAAGAATGCCTGTTATGCCACACATGGCTACTTCATTGGGGAATCAAGTGACTTGATGACGATATTTCTAAACCAAACTTCGCCTCCGTGGTCTTGTAAACAGATATGACCTTTTTTGGCAGCACCGTAACCAACAGCTTCATTCCACTTACTAGCTGCTTTTCGTTTTTGCCAATCTGCTGAGCCCAGTTCGTATTCTACTGTTCTGGAATCGTTTAACCAATACTCTACATGATTTCCGTTGACAATGATTTTCGATGCATTCCATTCGCCTACCGATTTAGGTTTGGCGTTCGGTGCGGTGTACATTCCATAGTCAGCTGCCGTTTTTTGCCAGTCTTCGATTTTGCCAGGGTATCCGATATCATCTAGCAGTTGATACTCAGGCCCACTCAAATAGGGTTCGTCAAATTCTTCTGTCACCCGAAACATGACTCCGCTATTTCCTTGTGCAGAGATTTTCCACTCCCAGTACAGTTCAAAATTTTCATACTGTTCGTTGGTGATCAGGTTCGCGCGTTTCTCATTACCATCAAATGGTTTGCAATGGAGTGAACCATCAGCAGCTACTTCCCAACTGTTGTTCTCTTTGTCTTTATAAAATCGCCAACCGTCTAAATTCTTGCCATTAAAAAGTGATTTACCTTCAATGATTTCTTTTTTTTGTGGGCCACATGCCGTCAAAAGAAAACTGCCAGCAATCAAAATAATTAGAATTCTCATGTGAATTAGTTTTGGTTGTCGTCTATTGAGTTGAGCTAGAAAATTTTCCCGGGATTTAAAATTCCATTGGGGTCAAATACTTTTTTAATGCCGCGCATGAGATTCAGATTTACTTCGCTCATTGCAATGGACATGTAAGGACGCTTTGCAATACCTATCCCGTGTTCTCCCGACAGAGTTCCACCTAAACTTACAGTGAGTTTGAAAATTTCTCCGATGCCTTCATTGACCTTGGTATTCCAATATTCTTCACTCAATCCTTCTTTCAAAATATTTACGTGCAAGTTGCCATCGCCTAAATGACCAAAACAAACGGTATTAAAATTATAACGCTTACCAATTTCTTTAATACCGTTGATGAGTTTCGGTAAATTACCGCGCGGCACCACCACATCATCCGATTTGGTCAACGTATACCAGTTAACTGCAGGAGAAATATTCTTTCTGATTTTCCACAGCTCCGCTTTTTGTGCATCTGTATCAGCAAATAATATTTCACCGCTTTCAAATTTTTCTACTACCCCCATTACTCGTTCAGCGTCTCGCATCAACACTTCTTCATCGTTGCCGTCCAATTCACAAAGCAAGTAGGCATTCATGCCTTCCGTGAGTTTGGTTGTCACCGGGCTGTTCAACACCTTTTCGCAATAGTCAAATGTTTTCGCAGCTGCTTCCTTTTCGAAGAATTCCATTCCGGAGGGAGTAATACCCTCCACATAAATCGCGGCAATGGCCTTGCACGCTTCTTCGTTAGAACTAAGCGGAATCATCATCAACACGTTTTTCTTTGGATAGCCACGTAGTTTGAAAACTATCTTGGTGATGATTCCCAAAGTGCCCTCACTTCCACACATTAATTGTGTCAAATTATAGCCAGTCGAATTCTTCAAAACGTTGGCTGCGGTCCAAATGATTTCTCCGGTAGGCAACACCACCTCCATGTTCAAAACATAGTCGCGGGTAACTCCATATTTCACCGCCTTCGGACCGCCCGAGTTATTGGCGAGGTTTCCACCCAAAAAGCAAGAGCCTCCACTCGCAGGGTCAGGCGGGTAAAACAAGCCTTTTTCTTTTACGGCATTTTGAAATACTTCGGTAATCACACCAGGTTCTACTGTGGCTTGAAGATTTAGTTCGTCTATCTGGATGATTTTGTTAAACCGCTCCATGGAGATGACGACTCCTTTTTTTACAGGTAACGCTCCACCACTCAACCCAGTACCTGCTCCACGAGGTGTGGTGGGCAGTTTATAGTGATTGCAGATTTTTAATAACTCACTGACTTCTGTTGTGTTGGCAGGGCGGAGAACGACATCCGGCATGAACTGGTAGTCTTCTGTTTTATCATGCCCATAATCTGTCCTTCGTTCTGTATCTTCAATCACGTGATCTTCGCCCACGATAGACTTAAACTTAGCAATGATTAAATCTTCCATTGGTATTGTTTCTGTTGCCTCCATTTCTTTAACGTATGCCATGAATTACTAACTTTGATTGCAATATGAATGTTTTAGCAGACCGCAAAATTAGGCAATTAACTTTTCAAAGGCTTGGGATTTTTGCCTTGATTTTGGTGTTGCTAAGTGGCTGTGCAGCATCTAGAAAAGCAAAAATACGCGACAAACAAGTAGACGAAGTAATTCGTGCCGCAAGAGCCTTCACTGGAACGCCTTATAAATGGGGTGGTACGACACGCTCCGGCATTGATTGTTCGGGGTTAACCACCAATGCCTATCGGAAAATTGATTTAACACTGCCGCGAACGGCTGATGCACAAGCACTAGTAGGAGAGAAAATTAAGATTAAAGATCTTCGGCCTGGAGATCTTGTTTTTTTCGCGACAGGAAAGAAAAAAAGAGAGATTACCCACGTAGGCATAGTCACTGCTATAAAGGGAAAGGAAGAGGTTAAGTTTATACATGCGTCTACTTCGCTGGGCGTGGTAGAGACTAATTTGTATTCAGATTATTACATCAAAAGATTTCGCTCCGCTAGGCGGATTATTGACTAAACCATTTTAAGTGAAGACGACCCGTAGAAAATTTTTACAACTTGGTGCAGCTGCTTCGGCAATGCCCATTGCATCTGCTTTTGCTAAACAAGCGAGAGTGACGAAGCCCATCGTGATTTCTACCTGGAACTTCGGTTTGCAAGCCAACGAAGAGGCATGGAAGATTTTAGCCAAAGGTGGAAGAGCATTAGATGCTGTCGAGGCTGGGGCGAGGGTTCCGGAGGGAGACCCTAAGGAAACCTCGGTCGGGCTAGGCGGCCTACCTGATCGCGATGGCAAGGTTACGTTAGATGCCTGCATCATGGATGAGAATGGAAATATAGGATCAGTGGCATTTTTGGAGCATATCGTTCATCCGGTGTCAGTCGCGCGGATGGTGATGGAAAAGACACAACATGTCATGTTAGTGGGAGAGGGTGCACTGCAATTTGCGCTCGCCAATGGATTCAAAAAGGAAAAATTGTTAACCAAAGAATCTGAGCAAGCCTGGAAAGAATGGTTGAAAGAAGGTAAGTACAAGCCTATTGCTAATATTGAAAATCATGATACAATAGGGATTCTGGCTTTAGATGAAAAAGGGAATCTTTCAGGTGCATGCACTACCAGTGGAATGGCGTACAAAATGCGCGGCAGGGTAGGGGATTCACCCATCATTGGAGCAGGATTGTATGTGGACAATGAAATTGGTGCGGCCACGTCAACAGGTGTTGGTGAAGAAGTTATCCGGATTGTGGGTTGTCATTTGGTCGTTGAGCTAATGCGACAAGGAAATTCACCCGAACAAGCGTGTAAACTAGCGGTCGAGCGAATCATTCAAAAGAATCCTGAGAAGGCAAAAGCTATTCAGGTTGGCTTTTTGGCGTTGAGCAAGACTGGCGAATATGGCGCGTATTGCTTACAGAAGGGATTCACGTTTGCGGTTCATGATTTGGGAAACAACCGACTCTTCGATTCTAAGTATTATTATTAGTTCCATTATATTTGTCTATGGATTCACTATTAATTGCCCCTCGAAATAAGAAGGAATTGCGTTTGATTTCAGATGTCCTCAAAAAAATGGGTATCGCTACTAAATCATTGACGTTAGAAGAAAAAGAAGATATCGGTCTGGTAATGGCAATGAAAGAAGTTGATCGTAGCAAGAAAGTATCGGCTAACTTAATCTTGCAAAAATTGAGAGCATAAATGAAGATTGAGTTTCTTTCAAAATTCAATCAAGACCTGAATAAAATCCATTTAAAATCAGTCAGGAACTCTTTATTGAAAGTGATTGAATTAACGCAGTCTGCGGAAACCTTGGCGGAGATACCAAACCTTAAAAAATTACAAGGCTTCAAGTCAGCTTACCGTATTAGAATAGGTGATTATCGCATCGGTATTTTTATCGATGGAAATACAATTCAGTTTGCCCGTGTCTTGAATCGAAAGGAAATTTATAAATACTTCCCTTAGCTGTGACTATCGAAGTCGTTGTCTATAACATTGAGTCGGCATTGAAAGCCCAAGAAGGTGGTGCCGATCGTATTGAATTGTGCGATAACCCCAGCGAAGGCGGAACCACGCCTTCCTTTGCAACGATTGAATCGGTCCGCCAAAATGTAAGCATGGACGTGTACGTTATGATCCGCCCTCGTGGTGGTGATTTTCTGTATTCCAATTATGAATTCCATTCCATGAAGCGCGATATTTCGCAATGTCAGAAGCTAAGTGTAGATGGAATTGTATTTGGGATTTTGAACCCAGATGG
>JAJTGQ010000006.1 GCA_021299455.1 Flammeovirgaceae bacterium | reverse complement strand
TGGAGTAATGGACATTTATTAGGCTGGTTTTTAGACGATAGTCTTTAATGGACATTTATTAGGCTGTTTATTTTTGAGATTTGGGTTGGATTTAGATATCTACTGTATGATGTTCTTAAGTTTGTTGTGTCAATGGTGAAACGGAAATAGGCTATGCTGGAGAGCAACCTATCAGGGATGCCTTGACGGTTCGACAAAATGTCTTTTAACAGGTCATCCCAAGGATGGCCTGTTAATATTTTGGAGAACCCTCATGCCTTCAAAAACTCATCAATGAATTTCATTTTCCTATTCAAAGATAGTCCGTTATGATTTCGTAGTTTGTTCTTCATATCTGCAAAGTGGCCATCAATGGCATTGGTGGTGTTGGGAATGTTGAGTTCCATATTATCGTAAAATGTGAAGAGCCAAGGCAAGTTAGTCTTCAAACTTCTATAGGCACTGCGGAGCTTGCGGTGTGTGTACCTATTTTTTCCTGCTTTGTCTTTGTTACGTTCATTGAGGAAGTGTTCCCACTTTGTATGCCAGGCCGTTAGACCTCCTTCAAAACTTTCTTTGTCTGTTTTAGATAGTAACAACGCATGTTCACGTAACTCCTTGGCCGCTTGCATCTTGGGCTTGCGTGTGAGGTATCGCGTAACGATAGCAACTTGATGGAACTGGCACATTTGCTTGGGTACGGTTGGCATTAAGGCGAGCAGCCCTTTCCTTCCATCGCAAACAATGGCCTTTATGTCAAGTCCGCTCTCTTTCAAAAACAAAAGCCCTGCCCCGTATAAACTGTTCGTTTCATTCTTCACGTATTGTTTATAAAGGTTCTTTCCGCTATAGGCATCTTTGAACAGCATCACTCCAAAGGTCCGTCCGAAATAGGTCGTGTCCATCAACACTACTACCGATGCTTTTTCGAGGGCTGGCGTTTTCACATTCACTTTATCCAACCTTCGTTGAATTG
This sequence comes from Flammeovirgaceae bacterium, assembly GCA_021299455.1. GTDB lineage: Bacteria > Bacteroidota > Bacteroidia > Cytophagales > Cyclobacteriaceae > ELB16-189. The sequence continues at coordinate 69,827 of JAJTGQ010000006.1, read as the reverse complement.
TTTTGATAGAGCAGCCGTACTGTTCGCTTAACTGTTGGTAGGTCTGTTTACCTTCGGTGTATTCTTGCCATAGCAAATGGCTATCCACTCGCTCGCCACCTAAGAATTGCTTACCGCAAAAAGTGCATTTATACAATTGAATACCTTTTACCTTACCATTCTTTTTGGTCATTTTAGACCCGCAGTGAATGCAGTTTTTTTATTCATAGCTTTGATTTGACCTAAAGCTATGGCATTCAATAATTTGCAAGGTTTCCAGCCTAATAAATGTCCATTAAGCCCTGTTTTTACTCAATACAAATCGTTCAATGCTGCGAAACAGCCACCGCAATTTTAGAATCAGCGGTGCCATAATACAAAAACCATTTTCCCCAAAGGGGATATGGCCTTCTATAAAACAAACCTGATTGATTTGTCCGGTGATTTTGTAAGGCTTATCCGGGCGTAAGAAATTTTTTTCGAAACACCCGTTCAACAACTCTTTCATTTCATTTTCTAAAATGGAAATCATTTGTTGGATCACTTGACGAATTTGCTGCATAGACTATTTAAAAACTAAACAACAATTTTTTAGTTTTGGTTAACTAATTTTGGTTATAATTTACCTAACTATTTTCTTGGTTCTTCGCCTTTACCGTCATCGACATGAATAATCCGCTTGATCTGATCACCAAAGTAATACAATCCACTATAGAAGCTTCTCCGAATGAGATAAATCTATTTTTTGATCATTTTAAACTTCAGAAGTTGAAAGCTGACGAATACTTTATTCGCGAAGGGGAAGTCTGTAACAAAGTAGGATTCATCACGAAAGGAATGATACGATATTTTTACGTGGACGATCAGGAGGAGACCACCCGATGGGTGAGTCTAGAAGGAGAGTTTGCAACCTCGCTTGGTAGCTTTATTACCGGTCAGCCGTGCTCACATCATCTACAAGCCATCGGCTCGTGTGAGGTATGGGTGATTTCCAAATCCAACTGGCAAAAGATTTCCAAAAACCATGAATGGCTTCGTAATTTTTGGACTCGCGTGCTGGAGATTACGTGCGTTGGTTTTGAAGATCGGGTCTATCAGCAGTTGGCGAGCAGTGCCGAACAACGCTACGAATATATGATGAAGCGTTATCCACATTTCATCGAAAAAGTACCTCAAAAATACGTGGCCTCTATGATGGGTATCAAACCGGAGAGCCTCAGCCGGGTGCGCGCGCAAATGGCGCGCAAAAGAAGAACTTAACATAGGTTATTTCGGGCAGGGCGGTTGTGCTTCACCTTTGTATCAACAAAAAAAGCAAAACAACTGCCTTATGAAAACCAAATTAATGTTAGCCCTCGCATTGTTAATAAGTGTATCAACCTCATCGTACGCTCAAAAGAAAAATGAATTCGCCATTTTGTTTGGCCTTAACCAGCCTTTGCTGGCCGATGGATTCAATTTTGAACTAAATTATTTTACGCGCAAACTCGCGTTCGACTACTCACACGGATTCTCGTTGGAATATAAAGACGCTGGGATTGTGGGCGCCATGAAAGATCAGCGTTTGGTAGCCCACGTTCCTTACTCTGTCGGTGTGGGAGTAGGCTATCGTTTTACCCGTTTCTTGAATTTGCGGGTTGAACCGAAATGGCATCGCTTTGAAATCTATTATGCTGGCGAAGAACAAACTTCGATCAACCAGATTACAGCCTATAATACTTTTACGTTAGGCTTAGGCCTCTATGGAAAGTGGCATCCTTTTGAAAAAAAGGAGGGTGCATTGCGCAACATCATGATTGCACCTAGTGTGCGTTGGTGGCCGAATGTCTCAACTGGTTTAGAGAACGATCAAATTTCGTACTCAAACAAATTAACAAACAAAACGGAAGTACACGAAGCAATGAACATTGGATTTGGGAATACTCCTCTGATTCTAAACATCAGTGTAGGCTACCGCTTTTAAAAACTATCAAAACAACACTCAAAAATCAAGTTATGAATTCATTCAAAGCAATCTGTCTTTTATCCTTTATTTCATTGGGGAGCCAAGCTCAAAACACGCTATCGCGCCAAACACAACTCGAGTTTGCACTTGGGTTTAGCTCTGCGTCATTACAAATTGGCAAAGAATTGATGCGCGCGAAAGAGTTGCGTATGCAAGGGCTAAGTTACTACCAGAATCAAAATGGCACTCGCAGAAATGTGGGGAGCTACGCAGCGCCATCGGGCTTAACAATGAAAATTGGTTTTTACAAACCCATCAAAAAAATAAATGGACTAATGGCCGGGCTAATGGTCCGAAATACACTCGCTGGCACACAACCATCGATAGCGGGTTATGAAGAGGGCTACTTCTTCAATTTCATTAGTGCTTCTCTTGCCTTAAAATACTACCCCTTTTCGAAAAATAATTTCTATGTAAATGGTGAGTTTGGTCTAGCCTCTGTTTTCACCAAGAACCGCTTCCTTACCGATGCAGGACAACAAAATTATTTTCATCAATTTGGTATTGGATGGGCTAGTGGCATGAGCGCGGGCTACTCGCTTAGCCCATTCAAAAACAAGTCGAGGGTTGTTGATCTTCAGGTTCATTATCAATTCTCCAACACACGCGTTGAGGTAAATGGAATTGGCGATGATCAATGGCAGTTTAGTTCGTTGCATACAACGGTGGGAATTTTGTTTTAGAAAAAATCTGGGCAATTGACCTGATTTGGCAATACTAGGTTCGATGCCAAGTAACACCCGTTTTACCTCCGCGGCTTTAGAGCCAACAGTTGTCCTTTCACCGATTCGTTAAAGTGCCCATTGTCATAAATCAATCCCCCATTGACAAACGTCTGAACCACCTTGGTTTGAAAGGTGGTGCCCAGCAATGGCGACCAGCCGCATTTGTACAAAATGTTGTCCTGGCTTACTATCCACGGCTTATCCAAATCTACCAATGTGAGGTCGGCAAAATAGCCTTCTCGTATAAACCCGCGGTTAGCGATATGGTACAAAATGGCCGGGTTATGGCACATCTTCTCTGCAATTTTCTCAAGCGATATTTTTCCCTGTTTATAAAACTCAAGCATAATATTTAATGAATGCTGAACAATGGGCGCGCCCGACATAGCTTGAAAATAGGGCTTTTGCTTTTCTTCTAACGAGTGTGGCGCATGATCAGTCGTTATAATATCGATTCGATCATCAAGCAGCGCTTTCAAAAGTCCTTCTTTATCCTTTTCGGTTTTGATGGCAGGATTCCACTTGATTAAGTTGCCCAGCCGTTTGTAATCGACATCCGAAAACCAAAGGTGATGCACAGATACTTCGGTGGTTATTCGCTTTTGTGTTAACGGAATATCATTACGAAACAAGTGTGTTTCGGCCTCGGTACTCAGATGTAAAATGTGAAGCCGTGCATTGTGTTTTGTGGCCAATGCAATGGCATCTTTTGATGCTTCGAAGCAACCTTGCGCACTTCGAATGATAGGATGAAATTCAATTGGCACGTCTTCTCCATATTTTTCTCGAAAGATTCTTTCATTTTCTTCTACTAATTTTTCTTTCTCTGCGTGGATCGCGATGATGGATTGGCAGTTGGCAAAAAGCTTCTCTAGAATTGCCGGATTATCTGCCAGCAGATTCCCCTTCTTAGTGAAATACAGACCATCATCTGAAACTCCAATAAGATTAGACGTGTCTGTCTGAATGACGGTGTCAATGTTATCTGCGTTTACACCGAGAAAAGAGGAATAGTTGACAAGTGATTTTTCAGCAGCTATCTGATGCTTTTGTTCAAGTAGTTCAATTGACAAAACATTAGGTACAGTGTTGGGCATATCAATAACCGAGGTGACACCACCAGCGATGGCGGCTCTGCTTTCTGTGTAAAAGTCACCTTTGTGGGTTAGGCCTGGGTCTCGAAAGTGAACCTGGCCGTCAATAATGCCTGGGAATAAATACTTTCCAGAGCCATCGATAACCAAGCTGTTTTCGGTGGGGTGAACGTTTCCAATCTTATCAATGAACTGGTCTTTAATAAGCAGGTCGGCTACCCGCAGCTGACCTTCGTTAACAAGCGTTACGTTTTTTATTATAGTGTCTTTGCTCATATCGTTCAATTTTTGACGTGACGCAAGTTTATAAAAAAATCATGGATGCCTGTAATTGTTATCGATCAAAAACTACTAACTGGAAGAAAGATTCATGGAGACTAAAAAATCTTCCCGTTTCGGAAAGTATGCATTAGCGATCGGCATTGCTGCTGGTTTTGTTTTTCTGGCAGCTCTCTTTACTGTTCTCGATTCGAGTTCTGGTATTTCTGATACGATGATTTGTGTAGCGATTGCAGCCAGTTCTATGTCTGTATTTCTTTCTTCGATGGAAACGCAAAAGAAAAAGTCTTGCAAAATATCAACTCCTAAAGTATGACCACAACAAAAGAAAACGACAAGCCGACAGACCTTACCTTTACATACAACCGATTTTTGTATGGAGCGTTTGTCGCCCTGGGAGTTTACTTCCTATTGGCCAAAAAAGATATTTCCACGGCCATGTCAAACTTCGGCATTGCCTTAATCTTTGACCCCTTTGATCAAAAAGAGATGTGGAACAATCGACCCGCTTACCAACAGATTTGGTTAATCGTGCACATTAGCATTGTGTTCGGCTTATTGGGTATTATGCTTTTTAACTGGATGGTGGCAAAATAGGGGAAACAGCCACCGCAATCTTAGAATCAGCCGTGCCAAAATACAAAAACCATTTCCCATGAAAAGGAACTAGCCCTTCCACAAAACAAACCTGATTGATCTGTCCGGAAATTTCATAAGGCTTATCAGGACGCAGAAAATTTTTCTCCAATCGGTCGATTAGTTTAGAAGGATCATTTTTGTCAAACAAAGCCTGACCTGCACAGTAAGCTCCTTTGGCAATTGTACTATCGCCACCTACATCGAGGTTCATGCCATTGTAAATCAATACAATCCCTTTGTCAGTCAACAAAGCATAGGGTCCACTTTCAACTAACCGACTATCAAAATAATTTTTACGTGGTTGAAGGATCGATTTGAATTTTTGATTTTCGTCAACAACAGGCTGCCAATGAATTAAATCATCCGAAGTTGCCAGAAATAAATCGGTGTCTCCAAAATACATCCAGTACTTCCCGTTGATTTTCTTAGCAACTATTTTTTCTCCCACTTGCTTGGCTACAATTGCTTCGGATTTGCTCCACGAGTCAACATATTTCCCCTGCAATACCAGCCCATGTTTTATCCACTTCACCAAATTGGTGGAAGACGCAACACATAACCTCGCCACTTTTCCATCATAAGCAGTATACGTCATGATGTAGGTTCCATCATCTCTTTCCCCAGCTGCTAGAATAGGATTCAGGCTATCAACTTTTACAAATGGTAGAATGGCCCAAGCGGTGTCTTTGATTTCCTTTGCCTGATTTTCATTTTGAGGCGTGCAACCAAAGAGTAAAAGCAATCCAACAACGCTGCTAAATAGAAGAAGTGTTTTAAAATAGTGAAAGTTCATAGATGCTAATATACAGAGGATATACTACGAGCCTTCAAATTTATTTAAGTTAACTTTTCAGCTTCAAAAGTTGGGCTTTCGCATTTTCACTTTTAGGGTCTAACTCCAACACATATTCATAGGCTTGAATGGCTTTGTCTTTCTGCCCATCTTTCGCATACGCTTCGCCCAAGCTATCCCAGCAATTGGCCGATTGCAGAAAAAGATTGGCATTTATTCTAAGCACTGTGATTGCTTCCCTCAAATTTCCCTGCGCCATCAGCACATATCCACACGCGTTGAGCTCGGATTCATTACTGACGCGACTTTTCAATTGCATGGCAAGGCCGCGGGCACTGATGTTTTCATCCGTAAGTAATCCATCTTTCATCCACTGAATGATCTGCGGATATCCGAAATAATTGGCGGTGTATTCCTTTCTGGCAAAAATCTTTAATAAGTCTCGCTCCATTGTTTCTGTGGGGTATTCTACGATGCGACCGACCTCCTTGCCATTTTCATAAACAATAAAAGTAGGCACGCGGAAAATGTTCATTCCGGCTTCTTGACGCTGGGGCGATTGCTTGTATACTTCCGTAGAATCGTCAACACCAATCAAGGTAATATTCTTTTGAGGGAATGATAGTTTTTCCAAAACCTTTGTCATCTTCGGCAACTCGCGTTTGCTATCGCCACACCACGAACCGAAAAATATTTTCATTGTGTATTTGGTGTGATTAGTTTTTTTAAGAGCTTCTACTATCTGTACATTAGGCCGGTAGTCTTCATGATTCTTGGTATACCAGGTTGTATACGGTTCTTGCTTGAGTTGTGAGAGTGATACTTCATTCAACAGTTTGGTTTCTTGTTTCTGCGCGATAGCTGCCGTATAGAAAAATAAACAAAGGATTAAGAGAGATAATTTATTCATAGGTAGTTTTAATTGTTTTCTAAAAGTAGTAGAAAGAGAATTGAGCTTCTGTTAACGAAATCCCAATGATCTCTTAATCAATTGTTAAAAAGCTGTTGAGAATAATCTGAAGGCAAGTATCAAAAATCATACTAGGCAAAGGTTATCTTTGAAAAAAAGATATCAATGGCGAGAGTCTATTTTTTATTAATTCTTATTTCTATGGGGAATCGGCCAGACGCAATTAGCCAGACCATTGATCCGTGGATGAATATCTATTCTGAAAGCGCCTGGGCTGCCAGAGATAAATGGCAAAAACCGAGTGAGTTAATCCAGTTGTTGAAAATAAAAAAGAATAGCGTAGTCGCGGACATTGGTTCTCATGAAGGTTATATGACTTATAAATTATCGAAAATTGTTGGGGATTCAGGCCGAGTATACGCAGTGGAAAATCGCATTAACATGGTAGGGCTAATGCAACTAAAAACAAAAGAAAAAGGGATCACCAATATACGGCCGGTGTTTGCTCCAAAGGATGATCTGGGGTTGCCAACTGACTCATTAGATGCGGTTATGATCCTGGATACGTATCATGAAGTAATTAACTATGGTGTTTTATTAAAAAACGTTAAGAATGCATTGATGACAGAAGGGCTTCTCCTCATTTGCGAACCAATTGCAGATGTACGGAAGAAGTCAAATCGGACCGAGCAAGCGAAAAAGCATGAAATTGCTATTGAGCATGTCCTGCAAGATCTGGACAAGGCTGGTTTTAAAATTCTTGTTAAAAAGGAAAATTTTATTGACCGCGAAAAAATAAAAGGCGATAAAATGTGGGTGATTGTTGCGGCAAAAAAATGACCCTGCCGCGTCAGCATAATTTAGCTTAAGGCTCTTACTTATAACTTCCTCGTTCTATATTTGCCCCTTATGGCAGGAGCAAGCGCAATGGATACCCCTTTAATGAAACAATACAACGCCATCAAGGTGAAATACCCTGGTGCGCTGTTGCTTTTTAGAGTGGGTGATTTCTATGAAACGTTTGGTGAAGATGCCATCAAGGCCAGTAAAGTACTGGATATCACCCTGACCAAACGAGGCAATGGGTCTGCCTCTGAAATTGAACTTGCAGGCTTTCCACATCACGCTTTGGATACCTACCTACCTAAGTTGGTTCGAGCAGGCCATCGCGTAGCGATTTGCGATCAATTGGAAGATCCGCGCTTTGTAAAAGGAATTGTAAAGCGTGGTGTGACTGAATTGGTAACGCCTGGTGTTTCCTTTAACGACAATGTGCTTGAGAAACGAAGAAATAATTTTCTCGCATCTGTTCATGTCAACAAAAACATTCTAGGAATCTCTTTTCTAGATGTTAGTACCGGTGAGTTCTATGCCGCTCAGGGAACAGAAAACTACATAAACAAGCTCATCCAAAGTTTTGGACCAGCAGAAATTATTTTTTCTAAAACACACCGAGAAAAGTTCGAGTCACAATTTGCCGAAGGGTATGCCACGTTTGCGTTGGATGAGTGGGTCTTTGCCTATGACTTTGCAAACGAAAAACTGATTCAACAATTTAAGACGAATACGTTGAAGGGCTTTGGTGTGGATGGAATGAGCGAAGCTATCATTGCAGCGGGAGCCATCTTGCATTACTTAGAAGCCACCGAACATAAAGAGATGAATCACATTGCTGGCATCTCACGCATCGATGAAGAGAAGTACGTGTGGCTCGATCGGTTTACCATCCGAAACCTGGAGTTGATTCATTCACCTAATGACGGTGGCGTATCCCTATTGCAAATATTGGATCAAACCATCACGCCTATGGGCTCGCGCCAACTGCGGCAGTGGATGATCTTGCCGTTAAAAGAAAAAGCGGCAATCGAAGAACGATTAAAAGTGGTTGAACATTTCTACGCTGAATCTGACCTTGCGGAAAAGTTGGCTGAGCACCTTCATCAAATTGCCGACTTAGAACGACTCATTTCAAAAGTAGCCGTGGGGCGTATTAATCCACGTGAATTGCTCCAATTGAAGCGATCTCTTCAAGCTATTCTTCCTATCAAAGATTCACTTTCAAAATCTACGAAATCAGAATTAGTGAAACTGGCTGATCAATTGCATGGTTGCGAGTTTCTCTTGGAGAAGATTGAAAAGGAATTGAAAGACGATGCGCCAATGTTGATGCATCTCGGTGGAATCATTAAAACAGGCGTGAATGCGGAATTGGATGAAATGCGCACGATCGCTTTCGCAGGCAAAGATTATTTGTTACAAGTGCAAAGGCGGGAAGTGGAGCGTACGGGTATCAACTCACTGAAAGTTTCTTACAACAAAGTCTTTGGTTACTATCTTGAAGTAAGCAACGCCAACAAAGACAAAGTGCCTTCCGATTGGATTCGCAAACAGACGTTGGTGAATGCCGAGCGCTACATCACCGAAGAATTGAAAGTTTATGAAGAAAAAATTCTGACAGCCGAAGAAAAACTGTCGGTAATCGAGCAACGATTGTTTCTAGAGTTAATACAGCACACAGCGGATTACATTTCTCAAATACAGCAAAACGCGAAGGTGATTGCCGTGTTGGATTGCCTACTGTCATTTGCCATTACTGCCAAAACCAATAAATACAGCAAGCCCGAAATCAGTGACTCCACGCGGCTCGCTATCAAAGCAGGTCGCCATCCCGTTATTGAAAAACAATTGCCCATTGGAGAAAGCTACGTACCCAATGATATTTACCTTGATACCGAAACACAACAAATCCTGATCATCACCGGACCGAACATGGCAGGTAAGTCAGCCTTGTTACGGCAAGTTGCCTTGATCGTCTTGATGGCGCAGATGGGAAGTTTCGTTCCTGCCGAAGCTGCTACCATTGGCATTGTGGATAAGATTTTTACACGTGTAGGCGCGAGCGACAATCTTTCTCGGGGCGAGTCAACGTTTATGGTGGAGATGATTGAGACGGCCAGCATCTTGAATAACCTGAGCGACCGCAGTTTGATTTTAATGGATGAAATCGGTAGAGGCACTTCTACTTATGATGGCGTTTCGATTGCCTGGGCGATTGTGGAATACTTGCATCAGCACAAAGACTACAAACCCAAAACTCTTTTTGCCACGCACTACCATGAGCTTAACCAGTTAGCCGAAGATTTTGTGCGCGTAAAAAATTTCAACGTAAGCGTGAAAGAAATTGGCGACAAAATCATTTTCATGCGCAAGCTGAAAGAAGGCGGTAGCGAACACAGCTTTGGTATTCACGTAGCTCAGATTGCCGGTATGCCCAACAAAGTGGTGCTGCGCGCCAATGAAATTCTGCGTTTCTTAGAAAAAGACAAACACCCGCCTGACGGACGGGCAGGCAAAAACGAACCAAAAAATAAATTTGATGAATTGCCCAAGGCCATTCAACAAATGAGTTTGTTTGAAATAGATCCAAAGTCAAAAGCTATTCATGAAATGCTTTCTCAAATCGATATTAATACGATTAGTCCTGTTGAGGCGTTGTTGAAGTTGAATGAGGTGTTGAGTTTGCTAAAAAAGTAACAGGTTTGTAAGTTACACAATTGTAACTTACATTTATGTAACTTTTAAAAATGCCAGTATGGAAAACCCGTTTGTTTTTGGCAAAACCGTTGGTAAGACTGACTTCTGCAACCGCAGCAAGGACATTGAGTTCATGCACCATCAATTTAACACCAATGCCAACACGATTTTAATTTCTCCGAGACGCTGGGGCAAGTCTTCGCTGGTGGAGGAAGCAGCGAGGCGTTATCACAAAGACAATGTCCGTTTTGCCTACATTGATCTTTTCAAATGCCGCACACCAGAAGAGTTTCACGAAGCGTATGTTCATGCATTACTCAAGGCAACTAATTCTAAAATGGATGAGGCTTTTCAGTTTGCCAACAAATGGCTGAAGGGCATTTTGCCTTACCTCTCTTTTCAGCCCGACCCCAACACCGAATTCTCCATCAAGTTTCAGTCAAACTCGGCAATAAAAGAAGATGAAATTATAAACCTCTCTCAGACCATCGCTGTAAAGAAAAATGTGCGAATCATTTTGTGCATCGATGAATTTCAAAACGTGAACCATTTTCCTCACCCAATTGACTTTCAAAAAAAATTACGGAGCTATTGGCAGCGGCACGACAAAGTGCATTATTGTCTCTACGGAAGCAAACGACACCTGATGACCCAGTTATTTGAATCATCTGACTTGCCTTTTTACAAATTTGGCTCGGTGCATTACCTCAAGAAAATTGATGAGGCTGAATGGATACCTTTTGTGATTTCAAAATTTAAAAAAACCGGAAAGACTATTTTAGGAGAACAGGTTACTCTTGTTTGCCGGGCGATGGAATCTCATTCTTACTATACCCAAAATGCGTTTCAAATTCTATGGTATATTTCTTCCAATAAAGTAAAAGATAGCGATGTGGAACAAGCCCTGATACGTCTTGGAGAGCAGAACGAACTGCAGTTTCAGAAGATCGTTGAAGGATTGACTACGTATCAGTTGAATTTCATCAAGGCGGTGTGCAAGGGAGTTGAAAGTCTTCATTCTAAAAAAGCGATAAAGGATTTTTCATTGGGCACCACTGCCACCATTCAACGATCGATACAGGCACTGCTTCAAAAAGATGTAATTGATGTGATGGGCAAAGAAATCTCAATAGTTGATTCTGCTTTTAAATGGTGGTTTATAAGAAATTTTATGGCCTGAGGGATTATCCTTGGCGAAGCGGCAAAATGTGGTTTAGATATATTAAATCAATGAAAAAAGACTCGCTTTTGGGAAGCACGCTAGGTCAAGAACTATTGAAATTCACCGTTCATCTATCCAATAGCGCACTCAAAATTCTGTTTTATAATCGATTATTTCTTTGACTAAATTTCGGTAGAGTTTACCAGTTCTCCATTTTGCAATCACCTATGAAAAGTCTTCTGACAACCCTATCGATCTTCGTTTATGTATGCTCACTTGCGCAGGAGCGTGTGCTACCCGCTGAGTCAGCAGTCAACTCCACTGGCAATGTCACCATAAAAGGAAAAGCCATTCCCTACAAAGTAACAGCCGGTACACAGCCCGTTTGGAATGCAGAAGGCAAACCGAGCGCTTCGTTATTTTATACCTATTACGAACGTAGTGACGTGTCCGACAAAAGCAGGCGCCCTCTTATCATCTCGTTTAATGGCGGCCCGGGTTCCGCTTCTGTGTGGATGCACGTTGCCTACACCGGCCCCAAAGTTTTAAATATTGATAGCGAAGGATTTCCTGTTCAGCCCTACGGAATTCATGACAATCCTCATTCTATTTTAGATGTAGCCGATATCGTTTATGTCGATCCGGTGAATACCGGCTTCTCTCGCATCCTCGATCCAAAAGCTGAAAAAACAACTTTCTTCGGAGTGAATGCCGATATTAAATATCTTGGTGATTGGGTAGACAACTTCGTTTCTCGTCAAGGTCGCTGGACTTCTCCAAAATATTTGATTGGCGAAAGTTATGGCACAACGCGCGTCTCGGGGTTGGCACTTGACTTGCAAAACAATCATTGGATGTATTTAAATGGCGTGATTTTGGTTTCTCCAACCGAGCTAGGTATCAAACGCGATGGCCCTGTGAATGATGCCTTGTCACTTCCTTATTACACGGCTGCCGCATGGTATCAAAAAGCATTGTCTGCCGATCTTCAACAAAAAGACTTAATGGATGTACTGGCAGAATCAGAAGCATTTACTGTCAACGAATTTATTCCAGCATTATCGCGTGGCGGATTTTTAGAAGAGGCTAAGAAAAAACAAATAGCAGCCAGTGTTTCACGTTACTCCGGATTATCGGAGCGCACCGTAATGCAACACAACCTGGCCGTACCTACGCAATATTTTTGGAAAGATCTGTTGCGTGAAAAAGGATTCACCGTTGGGCGTCTCGACTCTCGTTATTTGGGCATCGACAAACAACAAGCGGGCAGCAGCCCTGACTATAATTCCGAACTTACTTCTTGGTTGCATTCTTTCACCCCTGCGATCAACTACTACCTGCGCGATGTGTTGAAATACAAAACCGATTTGCAATACAACATGTTTGGGCCAGTCCGCCCTTGGGATAACTCAAATGACAACACTGGTGAGAACCTTCGTTTGGCAATGGCAGAGAACCCTTACATGCATGTGATGATTCAAAGTGGTTATTATGATGGAGCTACGACCTACTTCGATGCAAAATATTCTATGTGGCAACTAGACCCGAGCGGTAAGATGAAAGACCGCCTTCGCTTTGAAGGCTACCGCAGTGGACACATGATGTATTTACGTGCGGAAGATTTAGCGACCTCTAATGAACACATTCGCGATTTTATCAAGAAAAGTACGCCAACGGGATCGGCTAAGTATTGAAAAAGCTTTTCTTTGTCTATTCGTTCTTTAGTGAATCCACAGGATTAACTTTAGTCGTCTGCAATATTTGCCTACTTATCGTTAGCAAAGCAATCGAGATCAGTATTGCCAGTGGAATGATAAACTGATCGATCGATACATTGATTCTGTAGGGAAATTGTTCAAGCCATTTGTTTGCCCCAAACCAAACCAATGGATATGCAATTGCACTTCCTATCAATATTGGCTTCAAAAATTGACCTGTAAGTAAGAACAATATCGAATTTGCTGAAGCACCCAATACTTTACGAATGCTTATCTCCTTCATTCTAGTTAGCATAGCGAACGAAGCAAGTCCCCAGAGCCCTAAACACCCGATCAATATTGCCAATATTGAAAAGGAGCTGAAGAGTTTGCCGAATTGCTGCTCCGCATCGTATAACCTCTGGTAAGAATCATCCATGAAATAATAAGAGAATGTTTCCCCGGCAAACGAGGCCGAATAGGTTTGCTTTATTTGTTCAATTGCCAGTTGATTATCGCCAGTTAATCGAACTGAAACATTGCCGTCAGCTGATTTTCCAGCTCGGAACACCATAGGCTTGTGCAGTTGTTTCAGCGAGTTCCAATGATGGTTTTTCACCACACCGAGAATGGAAAAGGTGTCGCCAAGCATAATCAACTTTTCTTTAAGTGCATCGTTATTTGTTCCCAATCGAAAAACCCTGACAGCTTCTTCATTCACAATTACTTGATCCATTTCAGACTCTATGCGGGCATCCCAAAACTTGCCGGCCACCAGTGGAATCTGGTAAAGCTCCATGAAATCAGACCCAGCCCAATAGCTATCTCCAATTCTATTTTCTTCCACTGGATTTCCAAGTTTTCTGATACCCGAGCTCATGCTTGGATCGCTGGCTGGAACATTGAAGGAGATCGCAACCTTGTCAACCATACTGAGTTGTAGCAATTCATTCTTAAACGACATCATTTGCCCACTTAATTTCTCCCTCGCGGTCACTTCAGGCCCTTTGACAACAAGAATTTGATTTGTAGTCAAATATTTTTCTTGGCCTTCCATAAATCGTAGTTGCTTAAACACTACAAACGTCCCCACAATCAACACCAACGATGACGCAAATTGAAAAACAACCAATCCACTGCGCAGCGATAACCCCGAGCGGCTCTTCATAATCTTTCCTTTGATAACTTCAGTGGTTTTAAATGATGAAAGCACAAAGGCGGGATAGAAACCAGCCGCAAGAGAACCCGCCAAAAACAACGCCCCCAATAAAATCCAGAATGGAGGTTGTGCAAGATCAAACGCCAATGAACGACCTACTATTGAGTTTAACAATGGAATTGCCAACCAGGCTAGAAATACTGCAAACAAAATACTTATGAAATTGATTAATAGCGATTCAAAAATAAACTGTGAAATCAGTTGAATCCGTAAAACACCCAATGCCTTTTTTACACCCACTTCCCTTGCCCGCTCCATGGCGCGAGCGGTTGCCAAGTTGATATAGTTTATCCAAGCGATCATTAGAATAAAAATAGCTACCACTACAAAAAAGTAAATTTTGGTGCGATGGGTGCCTTGATTTTGCAAGTCTGGGGAATAGTGAATATCGAGCAAGGGTTGAAACTGAAGCTCTGATTTAGCGTTGATGGCTTTGTCATTACCCCTGTATTTTTCTATTAAACCGGGGATTTTACTTTGAAGACTAGCTTGTTCAGAGTCTTTGTGTGTTTCAACATATGTCTTGAAGTTATCCCAGCGCTGATTAGTATTGCGATAGTGTTCAGACTGTAAAACATTGTGCAGGGGCATGATCAGGTCAAATTCAAAATGTGAATTGGCGGGCACGTCATCTATCACGGCCGTTACAATGTACAGACCGGGCCAGTTGTCGTGCAGCTTTAGTTCTTTGCCGATAGGGTTTGTTTTTCCAAAATATTTTGTGGCAACAGACTGAGTGAGAACAATGGAATTAGGGCTATAAAGAGCGGTGGTGTTTCCATACATAAATTTGAATGTAAACAGCTCAAGGAAAGAACTGTCTGCCGCTAATATGTTTTGCTCATAGAACCTGACTTCTTTGTTTTGCTCATTGGCAAAACTAACAACACTGCTGTTGCCGTGAGTGCGCGCAAACTTTTTGATTTCAGGGATTTCATTTAATAGTGTGGGCCCTAGGTCATAACCCGTGTAAGAATCTTTAGTACCATCGGTATAGAATGAACTTATAACACGATAGATATTCTTGGCATTCGCGTGAAATCCATCATAGCTCGTTTCAAACTCCAAATACTTGCCAATGACCAAGCAGGCCGCCACGCCCACCGCGAGACCAAATACATTGATGAAGGCATACGCCCTACGCTTGTTCAAATTGCGCAGCGTGATCTTAAAATAATTCTGAATCATTGGAATTGTATTTAATTTGATAGTAAATCTGTTTCTTAAAATAATTCCTGGCCTAAAAAACCTTATCACATTCCACAGCAATCTCCACTTCGCCCTCCTTTCCCCAGATATCCTTATATCCCGATTGAATTTCTGAATGAGGTCGCCTTCGATTTCTTCGTAGAGGTGCAAAGGGCAAAACCACTTAAGAAATAATAAAGCAAAACGAAATAACCTACCGCTACTCATACTTCAATGACTTCACTGGATTGGAAGCTGCCACGCCATGAGCTTGCACAGTTACAATCACTATCGTAAAAATTAATAGTAAAGCCCCGGGCAGGGCAAACATCCACCAACTCAACTCAAGTCGATAAGCAAATGCCCCTAGCCACTGGATAGAGGATAAGTAAGCCAACGGCACTGCCACTACAAATGAAATCGCTATCAGCAAAGCATACTCCTTTGCAATCAGCAAAAGTATATCGTGTAAGGAAGCGCCCAATACTTTCCGAATGCCGATTTCCTTTTTCCTTTTGGATACGCTCAAAGAGACCAGCCCCAATACACCTGTTATCACAATAATCAACATCAAAATGGACGCTGTGTTGGCTGCCTTTTTCATTTGCAGCTCCGTGGTGTACATGGTTTTCATTCGTTCGTCAGCAAACCAATAATCAAACGGGTCGTCAGGAAATGCTTTTTTCCAAGCATTCTCAACAGCTTTGATTAACTCGCTAATATTACCCGTTGCTAGTTTAAAATTAAAGTAACGGTAAGCCCGAAAATCATTTGGTTGCATAATCATCAGAGGGCCGATTTTTTCATGTAGAGACTCATAATTGAAATCCGATACAATACCCCTTACTGTGAACAGCGTATCTCCATAATCAATTGCTTTAAGTTGGTCACCTATTTGAACACCTAACGCCTTTTGGGCACTTTTGTTAATAACTACACTATTGCGAGGCTGCAGACCAGCTTCATCCAAAAAACTACCCGCTTCCAGTTTCAAATCATAAACCTTTTCGTAGTCCTCGTCACCACAAGTAATAACATGGTCGATTGCCTTTTCAGAAGGAGTACCTGCTTTATGAACTTTACTGCCACCAGGACTGAAATTATTTCCAGGTGCTCCCCACGAAAGCGAAACAGCTTTTATCTCTTTGGATTGTAAAAATTCCTTTTTAGCAAATTCCATTTTTGAGAAGCCGGCATCGTTCCATAGGCGTGGCACCGAGCCCACTACCAGTACGCGCGCCTTGTCGTAGCCCAAATCTTTTTCAAGAAAAAATGACACCTGCCCTGACACCACAACGGCAACGATGAGAATGAAAATAGTGATTAGAAATTGTGTACCAATTAAACCTCGTGAAAATTGGATAGTACCTTGCACTGATTTGAACTTTCCTTTCAAAGAATCTACAGGACGCGCCATTGACTGGAAAATAGCAGGATAAACTCCTGCAAAGAAACCGATACCTAAAAAACCAACCAGCATTAATAGCCAAACCGATTTATCGAACATCAAAATTGAAGGCAGTTTCGCACCTAGTAAGTCAGCAAAGTAAGAATGCAGTAGCTCATAGAATAAAACACTAAGCACACCAGCAATCACGGAAATCACACATGCCTCTAACAAAAATTGATTAACCACCTGCCATTGCTGGCCCCCGATTACTTTTCGTACGCCTACTTCTTTTGCGCGCGAAAATGAACTGGCAATAGCGATGTTAATAAAGTTACTGATGGCCAGTAGGAGGATTAAGGAAACTATAACAGCAAGCGACCATATCAACTTCTGAACAGCACCGTGGTTGGTCATTCGATAATAGTCGGCCAATGGGTTTAGGAAATAGGTTCGCGGTTCGTCATTTGCTTTTGGAGCAACTCCCTTGATGGTTCGATTAATGGCTGCTTCCGCTTCGGATACTTTAATATTAGGCATTAGCTTTATGTAGCTAATAATAAAACTGCCCCATGAGTTTTGGTCAAACAAAGGGAAAAAGTCTTTTGAGTTTTCGAGCGTTAGGAAAATCTGTGCATTCATATCCATAAAATCAGAAACTGAATTTTTATCGTCAGGATTTTCAATTACGGCTGTTATCAGATACTCCTTTTTACCATTTTGTTCGGTTGAAACCGTGAGTGTTTGGCCAACCACATTCGTGTTATCAAAAAACTGATTGGCCACCTTGCGAGTGACGACTATTGAATTAGGATCTTTCAAAGCACTCGCTGCATTCCCAGCAATAACTGGAAACCCAAACATGGTCAGCAATGAAGCATCCCCAATCATACTCTGAATGCGAAAGTGTTTATCACCTTTTGAGACGGTTATATTCCTATCTAGAAATCGATAATACGATTCGAATAGATTAGGGTATTGAGTGACACATTGACTAACCAAATGACTACTGGAAAAGAATTCACGATAGTCTCTGGATTGAGCTTTACTTTCAAGCAGGTATAGGCGATCGGCATCTGCCAAATGTTTATTCACTTGCAACTCACCATGAATGAACATACCTATGAGCAAAGCAAATGTGATGCCCACCGTCAGGCATGAAATATTAATGACAGAGTAAAACTTTCGTTTCAGAAGACTGCGGAACAGAATGGTGAAGTAACTTTTAATCATATCAATTTGATTTCGGTGAAATGACAGCTTATTTCTTAAAATAATACCGGGCCTAAAAAACCGAATCACATCCCACAGCAATTTTCTCTTTGCTCTCTTCTCTCCAATTACATTTACATCCCGATTAAATTTCTGAATCAGGTCGCCTTCGATTTCCTCGTAGAGGTGTGCGGGGCAGAACCAACTAAGGAAACGCAAAGCGAATGGTGGATGAGCACTTTCAGGAGTTTTCATTTCTTTGATATATTTGTGATATGAAAACGCTTACATTGAACTTGGAGGATTCCCTCACCAATCAATTCCAAAATCTTTCGCCAGAAGATAAAGGCAGGGTTGAAAAACTGATGGGCAATGTGCTCGCTGAGATTTTTAAAAGAGAGCGAAACAAGGCCTTGTTTGATATTCTTGAGAAAACAGCCACGCAAGCTGAAAAGAACGGAATGACCATTACCAAACTTGCTGAATTGATGGAGTGGGACGAAGAAACAACTCGAAATCTTTTTGGCGAAGAAGCCATTCGCAATGGCCATTGACCATTTTGTCATTGATACCAACGTATTGGTTAGTAGTGTAGTGTTTAAATCACAAAGGCCAATTGCTGCTATAAAACATTGTTTCTCAAAAGGTAACGTGTTCACCTCATCAGAAGTACTTGAGGAATATAAGTCAACACTTTTAGCTGATAAATTTGATGATTTTGTACTGGTGGAAACCCGCCAAACTGCCTTATCTATATTTGTAAACGCTTGTGAACTAGTAACCCCATTAGAAAAAATAGAAGTTTGCCGCGATGCTGATGATAATAAATTATTAGAGTTAGCGGTGGCAGCAAAGGCCGCCTGCATCGTTACAGGTGATAAAGATTTGCTTGCATTAAACCCGTTCCGCGGCATAGCGATTCTCACCCCAAGCAATTTCATGCAACGGTTCTGAACAAGGTCGCCTTCGATTTCTTCGTAGAGGTGTGGTGGACAGAACCACCGCAGAATGCGAAAGGCGATATGAGGCGACTTGTCATTCATATCTCAAACTTTCCACCGGATTTTTTCCAGCAGCCTTCACCGACTGGAAAATAATCGTGGTTAAGCCAATAGCCAGCAAAAGGCACAGCGGCATCAGAAACAAAAAGAACGTGATATCTATCCGATAGGCATATTGCGCGAGCCACCACGTAACCAAATAATAACTGACGGGAATGCCGACCAATGCCGACAACGTGAGCGGTATCATAAAATTTCCACAGAGTTCGCTGGTAATTCCCGCCACGCTTGCACCCAATATCTTTTTTATCCCTATCTCCTTTGTCTTTTTATGAATGGTGTAAACTGATAAAGAGAATAATCCAAGGCATGCAATCATAATAGCAATGCCCGAGAACATGCCGATACTTTTTCCCATTAGCACATCGGCTTGATATTGTCGATTAAAAAATTCGTCTAAGAAAAAATATTGAAAAGGCTTGTCGGGAAAATGGGTTTTCCAAATTTTTTCAACTTGTGATATCTGATCGGGGATATTACCTACAGTCAACGAGATAGTTAAAAACTTCATGTAACCAGCTCCTGTGATAAACATCGATGGACTAACCGCCTCTTGAAGGCCAGCTATGTGAAATGACTTTACCACGCCAATAATTTCTCGATCTCCCATCATAATGGCTACTTTCTTTCCAATCGCCTCTTGTGGCGAATGAAAGCCTAACTGTTTTGTTGCTTCTTCGTTGACAATGATGGAGTTTCCATTGTTTTGAGATGAGGCATAGTTTCGTCCTGCAACTAACGTCAAATCAAAAGCATCCAAAAAATCTTCGTCTACTCTCTCAAGACCAGCTCGGATTACAACATCGCCATTGGTGCCAGCCAACCTGGTACTGCCTCGCCACTCATTCTTTCTTCCGGGTATGCTTGACGAAATAGTGGATGCTTTGCACAACGAGTTTGTTAAAAGTTCACTCTTTATTGCCATTACTTTATGATTGAACAACGTGTCGCTTTCTTCTCCGATACCCGGCAATATTTTCACAACCAATTTCTGTTCTATGCCAAAGCCCAAATCGTTGGACTTCATGAAAGTGATTTGCTTAAACAAGGTATAGGTGGCAATTATCAAAACTAACGAAATGGTAAACTGAGTTGTTACCAACACTTTTTGAAAACGTGATTTACGTTCGCCAACTGATAACCCCTTCAATGCCTCATATACTTTAAACCGAGTGAGCATAAAAGCTGGATAAAAGCCGGAGATGATGGCAACGGCTACAACTAACGTTATCATCACGACCCAAAAAATAGGCTGATCAATGAGCACTAAAGAAATATGCAAATCGAATAGAGTATTAAACCACGGATGAAAAACCCATGCCAACAGCAGCCCAATACTAGCAGCTGTAAAACTCAACAGTAACGACTCCATCAAGAACTGCATTGACAATTGTGTTTTGGTGGAGCCAATAGTTTTGCGCACGCCTACTTCTTTGATCCGCGCCAATGAGCGAGAAGTGTTGAGGTTAACTTGATTGATAATGGCGATGACAATCATGAAAGCCGCCACTATCAACAATGTGTTAACAATATTCCTGTTTCCATTTGCACGCATTTCACCGTCCAAATGTGAGTCGAGGTGAATTCCTTCCAAGGGCTGAAGTTGAAATTGAGAATAGGTATTAGGCTGACCTTTGTAATACTCGCCCATGTACGACTGCGCGAATGTTTGTAACCGTTGCGACACCTGTTGAACATCCGAACCCTCTTTCAACTGGATGAAATTGTAAAATCCATCCCATGTAAACCGATGTCGATCTTCATACACATTCCACCAAGAAACCAGAATGTCAAACTTCAAATGACTGTTGGCAGGCAAATCATTAAACACACCACTAATGGTAACGTCACCACCTGTTCCTTTTAGAACTTCGCCCACCACATCCAATCTTCCAAAATAGCGAAGGGCTGTGGATCGCGATATAATGATGTCATTACTTCCACGCAATGCAGAAGCAGGGTTTCCATAAATAAAATCTAAATCAAATATTTTGCAAAATGTACTGTCTGCCGAATAAGAATTCGGTTCCGAAAAACTTTTCTTCTCGCCTGATTTCAAGGTGGCTGTGAAAACCGGCTCAATATTCAAACTGACAGGGAATAAGCGAGCGACCTGCTCTACTTCAGGAAAATATTCTTTCAGAGCCATTGCTACTTCGGGAAAGCTCATGGCCTTTTTGTAAAGTAACTCGCCATTTACAAAACGATTGTGCTGCAAGCGGTAAATGTCTTTGTGCTTAGGGAAAAATTTGTCATAGCTCAATTCAAACCGCGCATACTCAGCCACTAGTATACATGCTGCTATACTTATACTCAGTCCAAATACACTTACCATTGCAAATGCCTTGTTCCTGGAAAGCATGCGCAGCGAAAACTGAAAATGATTTTTTAGCATAGAACTATGGATTTGATGATTTGAAAATTTATTCCGCAGTAAAATCCCTGGCCTAAAAAACCGAATCACGTTCCAAAGCAATCTTCTCTTCGCCTTATTATCTCCAAAAGCTCTTGCTTCCCGATTAAATTTCTGAATAAGGTCGCCTTCGATTTCCTCGTAGAGATGGGGTGGGCAGAACCATTTCAATAGTCTTAGACTACGAGGGGTTTGAATCTTATCATAATTATGATTGTTCACACCCTAGTGTTTATTTGTATGCTTATATTGATTAAAGCAACCATAGAAGTCACAGTCTAAAACATCTTCAACTGTGGTACCAACTTCCAAAGCTCAATCCTCGATTCTTTTAGCGCACGGAGCATTGCCATCCCCGCACTGGTAATGGTAAAAATTCGTTTGCGTCTACCACCGCGCTCATTTGTTCCTCCACCCATGCTGGATTTGATGTAGCCCTTGTCTTCTAATCGATAGAGCGTAACATGTACGGCACTCAGGTTCACTTCGCGCTTCAAGCGCGTTTCAATTTCTTCTGAAATGGCAGCTCCGTAGGCATCCTCTTGCAAAGCGGCTACCATCGTTAAAACCAGCTCTTCAAATTCACCTAAATATTCTTTAGCCATATCCTTATACTAGTTATATCCTTATATTTTGTTAAGTAAATAAGCAATAAATTTTTTGGAAAGCAAAAAGAAACGGAAAGAAATATTTTCGGAAAGCCAGATGGGCATGTAATAGCGTTTGCTAATTACCTTCAGCGCTGCACCAGTTGTCTATATTTGCGCTATCGGTACACTTTTTCAATGGCGATGCGCGCAATCCGTTCGTCTTCTGCCTCTGACAAACCACTAACGCCAATTCCTCCAATAACTTTGCCTTCTTGAACAATTGGGAGACCGCCACCAAAGGCAGTAATTTTTGCATCGCCCCAAAAACCCTGCTCACGATTAGCGTTAACCATAAACTCTCCCATTTCGCGGGTAGATTTTCGATCGCGCGCAGCGGTATGCGCTATACTCTGTGCAATTACAGGGGCAGCAGGTGATGCCCCACCCATTCGCAAAAATGAAATCAATTCACCCTCCGGTCCGCAAATAGTTACGGCTAGGTGTTTGTTTATTTTCTCCGCTTCAAAAATGGTATGTTCAATCAATTGGAAGGCTTCTCTGGAACTTACTTTTGCGAATTGTGTCATGTTCTTATTTCCTTATCAATTAACCTACTCTTCTTCAAAAAATCCAGTGCTAGTATGAAATATATCTAAGATAACAATCTCTTTTTCGTTTACTTAATAAACAACCTTGTAGCTCCAGCGGAAGAATCTTCGAATGTTTAAAGTTGTATCTGCAAAGACTTCATCAAGCTGATAAATTTCTGGATTGTCAACCAATTGTCTTGCTGTCCGAACTATTTCTTGCTTTACTCTTTTAGCGGCCGATGGGGAATCCTTTCTTATGTATTCACAAAAGAAGTCTAAGGATTCACTTGCCTTTTCAGTCCAAACTACGGGTTTTCTTTTCAAAGACGTTTCTCCATTTCTCTTTGACTAATTATCTTCCCTTTTTTGTATTCGCCAATGGACTCCTCTACTTCTGCCTTGTATTCTCGAGCCGTTAAAGGTTTCCATTTTGAGGCATAGGCCACTATTTTCTTATCGCCTTTTACAAGTGAGCTAAAGTACGTCTGCATCTTTTTCAGTACTTTTTCATCTTCTGTGTTGGCTACTTGCTGATGGAGAGCTGATTTGATTTCTGCTATGGTTACCATGACAAAATTTTTATAATCAAAAATACAAAATCTTCAAGATATCTTTCCCTTCAAAAATTCTGCTGTATAACCTTTCCCTTGTTTTGCCATTTCTTCAGGTGTCCCTTCAAATAAAAGATGCCCACCGTTTTTTTCTCCCCCTTCCGGACCCAAGTCAATGATCCAGTCGGCACATTTAATAACCTCTAAATTGTGTTCTATCACAATGACCGTGTGCCCTTCATCTACCAATGCGTTAATGGCTTTTAGCAATTTTGAAATATCGTGAAAATGTAATCCCGTGGTAGGCTCATCAAAAATGAAAAGGATACGTTCGCTGGCATCGGAAGAATTTTTCCCCAGGAACGAAGCCAGCTTCACACGCTGTGCTTCACCACCAGACAGCGAGTTGGATGACTGGCCTAATTTCACATACCCTAATCCTACTTCAAAAAGTGGTTTTATCTTTTCGTAGATGGGCTTCTTGTCTCTAAAAAACTCGAGCCCTTCTTCAACGGTCATATCCAATACATCGGCAATTGATTTGCCGTTGTGTTCCACCTCCAACACTTCTTGTTTAAATCTCTTTCGATGGCAACTTTCGCATTCCAAGAAGATATCAGCCATGAACTGCATCTCTACCTTTATCTCGCCTTCGCCTTCACATGTTTCGCAACGACCGCCTTCTACATTGAATGAAAAATGGGAGGGTTTATAGCCGCGTTGTTGGGCAAGCGGTTGATCGGCATATAAATTTCGTATCGCATCATATGCCTTTACATAACTGATCGGATTCGAGCGAGAAGATTTACCAATAGGATTCTGATCGATAAACTCGATTTGTTTGATCTTGGAGTAATCACCTGTCAGCTGATCGTACTTACCGGGTGTCTCTCCTACTGTACCATTCATGCGGCCAATAGCCGGGTACAAAATTTTCTTGATCAACGTTGATTTACCAGAACCACTTACTCCCGTTACAACCGTCAATATCTCCAACGGAAATTTGACTTTTAGATTCTTAAGGTTGTTCTCGCGGGCGCCAATGATGTTGATCGAATCTTTCCATTTTCTACGGATGGATGGGATCGCTATTTTTTCTTTGTCGCTCAGGTAATCTGTAGTATGCGTATTTGTTTGGCTGTCTATTTCTTTGATCGAGCCCTGAAAAACTAGTCGGCCACCGTGTGTACCTGCATCGGGTCCGATATCAATGATTTGATCCGCGGCTCGCATGATTTCCTCCTCATGCTCCACTACAATCACAGTATTCCCCATGTCGCGAAGAGATTTCAATACCTCTACCATTCGCTCGGTATCTCTTGGATGTAGGCCAATGCTTGGTTCATCTAAAATATACATAGAGCCAACCAACGCACTACCCAATGACGTGGCCAGTTTTATACGTTGAAATTCTCCGCCCGATAGCGTGGAAGTAACTCGGTTAAGTGTTAAGTAGCCAAGACCAACTTTCAACATGTACCCCAATCGCGATTTGATTTCCGTCAATATGCGATCAGAAACTTTCTGTTCGTAATCTGGCAGTTTGAGTTTGTCGAAAAATACCAACGCATCTTCAATCGGCATTAGCACTAAATCTGTGATAGAGGTGTTGGCAATCTTTACGTAAGCCGCATCTTTTCGAAGTTTAGTGCCGCGACAATCCGGACAGGTTGTTCTGCCGCGAAAGCGCGAAAGCATAACACGATACTGTATTTTATGGGTTTTGGTGGTGATGTACCTAAAGAATTCATTTAAGCCTTCAAAATATTCGTTGCCTGTCCAAATAATGTCTCGCTGCCTCTGAGTCAACTCGCTATAAGGTCGATGAACCGGGAAGTCGAATTTAATACCGTTTTTTAAAAGCGGCTTTCCCCATTCGCTCATCACCTCGCCACGCCACGGAGCAATAGCGCCTTCATAGATGGAGAGACTTTTGTCCGGAATGACCAAATCTTCATCTATCCCCAAAACTTTTCCAAATCCTTCACAGGTTTGGCAGGCACCAAATGGGTTATTAAAACTGAACAGATTAATAGATGGCTCTGTGAATGACATGCCATCAAGCTCAAACCGATCTGAAAACCGAACCTTTTTTTCCTCCGCATACACCAAACACTCGCCATGTCCTTCGAAGAAAGCTGTTTGAATAGAATCGGATAAACGAAACGTGAGGTCTTCATCGGTCGCATTGACGGAGGCACGATCGATTAATATTTCATATTCTTTAACTTTTGCCGAGGGAGCTTTTACTGCTGTCTTTGGCTTTTTAGTGGCTTTTGTTTTTTCTTCGTCAGTCGCACCTGTTAACTCTTCAATAAACTTCATTTCACCATCTACCAACACACGTGTGAATCCTTTGCTAAGTAGAAGATTCAGCTCGTCCACAAGCTTTCTTCCTTTGTTTATCTGAAGCGGGCAGGCAATCATGACCCGCGTCCCCTCCTTGGATTTGTTGATGAAATCCACCACATCGCTCACCGTGTCACGTTTTACTTCTTTGCCGCTGATAGGTGAATAGGTGGTTCCAATCCTGGCAAAAAGTAGTTTTAGATAGTCGTAGATCTCTGTGGTGGTGCCAACCGTTGAGCGTGGATTACGTGTATTGACGCGCTGCTCAATGGCGATGGCCGGTGAAACACCTCGGATGTAGTCAACTTCGGGCTTTTCCATACGTCCAAGAAATTGTCTGGCGTAGGAGCTTAAGCTTTCCACATACATGCGTTGCCCTTCCGCAAAGAGTGTATCAAATGCGAGCGATGACTTGCCTGACCCCGAAAGGCCAGTGATGACCACCAATTTATTGCGAGGGATGGCAACGCTTACATCTTTCAGATTGTTAACCCTGGCCCTCTTAATGATGATAAATTCTTTCGGATCGAGGTCGTCTAAGTAAGAATCGCTGGGAGTGTTGTTCATTGGAAACGGCAAAAGTAAAAAAATGTGGCTCGCGCTCCTATTTGGCAAACACTCTTTAGACGAATAAAAGACTAGAGGTCACATTTTGGCTGCTCTCACAAAAGAAAGCATCTCCAGCGATAGAGATTGCTCAAGCATGTTCAACCAAAGTTAAATATTTAGGAGCTCTGGATTCTTGAAATTATTCCAGAAAGTGATCAAGTCGATTTGCTGATCGGATACAATTCGGTAATAGAGGCTGATTTGTTTAACAACAACACATCGATGAACCTGATCCTCCCTCTTCACAAGGGGGTAAAGACGTGGATTGGATTTTATTCTTGAAACTACCTCGTCCACACGGTCGAGGAAATCGGCAGTTACTCTGTCACCCCACTCGATAAGCAAGAATTCAATATTGGCGTTAAACGTCTCTTTTGCTTCCGGAGTCCAAATGATTTTCATTTTGGCAGTCGAGCCCGAAAATCTTTCATCACTTCGTCATGGGCAACTCCTAAACCTCTTTTTGATTGTTCAAGGCCACGATCGATAGACTCTTTTACGTGTGGGTTTAAGTCATCCCAAATTGAAACGTTACTCCCTTCCAGAATTGCTTTTATTTGATTCAGCAACAATTCATCTTCGGTGGTAGAAAGTATTTCAATTAAATTATGCCTTTTTTGGCGATTGTTCATATAACGAAGTTAAAAAATAGTAATGAAAAAGCTACTTAAAGAAATTAGAAAATAGCTGAAATTTAATTATCGAAATCAGGATCATAGCTTGCTTCCTTTGCATCGCTGCCATTTTCATCAAAATCGTCTCCCCCTGCTGAGCTGTCGAAATCGTCATCGTCAGCCACCGGTTTTAGGTCATCGTCTTCACCATCAAACTCTTGCTTCTTGCCGGACTCTACATCGTAGCCTCCATCGCTATTTTTGGTGGCTGGCACTTTCACCAGGAAAACAGAATCTTCTGTCTCTAACGGAAAGACGAAAATAGGCTCCTTTTTCGCATTCATAATTCGCGAAATGCTAGCCTCGTATCCATTCGGATATTGTTCGCGCATCAAATCGTGAAGATCGCCCGAGAGGTTTTCGAGACTTTTAATTACTCTTTTCTTCATTACAGCCATATTTATCGCTTGATTTCAAAAAACGGTTCAATTAGCGAAAGAAATTATACAAGAGGCAAGATTTTTGTAAAAATTTTTTGGCTTTTCGAAAAATAGTTCTATTTTTCATCTCTCAATAATAAAAAAACTAACCCACACACTATCGAACGACAGCTTTACGTTACTTAAACGCAATACAGATGATTGACAAAAGATGCAGCGACACAGAGTTAGTTTCGCTTTATCAAACGGGTAACGAGGCCGCGTTCGAAATGCTCCTTCACAGACACAAATCCAGAGTTTATACTGCTATCTACTTGATAGTGAAAGATCGCTATGAGGCTGAAGATCTGCTTCAAGACACCTTTATCAAGGCGATCAACACGATTAAAGCCGGACGGTATAATGAAGAGGGAAAATTCCTGCCTTGGGTTTGCCGGATAGCCCATAATCTCGCAATCGATCATTTCAGAAAACGTAAGCGTTACCCGGAAGTAACATTAGAGGATGGAAGTCAACTGTTTGACTCCATGCGCTTTGCGGAAGAATCGTATGAAGACAAGCAAATGTTCCGCGATACGCGCTCGCGGATGCGGGATTTGATCAAGGAATTGCCGGATGAACAAAAGCAGGTGTTAATTATGCGACATTACTTGCAGATGACCTTTCAGGAAATTGCTGAGCGGACAGAGGTGAGCATCAATACAGCCCTGGGGAGAATGAGGTACGCGTTGATCAACTTGAGAAAGAAGATGATAAAAAACAATATAGCCTATGACGAAAACTTTTACCCAAAACGATTTGATCAGGTTTCTATACCAAGAGACCAACGAGGACCAGACGAAAGAGATTAACAAAGCATTACTCGGTGATGCGGAGTTAAGAGCTCAGCTGGCTGAAATGAAATCCAGCAAGAAATCGCTTGATGCAGCACAGCTTGAACCATCACAGGAATCAGTTTTGAACATCCTGAGCTATGCAAGGGGTCTTCAAGAACATTGATTAAGTGTTCACTCTCATAAAGACAGTTCACCACGAGCTGTCTTTTTTTTGTTTACCTCATACTATTTACACATTTCTTGCCTTCTATTACCATGGAGAAGTTGCTTTCACTAATGCTTGTCGTGCGTATCACCGGGGGTGTGGTTGCACTACTCACAGGGTTGGTAGCAATTTTTAGTACAAAGGGGAGTCCGATTCACCGACTAGTGGGAAAAATCTACTTTATCGGCATGACAGCCGTATTTATTGGAGCCATTTTCACGGCCCTTGGCCATCATAAAGATTTTTTATTGATGGTTGGTTTCTTTAGCTATTATCTGACCGTTCGTGGTTATCGGGTTTTATTCCTGAAAAAACTGAACGAGGGCCAAAAGCCGGAGTTGATTGATTGGGTGATCATCATCATATCTGCCACTTTTATTTTTACACTATTGGGCTGGGGGGTTTGGGCTCTTCGCATGGGAGCAAGCATTGGCATTGCAGCGGTATTGTTTGGCAGTGTTGGCTCTATTTTCTTACTACTTGATATTAAAAAATTTATTCGTCCACCAAAAGAAAAAATGCATTGGTGGTATTCACATATCGGTAGTATGGGAGGCAGCTATATATCTGCGGTTACTGCTTTTGTGGTCGTTAACGTTGAGTTACCCGTCTATAACTGGGTTCTTTGGATCTTACCGGGCTTCATCGGGGGAACAATTATTACCTTTACAATCAAGAAGTACAAACGTCAATTTGAGAAAGCTTGAGGCCAATAGATCAATGGCAAGCGTATTGAAGTAAGTGGAGGAATAAATGTGTAGGTGTTTAAATAAACATTGCCACTTGCTCTACCAGCTCTTTTGACTTTAGATTATGACCCAATCCTGTAGTAGTGATGAGTGAGGAATTTTTCCACACCTCATTCATATCCAAAGCAGTTTGGTAGGGTGCTTCTTTGTCCTCCGTGTCGTGAATAATTAGCCCTGGCAAGGTTAGCGACTTACTAAACTCTTTCATCTTAAAGTAAGACGGAGGATGTCCTATGAAGTTCTCAAAGTAACCATTGATCAAACGAATGGTTCTTTTTGACAACCGCAACAAACGCTGATAATAGAGAAAGAAAAACTCTACTTCGCCAGGTGCAGCCATGACCGCCATTTTTGCCACTTGCAAATGGGGTAGTCGATGTAGCGTATAAACCGAAGCAAAACCACCAAATGAATGAGTGAGAATAGCATGGATTGATTTCTGCTCAGTGATAAATTGTTCTATCAATCCGCTGTAGTGCGGAAGATTCAAGAAATCACCTTCCGATAACCCATGACCCGGAGCATCTAGGGAGAAAATAGTAAACTCTTCTTTCGAAAGGCGATTGATGACATACCTCCACCAATAGCTGTGGCTTTGCCAACCGTGCAAGAGCAATACTTTTTTTGAACCATTACCCCACCGATAACCCTGCACTTTCTTTCCCGCATAGTCCATTTTGAATTGTTCGTCCGCCTGATTTAGAAAGTCAAGTTGGTGCAGCTTCATCTTGATTCTTCTAGGCCAGCAAAACAACTCAAAGCCTTTCTTTGCGGCCGTCTTGGGTGCAAGTAGTGCAAGCGTATTCAAGTAAAAACCGATGGACCGAATGATGATCTTATTCATATTTATTTGTTCAGACTAAAAATCTAATTCTCTATTGTCTTAATAGTTGCTTCCAAATGTTTGATGATAATGCGGATGTCGTGGTTTGTTCTAGAAAGTTTGCTCATCATGATGGCTCCTTCAAGGCTGGCGATAATCACAGTAGCGTAATACTCTTTGTCAATTTCCTTTCTGAGTTGGCCGAACTTAACACCGTTTGCCAAAATAGTAATGATAGATTCTTTCAATAGGTCTAAAATCGCATAGGCTCTTTTTCGCAAGTGAGGACTATTGTCATCTGCCTCTATGGCAACATTCAACAAAGGACATCCGCCTTTGATGGGTGATTTGGTCACATACGATTCAAAGAAATAGATAATCGCTTTCAGTTTATCGCTAGCCGTTTGTTGCTCCTTTATCTGGATGCGAAGCTTCTCAAACATAATCCCCATCAAATAAACCAGCGACTGTTCCTCCAGTTTCTCTTTGTTCTTAAAATGACGGTAAATAGCCCCCTTGGTGTAGCCCGTAGCTTCTGTAATGTTGCTAATTGAGGTTGCTTTATAACCCTGCAGGTTGAACAGACTGCCCGCATGATGCAGAATAGCCCCTTTCGTTTCGTCTGGATTGCGCATGGCACAAAGATACCGATCGGTATCTAAATAAAAAACATTGTGTCTTAGTGCGTTGTTGAAATAGAGGGGTTCGAAAACGGTTAATTGCATAATGCGTCAATATTTTAAATACTTTTGAGAGTAAATGCCCTTTCTACAATGGAGTTAAAAAATGTTGTTAAATACACACTCGTTTTTCTACTAACCAGTATCCTATTCGTGGTTGTTTCCTTCTCTATTGTTTACTACAAACAACAAGAGATTACGCAATGGGCAATAGAGCAAGTCAACGAGGATTTCAATGGTTATCTAGAAGTAAAATCAAGTCAAGTTTCCCTGTTCCACGATTTTCCTTACCTCGATCTTGACTTGCGTGGTATTTCTTTTTACGAATCAAAGAACAAAGAAACAAAACCGCTCTACGAAATTAATCATCTCTACTTGGGGTTTCGCTGGATCGATGTCATCCGTTCGGTCTTCGATATTCGACTAATTGATGTGAAGGGGGGGCATGTTGATGTTGTACAATGGGCGAATGGCGATATTAATCTGCTGCACGCGAAAAAAATCAAATCATCATCTGGTGAAAGTTCGTCTTCATCCGTTCAAATGCACCTGAAAAAATTTGCAGTAGAAGATTTTAAGATTTCTTTCCTGAAAGTAACCGATTCAAGCGAGTACCAAGCTAACATTCTAAAAGCGGTAGCGACAATACAGATTGATTCGGCTCAGACTCATCTTTCACTTCAAACAGAACTGCGCGGTAGTTTTGTAAAAAACAACACCGCAACCTTTTTCCACGACAAAAACGTAAAAATCAAAACCAAATTCAGCTTTCAATCGCGGACAAAGACGGCTAAATTTTCTGATACACATATCCAACTTGAAAATGCTTCTTTTGCAATTGATGGAACCGTTCAGACCCTCAATGATTTAGATTTTAATTTGACGCTACAAGGAGAAAAGCCTGACTTCAGCCTTTTTACGTCTTTTGCCCCCCCGGAAGCAGCCGATTTAATTGCGCAATATGAAAATCAAGGACAGATCTATTTCTTGGGCACCGTACAAGGAAAGTTGACATCTACCTATCAGCCAAAATTGAATTTTCAATTTGGTTGTAAAAATGGTTCGATAGAAAATATTGAAGGGAAAAAGAGTATTGATCAATTGGGTTTTGTTGGATCGTTTACAAACGGTGTAGAGCGTAACTTCAAAACATCTGTTTTCGAGATGCGCGATTTTTCCTTTCGCCCCGCGAAAGGTTCTTTCCGTGGAAGTTTCCGCATTCAAGATTTTACCAATCCGCAGGTTGCTGTTAGCCTTGTCTCGAATTTAGATCTCGATTTTCTGGCAGGCTTTCTGGGAATCAAAAATGTGGAGGGACTGAAAGGTCAAGTCCTTCTAAACATGAATTTCAGCGAGCTCATCGATTTTCAAAAACCAGAAAACTCTTTTGCTAAGTTAAAAGAGGGGATTGAAAGCGAACTCATCGTAAGAGACCTTGCCTTTTCATTGTCCAATAAAATACAAAAAGTGGATCGAATGAATATACACGCTATTATGAGCGGAGGTAAATTCACCCTTGACTCGCTCACTGTATATACAGGGAACTCAGACATTAAAGTATCGGGCACCATCAGTGATTTGCCGGCTCTCTTTCATCGTCCAAATAAAAATATATCGATTTATTTTGATGCGGCTTCTAAAAAAATTGACTTCCCGCAGCTATTGCGTTTTGATACTGCCTTATCAAAAATGATAGATGAAGAAATGACAGATTTTAGAATCCGATGTGCCCTACAAACATCTGTCAACAATCTAAAACAAAGCCCACTCCCTATTGGTGAATTTTTTATCGATGACTTATATGCAAAAATTAAAGGTTATCCGCACACACTACACGACATCCACGCGGATGTAATTGTTACCGATTCTTCCTTTCAATTAAAAGACCTGAGTGGTGCTATTGATCAGTCTGATTTTCATTTCAACGGTAAACTTTCCAACTATGCGATTTGGTTCGATTCGGTTAAACGGGGGGATACTCGTTTTGAATTCGATTTGTATTCTGAACAGTTAAAACTTAACAATCTCCTTACCTATCGCGGGGAAAGCTACCTCCCAAAAGATTACCAAAGTGAAGTAATCAAAGATCTTCGCTTGCATGGGTCGGCAGACCTGTTTTTTGATAACCATTTTCGCTCCGCTGATTTAATCGTTAGTAAAGTAGAGGGGAAGATGCGGGTTCATCCACTCAAGATCGAAAAGCTGGCTGGGCGCATCCATTATGAAGACGATCATTTGACGATTCAAAATCTATCGGCTCGAATGGGTGCAAGCGATTTTTTGATTAACCTCAACTACTACACAGGTAAAGATGTGAAATTAAAAAAACGGGATAATCAATTTTCCTTTCAAGCTGACAATCTAGATTTAGACCAACTTCTCAATTTCAAAAAAGATTCGTTGAAAACAGCTGAACAGCACAATAAAGCCTTTAACGTCTTTGAGATTCCTTTTACCGACATGCGCGTAAATGCAAACATTACCAAACTAACTCATCATAATATCAAAATCAGTAACTTAAAAAGTAATTTAAGATTGCAGGCAAACCACTATATGTTCATCGATACGCTAGCGATGGATTTAGCTGGTGGATCAATGGCGATGAACGGCTATTTTAACGCTTCTGATCCCAAGAAAATCTATTTCAAAAACAAAACAGATTTTTCAAATATTAATCTTGATCAATTACTCATTAAGTTTGACAACTTCGGGCAAGATGTAATGGTGAGTAAAAATCTCCATGGCTCGCTATCGGGCAATGTCAGCAGCTTGTTTCATGTACACCCCGACTTAACACCGATACTTAATGAAGGCGAAGCTCATTTAGACGTACACATAACAAATGGAAGCCTAGTCGATTTTGCTCCGCTGCAGGCTATGGCGGGCTATTTTAAAGACAAGAATATTCGATTGGTTCGCTTCGATACCTTGCAAAACAAGTTAGACCTAAAAAATGGTGTGCTTCAGATTCCAGCTATGACGATTAATACGTCTCTTGGCTTCATCGAAATGGAGGGCAGCCAATCATTAGATCTAAACATGGATTATCTCATTCGTGTTCCGTGGGGCATGGTTACCCAAGTGGGCGTTCAGGCTTTGTTTGGTGGAAAGAAAAAGAATGAAATAGACCCGGATCAAGTTGATGCGATTCAGTATCGAGATAAAGAAAAACGAATTCGCTTTTTGAATGTGCGCATAAAAGGCACGCCAGATAAGTTTGATTTTTCGTTGGGGAAGTAGCTGATTTAAACTGAGATTCTTTGCAAATTGTCCATCACAAAGGAAGGCTCTTCGCTTTGCGGTGGTTCACAAAAATCCATATCTTGAAACCATAAATCATATTTATGCAAAACCCATTTTCACTGGAAGGAAAAGTTGCACTTGTAACAGGCGCATCAAAAGGCATTGGTCAGGCCATTGCCGAATATTACGCGGCCGCGGGGGCAAAAGTAATTGTCAGTAGTCGCAAGCAGGAAGCCGTAGATGCAGTGGCTGCCGAAATAAAAGCCAAGGGTTTTGAAGTGACGGCCATTGCTTGCCACATGGGCGACATGGCAGATGTACATAAGCTGGCAGACGCAACACTCGCCAAGTATGGAACTATCGATATTGTGGTAAATAATGCAGCTACAAACCCTGTATTTGGACCTGTGGTTGACACCAGTTTGGAAGCTTTTGACAAAATCATAGCGGTAAATGTGAAAGGTCCCTTTGAACTCGCTAAGAAGCTCTACCCAACGCTGAAAGCAAAAAAATCCGGCTCTGTCATTAACATCAGTTCTATTGGCGGATTGCGCCCCGAAGGTGGACTGGGGATTTACAGCATGAGTAAGGCAGCTCTCATTTCTCTTACTAAAGTAATGGCCAAAGAATGGGGAGATGATAATATTCGGGCGAATGTCATTTGCCCCGGATTGATTAAAACAAAATTCAGCGAAGCATTGTGGAGCAACGATAAAATGATGGCGATGATGATGAAAGTGCTACCGATTAAGCGAGTAGGTACGCCAGAAGAAATTGCAGCGCTCGCACTATACCTGGCTTCCGATTCCTCAGCCTATTGCACCGGCAGCGTGTTCACTGCCGATGGTGGATTTACCATTTAATATTGTACTCAAAAAACAAAAAGTCCTGACGATACCGTCAGGACTTTTTTTCAACTGAGCTAGTGGAGTTCTACTTGATGCCAGGCACTCCTACCGGCACCGCCTGATCTTTTGCGAAATTGGGCGCTTTACGTACGGTTGGGTACACTTCATCGAGTGTGTTCCCATCGTATAGCCTTCCATTCTTCATCACCTGATTGACGGAGTTAGTGTTCCTTAAATTCTCCAATGGGTTTTTGTCTAAGATTATCAGGTCAGCAAGTTTTCCTGCTTCGATACTTCCAATGTCGGTATCCAATCCAATGGCCCTTGCGCCATGAATAGTCGCCACTTTCAAAGCATCAATATTTCGCATGCCGCCAGAAGCCACACTCCAAAGCTCCCAATGATAGCCCAGACCTTGTAACTGTCCGTGCGAACCAACACCCGCATTGCCACCTGCTTTTACTAAATCATTCACAAACTTAGCATGGTCTTCAAACACATGTTCTTCTTTCATAAACCATCCTGGTCTTCTTCTTGACTTCTCGTCCAGTTCAGATTTTGCTGTAAAGTGATTCAGTTTCGGATCGCCATTTACGTTTTCAGTAGCGTAATAAAAATTCTCAGCCCATGGCCCACCATAAGCTACAAGCAACGTGGGCGTGTAGGTCATCTTTGCTTCCGCAATAGAAGTAGCCACATCCTTGTACAATGGATAAATTGGTAGTGCATGCTCGTGACCCGGATATCCATCAATCAGGTTGGTCATATTCAATTTGAAATCCAGACCTCCTTCGGTTGTTGGCATTAAGCTTTGTTCTTTCGCAGCTTGAATAATCCATTGACGATGTTGTCTGTTTCCGGTCAAATACATTTTGATGGTCTTCGTATTGTAGTATTCTGAATACTGTTTCAAAATATCCTTAGCCTGATCCAGGTCTTTGATGTTATAAGCCCAGAACCCAACACCAGGTCCGGTAGAATAAATCCGGGGACCAATGATTTGTCCAGTCTCAACCATGTCTCCATAGGTCAGTACGTCAGTGGTAGCTGTCTGTGGATCTCTGGTGGTGGTTACTCCGTAGGCAAGATTGGCGGCATACATCCATACTTGATTTTTGTGAATGCCCCAGGCGGGCCACATGTGCGAGTGTGTATCTACAAATCCAGGAACGATCGTCTTTCCCTTCAAATCCATTTTTTGAACAGATCCATCAACAGCTATCGAACCAGCTGCACCCACTTGCGTGATCCGCGCATTTTCGATCAGCACATCTCCACTTTCAATTACCTCATCACCCTTCATCGTTACGATGCGTGCATTCTGCAATAAGATTTTTCCTTGAGGCACATCCTTTTGCACGGTCACTTTTATCCTTACTTCTGTTGGCTTGTATCCTTCGTCTTTCTTCTCATCTTTTTTATCATCCTTCTTGTCATCTTTCCCTGCCTTGCCGGCAGGCAGGTTCTCATCCTTTTTATCGCCCTTCGCCTCCTCTAGCTCTTTTGCCTTTTCTTCGGCTGCTTTCTTTTTCTTGAGGGCATCTTCTTTTGTCTTCGCGGAATCCAAATTGTAAGTGAAGAAAGCATTGCCTAATGTAAAATAAACCGTCTTTGCATTGCTACTCCAGCTAGCGAACTCACCTCCAAGTTTGGTTAGCTTACGCGAAGGGAATTGAGCTTTGTCCGCTTCGGCCACAGATACTTTTGGCGTATCGCCTCCTGTCTTAGGGATGGTGATCACATAAATTTCATTGTTGATTTGAGCCAATGCCTTGTCGCCCTCAGGTGCTATTTTTATCACATCAGCGATGGATGGCTCTTGAGCCGGCTCCATTTCTGATTCATTCAACATACAATTATCAGCCATAAGCACCGAGCCATAAACCGTAATACCTGTTACTCGCAGATGTGCTTTTTCATCGGTGCCATCCCAACGAATAGAGAGCAAACCTTTTTGACCATTGTATAAATAGATACGATCTTCTGATTTTGTAAAGTGTGGATTACTTCTTCCCTTCGCTTTCGCGATGAAATTGAGTGGGCCTCCATCACTAGAAATCCAAATAAGATCTTCTTGCGCTCCTTGAAAAAATGGGCTATCCGCGTCTTTGAACGTTTGTGTTGCTCCACGGAAGAAAACAATTTTATTGCCTTGATATGACCAAACGGGTTCTGTGTATAATCCCGCTACAGTAGTAAGCCGAACTGGCTTGGCATCTTTCAATTTCAAATTTAACTTGTAAACATGCCCTGCATTATTTTCCCAAGTAACCCATGCTAACTGACTGCCATCTGGACTCCAGGTAGGTTGTGCTTCGGTAAAATTATTAGATGTTATTCGTTTGTATGTCGCCTTTTGAATATCGTACAAATACAATCGATTCAATACCGTTAGCGCCACCTGCTTTCCATCTGGAGAAACAACCGCATCACGGATTTGTGTTGCAATCATATCCTTGTCGTCTTTGATAGGGTATTTAAAATCTACACGAGGCCCAACCAAAAATTCGGTCTCCATTTCAAATGGAATATTGATAGCGTCACCTCCTGCTACCGGGATACGATAAAACTTTCCACCATAGGAAGCCACTACTTCTTTGCTATCTGGGGTGAATGACATCGCTGGCAACACACCCAGCGGAGCAATGGACTCCTGTTCATCACGCTGCACCGGATAGGCAAGCCATTTTTCGTCACCTGATTTTATTTCGCGTAATATTAATCCTGTTTGATCATTGTGTCTGGTCCCATACACCAGCCACTTGCCATCTGGTGAAAGGGTAGGTGAAAAAGCAGAACCATACCGCTGCGTTTTTCTTTCAATCTCTCCGTTGTCACGATCATAGGTGCTGATTTGATATTGCGGTAATTGAGCGTTGTAGTTCCACGCGCCCGTGCGATGTGCAAACCAAACAAATCGACCATCGTTGCCAAATGCAGGTTCTACCGTTTTCAGATTATCAGGTTTGCTGATGAGTTGCGCACCGGAACCGCCCTCCTTATGAAACATCCAAAGCTTTAAATTTCTGATTCCACGGGAAGCAACAATGTAAGTTCCATCGGGAGTCCACTCTGCCGATTGATAATGTTCATTGTTCCCCTTCGTAACCTGAAGAGAATCTTTCTTATCCAGATTGAACCACCAAATATTTTCACCTCCACTGCGATCCGAGATAAATAACAACTTCGTTCCATCGGGGCTAAACTTTGGATGAGAGTCAAAAGACATTCCCTTAGTAAATTGAACCGGCTTTCCACCAGTAATAGGCATGGTGAAAATATCGCCCAGGAAATCAAACGCGATCGTTTTTCCGTCCGGACTTACGTCCAGTGACATCCAGCTGCCTTCGTTTGTTTTTAACGGAATACGCCTCGCAATTTCTAGCGGAAGATCCTTCTTCTTCTTTGCTTTTTCTTTTTTGGTTGAATCTGCTTTTATTTCCTTCTTGGGCTCCTGCGCTAACACGTATTGACTATAAACTAGTGCGAACACAATAAGGCAAAGACTAACTATTTTTTTCATTTGAATGGGTATTTGGTGAATTCAAAACTGATTGCAATAGGAAAAATAAAGATTTCCAATTTCTACAGGCCATCCATTTACATGGTCGGTAGAAACCGATCAAAATTCATTCTTGCCCAGCGATATAGGTGGTAATCTAGTTGTTCTTCTTTCTAAAGAATTTATTCAGTTTATTCTGAAGTGCTTCTTTTACGGGATCTGCTTTTGTTGTATCGGTTTTTGTGGAGTCTTTTTTAGTGCCTCCACCTAAAATACCATTCACAAGATCCTTGGCCGGTGTATCTTTAATTACATCCTTCAATACTTCTTTTCCCTTATCAACGGCTACATTCGTCACGGCTTCCTTTACCTGTTGTTTTTGCTCTTGCATGAGCAAAGTGGTTTTAGGGGCGCTGAACAAACCTGTCAATCCAATCGTAACAGGGATTTCCGAAGTTGAATTTTGAGATCCGGTTGCCTGATTCAAAAAGCCCTGAAACTGCGAACCTAATTGCCCGGCTGGAACCATCATTTTAATTGTATAGTCGATTGATTTATCGAGACCAGAACTGCCACTAATCGTAGTCACATAATCACCAAACTTCACATTAAATGGTTTTACGCTTAGCCTTCCGTCTGTAATTGTTGCAGACATCAAAACATCTTGCAGGCTAACATTATCCGTATTGTTCAGCTTCGTGAGGGAAGTAATACTGGAAACTAAATTTGATTTGGTCAACGAGGCCTGTGCAATTTTAATCAACCCTGCGCCTGTTATTGTATTTAACTTGGGCATCATATCTTGTCCCAACTCTCCGTTAATTTTAAAGTCGGTACCAAAATTTCCATTTACGAGCCCGGCAATAGGAGCATACGTTTTAACTACTGAAAAAGAATTGGCCGCTTGTTGAATGGAAAGGTTTTCAATCTTCAAAGCAAAATCATACTTGGGATGATTTATGTCTTTTGTATTGTACGCCCCACTTACACCAAAAGAACCGCCTAACATATTAAACTTAACGCCACTGAGGTTAGCCACCCCTTCCTTTAGAATGACATCGCCATTTGCATTGGTGAGCACGTACTCCATCATTTTTACTGTTTTGATATCAGAATGCAATGTGAAATCAATGTTTTGTGGTATCGGTATCACACCAAAAGACGCGGTATCTTTTTTGGCCGGTTCAGTTGATTCAGTCATGAACTCATTCAGGTCTAGTAGCGTAGAATTGAAATTCATGTTTCCTTTGATGGTCTCCTTGCCAAATACATAGCCAATGTAGTTACTCACCGATCCGTCTACGCTAAAATCACTTTTACCGATTGTACCGCTCGTGTTTTTTAACTCAATTTTTTGCGGATTAAACGTGGCCTCCGCTTGTGATATTCCTACTGCGTAAGCAAGCGTCTTTGAATTAAATTTGAAATCTTTCAATGAAGCAGAACCACTTGTTGGTAATTTATCATATCGCTTTGCATTCACATCCGAAAACTTGCCTTTCGTCTCTATGTTTGCTTTTACCTTTCCTGCAAGCGCCATCCCCTCGAGAGGAAATATTTTTGTCATTTTCTCGATGTCAATCCCACCATTCACTTTCAAATCCCAGGTGTAGTCGTCCAAGTTCTGTAACAATAACTCCGCAGCAAATTTTTCGCCTTCCATTACCATCGCGAAGTCTTTTACAGTAATAAATGTCTCCGCCATCTTGCCGGACGAATTTTTTACCGTTGAAATGAAATGAATATCCTCCAAGGGAAGAGGAAACTGACTCGCCTTGGCGTAGCCCCCATCCAAACGCATCGCTACATCGATGGCCGGAATAATTTTGCGAACGCTATCATAAACCCCTTTTGCATTTGCATCCACTGCAAAAATACCTTTGAGTTCCATTCCCTGAGTGGGCACCATTTTAGTCAGCTCAGCCAAGTTCAACTTCGCCTTTACGTTGGCATCCATTCGGAAATCCTTCAAGTTTTCAATCAACAACCGCGCATCTACTGGATTGGATCCAAAATCCAGATGTAGTCTTTTTAGATCAATCATGGTATTCTCGATAACACCCGTTTTATTGTCCACCAACAGATCCATGTTAATATTGGTTACTGCAGATGGCAGATCAGGATACTTGAACATGGCATCATTTACACGCAAGCCAAGATTAAAGGCGGGCATTTGTGTTTCGCTATAGGTTCCTTTCACGAATCCGTTAAATGCAAGCTCTCCCTTTGTTTCAATTTTCGAGAAGTCTTTTGAATACATACCCGGTACCAGAGATAGCAGGCTCTTGAAAGAAGTCTCAGGGCTTTTAAAACTGATATCCATGCCGTAGTCCTTTTCATTCATTTTAAACCAACCGTCAA
Source organism: Flammeovirgaceae bacterium (assembly GCA_021299455.1). GTDB lineage: Bacteria > Bacteroidota > Bacteroidia > Cytophagales > Cyclobacteriaceae > ELB16-189. The sequence goes on along the minus strand of JAJTGQ010000006.1, from coordinate 29,540 downwards.
AATTAACGGTAAAGTCATTGAGCTTAGCCGTATTTTCTTTGAATGTGTATTTCGTGTAGGCTTCGCTGATGCCGATGGTCATTTCAACTTCCGCGCGTTTGTTGGAGAGGTATTCAACTCCACCATAAGAAACTGTTAGGGAGTCACCAATACTTGTTGTCTTTAAATCAAACTCGGCCTCATTAAAGTTGCCACTTCCAGAATGATCCAAATCTTTGACAGACATAAAGTATGGCATAGTTTGGTCGTTATAAACGAACGATCCATTTATCACCTCCCAATGGTCAATCCCAAATGAAAATTTGCTAGGCTCTGTTGATTGCTGCTGTAGCGTATCGGTAGAAGGAATAACAATGTCATAGTTTGCACTACCATCTTTCAATACCTTAATGCTGATTTGTGGGCGAGTCAAGGTGATGCCCTTCACCCGCAATTGATCTCCAAAAAGAATATCTCGCAAATTGATTTCGACCTGAAATTCCTCGATAACAAATAGCGGATGCCCTTCAAAGGGAGCTCTGTTGAAAACACCCAATTCTTTTACCTCTACCGTCATGTTCGGAAAGTTGCTGAAGAGTGACAGGCTAAAGTTATTAACGTCAAAAATGACATCTGCATTAACGGACTTGGCTATTTCTCTATCAATGGCACTTTTAATATCCTCTTTAAAAACACGCGGTAAAATAAGGGCAGCTGCGAATAGTAAGCCAAGGAAAATACCCAGGCCTATCAAGACTTTTTTTATGATTTTCATAAAGACTTTCGTTGAAACAACAAAGTTAACAAATCGCAAGTGATCCTGTCGGTGTTACGGTAGTATATCCATTGTAAGGGCGTTGCTAAAAATACTTCAACATCAGCTTGACGATCGACTGTTTTAACTTTGATCGAAAGGGAGGATACAGCATCTCGATAGATGAAAAACGACTCATTTGTTGCAGTACAGGTTTCTGGTTAGAGAACTCGAGGAAGCCATAATAGCCATGCGATTTTCCAATACCACTATTGTTTACTCCTCCAAATGGCAAATTTGCATGGGTAAACTGTATCACACATTCGTTAATACAAACACTTCCAGCGGATGTCGCTGCCAACAACTTGTTTATAGAGCCACGATTGTGACTAAACACATAAAGCGCCAAGGGCTTTGGCTTGCTATTAATAATTTCTATCACTTCATCATCTGTGGAGTAGCTGACAATGGGTAATACGGGGCCAAAGATTTCCTCTTCCATAATACGAGACGAAGCCGATACATTTGTGAGGATCATCGGATGAATGAAGTTGGTTTGTTCGTTTACAACTCCTCCCATTTCAATTTTCGCTCCCGTTGAAAGGCTGTCTTCTATGAGTCCACTAAGTCTTTTAAAGTGTCGTTGATTTACAATTCGCGAATAGCTAGAACTCGCTTCATCTATTTTGCTATTTTCCCCAAAGAGAAGGAGTACCTCTCTTTTTAACGCCTCGACAAATTTGTCCTTTACCTCGTGGTGTACCAATACATAATCTGGCGCAATACAGGTTTGGCCGTTATTCAAAAATTTACCGAAGGCAATTCGCTTTGCCGCATCGTCAATGCGAGCCGTTTTATCAACGATTGTGGGTGATTTGCCACCTAGTTCGAGAGTCACGGAAGTCAGGTTTTCAGCGGCTGCTTTCATTACCACTTTGCCAACCGCTGGGCTACCGGTAAAGAAAATATGATCGAAGGGTAAGCGCAACAATTCGCTCGACACGTCCTGTCCACCTTCAAACACGGTGACCAGGTCTTCTTCAAAAAACTCACGAACTAGTTCGGCAATTAATCGGGCGGTGTGTGGCGTTAGCTCTGAAGGCTTGATGATGGCCGTGTTCCCCGCAGCCAAACAAGAAACCAGTGGCCCAAAACATAAGCTGAAAGGATAATTCCAAGGAGCAATTATCAAACAGGCACCCTTTGGCTCAACTACAACTTTTGAACGCGTGCCTAAATAGGTAATGGGTGCATCAATCTTCTGGGGGGCAGTCCATTGATCTAGTTTCTCAATCGCGTGACGCAATTCACTCAACACAGGATAAATCTCCGAAAGGTCTACTTCCATCAATGGCTTCTTAAAATCATTGTGAACCGCATTTCCAATTCGTTCCCTGTTGGACAAAATAAAATCGCTGAAGCGGCTCAATAGCTTTTTTCGGTCGGCAATCGACTGTTTTCGAAGCTGTATGCTTTTAATCTGGTGTGAACTGAAAGCTTTTTGGATTTGCTCTTTGGTTGCGAAAATGGCCTCTGTTATCACTTTTAATGGTTTTTCACAAGATATCGAAAATTAGCAAAACATCGAATGTTAAGTTTTCTGCCATTTATTTGGTCAATGTTACCAAATTATTACCTTTATCATAACAATTTGGTAACATTGGCTTAACATGAAAAAAAGGCTTTGGCTGCTGTTCGTTCTGATCCCGCTGCTTGGTGCTGGGCAGAATAACTTATTGCCCAGCCTGCTAAAGACAACTCCTACAGCTAACACTGCCCTCATAAACAAAAAGCTAGTCGACTTCATCTCACTTCAGCAAACAAAACAAATCAAGTCTAAAAGCGAGATTAAGTTCTTGCATTCTCTCTTCAATGAATCACACAGAAAATTCTTAAAGCATTACAAGCCCTATAGCCAGTTCAACGAACCATTCGAGAGCGGCAACTACGATTGCTTAAGTGGTACCGCGTTCTTTAGCCTAATGCTAGAGTCCCTGCAAATGAACTACAAGATCATTGAAACCAACTACCATATCTTTTTACTTGTAGAGACTCGCGAAGGGCAAGTGTTGCTGGAAACGACCGATCGCCTTTTTGGATTCAAGACGAATCCGTTGGAAATTGAAAAATGTTTAAAGGGATACAAGGAAAATTTACTAGCGACCTCCAATCGCAAGGCTTACTACTACCAGTATCAGTCAAAGCTGTTTCGGGAGATAAAATCTACACAACTCAGTGGCCTTCTTTACTTTAATCTGGCGGTTGTATCTTACAATAATCGCGAATGGGAACAATGCGTTTACCACTTGGAAAAAGCTCGATTTATTTACGACAACGCAAGAGTGTCAGAATTGACTCACCTTTTGGTTGAAACGATATCGCACGTTGATCTAAACGAAAAGTCTAAGCAAGAATTGCTTATCCATTTAAGCCCTTTCGTAACGGACTTGCCGGTATTGGCTGGGCGCTAGTTTTCCAATATCCGAAGTTCCACTCTTCGATTCATTTTATGCGCCTCCTCTGTATTTTCTCTGGTAAGAGGTGATGTCCCTCCAAAAGCCTTCGTCTTAATCTTAGCTTTATTAGATCCCTTCGAAACCAAATAGGATCTAACGGCATCTACTCGCTCTTGGGATAGCTTCATGTTCAATTTCGGATCGCCCTTGATATCGGTGTGCCCTTCTAACTGAACCACCATATTGGGATTATTCTTAAGCATGGAAACTACTTCGTCTAGCTCATCATGCGACTCAGGTGAAATCTTGGCGGTACCAACTGCAAAAATCAAGTTATCCAAACGCATGGTATGCCCTGCTCGGTGCGAAGTGGTTTCTGAATTTTTGGCAACTGTGGCCGGTAACGCCAGTTCTATGTCTTTAACAACTTTTCTTTCTGCATTAGCATCCGCAGGATCCAATAAATACTTGGCGGTCGCGAAGCCGGGGGCTTCTATGGTTATTGAATATTTCTCCCCTTCAAAAAGAGGGAACGAAAAAGAAGATCCATTTAGAGATCCAACTACATTTGCATAGGGTTCACTTTGATACGATATCTTGGCGGTTATTGGCTCTTTTGTAGTTGCGCTAACGATCTTTCCCTGTGCGTAAACAAGCGTATCTGTTGATTGGGCAACTGAGAGTATCGCAACGAACACCGCTGTAGTTGTCAAAAAAAATTTCATGGTCTCTTATTTAAACACTTCAAAAGTAGGCTCTCTAAAATGACTCTTACATCTTCACTATCTTGAATTCAACTCTGCGATTTTTCGCATTACCAGCCTTGGTATTGCTGGCGTCTATAGGTTTTGATTCACCAAAAAAGGTTGAGTTTATTCGTTCTTGCGAAACACCTTTTTTCACCAAGTAATTTGTGACGGCTTTCGCTCGTCTTTCAGAAAGCTTCATGTTATACCTAGCCGGTCCTAGGTTATCTGTGTGCCCGGCAATCTCAACTTGCAGGGTGGGTCGTTCGTTCATTAGTCCAACAATTCGATTTAACTCAGGGAAAGACTCCTGACTTAGAATAGAAGTATCAAACGCAAAGAAGATATTGTTTAAAGGAATCCTCGCATTTTCTTCTATCGGTGTCACCTCGATTGGAGCGATGTCTACAGGCTTACCATCAACAGGCTTACCATCAACATGTTTTCCACTAACAACAACCGCTTCGGTGGGCGTGAGTTTTACATCTTGGCTTATTGGGCCATAGGCAATCCTTCTTAGATCGAGATTTTGATTGGTGGAGAGGTGGTCTTTTGCTTCCGCCCGAACACCATACAAACTCCCAACTGGTAATTGAATCTCGTAAGCTCCGGTAACTGGGTCTGATTGTACGATGCCCACCTGTTTTCCATCGTGTAGGCTCTCATAGATGACTTTGGCGCCAAGGGGTTTGCCTGTTTTCGCATCGATCAGTTTTCCTTTTACAAGAACAACTGGATCGGGTAACATAAAAACAGGTATCTTCAACCGAAAAATATCTACATTATTCTCGGCTACTCCTTTTGAAAAGTACGCGAACTCGCTACTGGCCGGAATGTTGAAAAATAAATCGTCAAATTTTGAGTTAACTTCTGATCCTAAGTTTTCGGGTTCGCTCCAGTTCGTCCACGTGTCATCGAGCCTTACGGATCGGTAAATGTCAGCGCCTCCATAGCCACTAAATCCTTTCGATGAGAAATACAGTGTCTTATTATCAGCTGCTAAGAAAGGAGACGCATCTTCTGTAGCCGTATTGATCGTTCTACCCAAATTAACAGGTTCCGACCAAACCGAATCATTTTTTGGGAAACTGACATATAAATCACGGTCGCCATAAGAGTCTTCTCTTTCTACAGACATCAACAGCGCCATGCGTGTATTGGCCAGAAAATAATGTGACTTCTCGTTGAAGTTATAATCGTTTTCAATCTTCACTGCTCGCGGTGCCGTCCACTCTCCATTGACGTTGTTACTAATGGACATTCCCGCTAACATCTTTTTCCCGTCCTTCAAATACTGATTGCCTAAAACCATGATAGCTGACTTTCCATCGGGCGTCACAGAGGAAATGGCGTTGATAAAATTGGGGTATTCATTGTTGAATTTGGGGCCCATATTTTCGGCCAGTGACCATTTACCATTGGCATCTAAAGTAGAGTACCAAATATCCTCTTTGTCGTTTATGCCCCCTATGTTTCCAGGATGATTTCGCCTGCTGAAGTATAGGGTTTTGCCGTCCGGAGACAAAATTCCATTTAGATCATTGTACTCACTATTCACATTATTATCTAAACGTTCTGAGATCAATCCCTTTGCTAACAACTCGGGTATATTAATGATGGCGGCAATTGGAAGATTGGAATCGGTAATGGCGATGGCATCAATCGAAAAATAATCCGTCAAAGCTGCACCGTCAAATTCTAACTTGATGGAAGCCACTTTATAGGGCGTCTTTTCAATGAAGATATTTTTCATTCTTCCCTTAACGGGAATTGTCTGGGGAACTAACGTCTGAATAATGTGCTCTTGCCCGTTTTCTTCGTATGCTATGACTCTGTAAAGACCACTTGGGTTGTTCGACTCCGCTATTGCGACCTGTTGAATCTGCATTGGGGTTTCGAACCCCACTTTAATGGATTCTTTTCGTTTTGGTCTATCAGGTGTCCATGCATTTGGGTTTTGACCTGCAGAGGGCAGAACGTTTGGCTTACCTAGAATCTGCTGTGCAGAGTATTGCACGGGGGTCAATTCAGTAGAAAAATCAATGACTTTTGAGGCCCACTGCACCACCTGGCTTTCTGCCACGGTAATTGACGTTACGGAGAGAATCAATGCGAGAAATTTCTTCATAAAAGGTGTGTAGGCGGTATAAATCAATCTTTCCAAGGTTTAAACTTAGTTAAAAATTGAAAAATGCCGAAAAAGTGATACAAAAAAGAAAATCTTGGTTTGTGACTTGCAACCGATTGAAAAAAACTACTCTAACGAGGTCTTCTTGAACAACAAAAATCCGATGTGAACTAGTACTCCAAACTGACGTCTTTTATCTTCATAATAGTTAGTGCTGATGCTTATTGGGCCAACTGACGTGTGGGCGACTAAGCCAGCAGTAGCCGCAAAATAAATTTTTGTCATGTCTGAATCGAGTTTTGCTTGTTGGTCTGAACTATTTGAAATTCCAGCGAATGGCTTAAAGCCATAGGCCTCTATCCTTACATCGAGGCTTTTGCGAAGCGAGAAAACATTGCGCCACCCTCCCGCTACATAGTTAAACGCCCTAAAATTCTCCAGCAATAGTGTCCGACTATCCTGCATTGGATTAAAAGCTGGGGCATTAATTATTGTTCCAAAGTAGTTAGTGAAGGTCGGCTGATTGGAAAAAACTCCCTCAACCAGATATCCTGAGCTATACTTTCCTACTTTGAAATATTGTTCAAGTGAAATTTTCCCTTGAATCCAAGAACGAGAAGTTGAGGATGGTGTTGTCAGCAATGAGGTATTACCTGGGTTAAGACTCTCATCCAAATTAAACCAGTTTGCGCTGAAGGAATAAGAGCTACCCTGAGAAGCATACTGCTTCCGGTTCAATGAATTGGAGGAAAAATTAAAGCCAAAACGATTTCCTTTGAGTCGCAAAACGTCAAGTGTATCTGTTGATATCAATATGTCCCGATCGATATATTGATCTTGATTATCGACCAACGCTCCATTTAGAACCAATTTAAACTTGTCACCAACAGGGAAGCCAACATTTACCCCGTACCTTCTATCAACCCGCTTTAACACCGTTGGGGTAAATTTTCGTAGGATGATATCGTCTCCCTCGAGAAAGCTCCAGCTATTAATGACGACCTCAGGCTCAACATAAAACTGGCCGATAAAGGGAAAATCCATCCGCCCTTTAATATGTCCCGACTTATAGAAACTTCCAGCGAAAAAATTTGCGGTAAGATGGGAGAGCGCTCTATTAAAGTAATAATAGTTAACACCTAAAAATATATTATTGATGTTTCGGGTGGCTATCACCCCGCCAAAATCCACCTGAAAATTGTTTTGTGGTCGCTTTGTTAAGACAAAGTCGAAACGTTTGGTCGTCTTATTACAATCGAAGCTTGGATAAACATTATTGAAAAAGGGTTCTGAAACCAATTTATAGTAGCCTGTTTTGATGTCATTTTGGTAAAGTGGCCGCTTTCCGCTCTTAAAAAATCGATTGAGGTACAGTTGCTGGCTTCGGCTAAAGCCCTTAAATCTGATCTCGTCTACTACAATTGGGGATGCCTTACTGTTAAACCTATTGCGCCCCTCCGCTACCTCCTCTCGTGTTCTACGACTTAGAATTTTTGATTTTATCTCCGGCATTTGGCGCAAGGTTTGGCGGTAGCCGCTATCAATCATTGCCCGCGCGCTGGTGAAATCAAACGCGGTGTAATTTTGTAAGTCCGGCTGGATATATACGCCATTGCCGGGCACATCACTAGGATTTGATTTATCCAATAACATATAAAGCAACGAGCGCGAAATCAACTTCTCATCTTCTCCGTAGGGATAGGTATTATACACTTTGGAAGATACATTTGAGCCAATAATTACATCAGGCTTAAATTCACGTTGAGCTACATCAACTGGGAAATTATTGTAGACTCCACCATCGAAGAGGTACTTTCCATCTACCCGAATCGGGTTATAAAAAAAAGGTGCGGTTTGGGTAGTTCGAAGTGCGTCACTCAGCACACCTTTAGAAAGTACTACTTCGGCTTGGGTAAAAATATCAGAAGCCATCACGCGAAGTGGAACAAACAAACTATCAAAGTTATTTTTGGAGATGGCTGAAGGCTGCGCCATCTTTTCCGCTAATGCGAAATTCAAGGATAGGTCGTTGGCAATCGTAGAGTTGATCAAAAAATTAAAAGTCGAATCTAACGACAGGTTGAGCTTAAGAAAGGAAGCATCATTCTCTTTCTTGAAATAATAATAGTCTCTACCCAATTCCAGACGTCCATTTACCCAGTCCAGAAATTCGCGGGAAAGTGCTATGTCTTCGATTTGCTTTGGACTCATCCCTGCCGCATAATAGCCGCCAACAATCCCGCCCATTGACGTACCTGTCAGATAGTCTACCGGAATCTCATTTTCTTCCAGTGCCTTTAATACCCCAATGTGTGCAAGACCCTTGGCTCCACCTCCGCTGAGTACTACGGCCACCTTCTGCGAATAGCTGACAGACGTTGCCAGGAAAAAAAAAGCTAAAACAAACCTCACTCGTCTAGGCACTTTATTTTTTAATAAAGATAGAAAAGTAAAACCTTGGGTGACTAATTTCTTGCGACAATTACCTCGCGGGCTGCGGGCTGCGGAAATGAAATCAATTGCAAACGCTTGCTAAACGTTTCTTTGACTTCACTAAATCTTGCAACGTGTTCTTTTTGCACCGGCTGAGAAGGAGGCAGTTCAACACGCAAGGCGTCTATCTGAACTCCGTTCCGCCAAAAACGGTAACATAAATGAGGGCCGGTTGCCAATCCGGTGCTGCCCACATAGCCGATTGTTTGCCCTTGTTTTACTCTAGAGCCTGCAACAACACCAGTGGCAATCTTAGACATGTGCAAATAACCCGTTGTGTAGGTGCTGTTGTGGCGAATCTTCACATAGTTACCATTGTTTGCCGTATACCGCGCCTCTTCCACATTTCCGTCACCTACACTACGTATGGGCGTGCCTGTTGGCGCTGCAAAGTCGGTACCAAGATGCGCACGAAAAACTTTTGCTACGGGATGAAAACGATTTAAATTATATCGCGAACTAATACGTGTAAATTCAATCGGGTACTTGAGCAAAGCCTTTCGTAAGCTATTTCCGTCCTCATCAAAATAATCCAGCCCTTCGCCCTGGTCAAACGGGAAAGCATATTCTCCTTTGCCAAAATGTTCAAAATAGATGGCCAAGACTCTTTCAATACCAATTGATTTTCCCTCCACCAGGTTTTCTTCATAAATCAATTTGAACTGATCACCTTTTTGCAACCGCTGAAAATCGACTTGCCATCCAAAAATATCGACAAACTTATTGGTCAGTTCATGAGAGATATTCAACTCCTCGATGGTTTCTGATAACGATGATTCTATTCTGCCGGAAATAGATTTTTCGAGCGTGACCACCTCTCGTTGGCAAATTTCAACCTGCAAAGTATCTTTCAAATGAAATACTACATAGTCGATTGCATTTGGTTCATAAACTAAGGCACGTGCCGTTTTCAGCGAATCATTTTCATGAATAAGCGTGTACTTTTTGTGAGCTCCTACTTTGCGGAAGTCAAAAATCTTTCGTGACAAGGAATTGAGTTGCTGAAATATTTTTGGTTGGACATGAACCGTCTCGAACAAATCAAAAAAGCGTTGATTCCTTTTTACTTGGTCTTCAATTATATGTAGATCATCGACCACCATTCCATAAAGAACAACAGGCTGTTTTATTTCTGTTTCTGCTCGTGTTGAATCGATCTCCTGAGCATAATCAGCTGATTTTGTAAATAGAGTGGTATAAGAATCCAAGAGAAAAAGTAGTACAATGAAAATAGTTGCACTCAAGGCTGAAATCAGAATCTTTTTTGACAATTTGAACAAGACAAAGTGGGGATTCATGTCAATATCGGATTAAAGCGATACAAGATTAGGGTAAAATATCGGCTCAATAAAATGGTTAGTCGTTGGCCTTGAATACTCTTTTGCCTTCTTCTAAAAACATAACAAAATTTTCAGCACTCAGGTCGTAGGGTTTTGGAGAAACTAAAACCTTTTCATCGTGACCCACCAACACGTAGAACGGTTGCGCATTATTGTTCAATCGCATGATCTGCAGATCCGCATTTTGTTTGCCAATGGTTTTCTTTACTTTTTTATCATACGAAGAAGTATACCATTCACTTTCCGGCAATTCTGTTTTATCATCAACATATAATGCCACCACTACAAAATCATTTTTTAATCGCTGCAGCACCTGCGGGTTGCTCCACACGCGTGCTTCCATTTCGCGACAATTAGTACACCCATGCCCGGTAAAATCAATAAACAGCGGCTTGTTCTGCTGGCGGGCGCAAGCAATGGCTTGTTTGTAATCAAAATACCCGTTGATACCGTGTGGTAAATGAAGGAACTCATCATACTTGGGCGTATCGCAGATTTCATTCGCTTTTGTGTTTGTGCCTGCAGAGAGTAAATCAAAATCATGAGTTGATTGGGGTGGCAAGTAGCCTGCCAACGCTTTCAGTGGAGCTCCCCACATACCGGGAATCAAATAAATCAAAAACGTAAAAGTCACAATCGCCAACGAAACACGAAGAACGCTCACAGTTTTGTCTTCCGCATCTTTTCCAGTATCGCCAGGCATTCTGAAACCCTTCATGAGATAAATACCTATCAAAGCAACAATCACAATCCAAATGGCCAGATTTATTTCACGATCAAGTATTCTCCAATGAAAAGCCTGATCCGCTATACTCAAAAACTTAAACGCAAGTGCAATCTCAACAAAGCCTAACACCACTTTCACGGTATTCAACCAGCCGCCTGATTTAGGCAATGACTTTAGCCATCCCGGAAAAAAAGCAAAAAGAGTAAACGGAATAGCAAAGGCTAATGCAAATGCAAACATTCCAATAATAGGCTTGATGAATTCTCCTCCTGCGGAAGAAACTAATATGCTTCCTACCAACGGCCCCGTGCAAGAGAATGAAACAAGTACCAGTGTAAACGCCATAAAAAACACGCCAAGTAAGCCACCCTTCTCGGCCTGCTGATCTACTTTGTTGATAACAGATCCCGGCAAGGTAATTTCAAACAGCCCTAGAAAAGAGAGACCAAAAACAATAAACACAGAAAAGAAAATCAAATTAGGAATCCATTCTGTAGATAGGTGATTTGCTGTTTCAGGTCCCATCAACGGGGCTAATACTGCACCAATCACGGTGTAAATAGCAATGATGGATCCGCCATAAATCACAGCTTGCAGTTTTGTTCCCCTACCTGTAAAAAAACTAACCGTCATCGGGATCATCGGGAAAACGCATGGCGTTAGCAACGCTGCAAGTCCGGCCAAAAAAGCGAGAAGAAAAAATCCCCAAAGCGATTGCCCCATTGTTTCGTCTTGAACTAAAGTTGAATCTAAAATAGGACCGGAAATGGTTGCCAGTTGCCCGTTGCCCGTTGCTAGTTTTAGTGAGTCAACAACTTTTGGTTGCGAACCGGAAACCGGAAACCGGAAACCGGAAACCTCTTCTAACTTCTGACTTCCAACTTCTGACTTCTTATCTTTTACTTTAATCTTATCAAACACAAACTCCCCGTTTCCCGGCACACATTGCCCTGTTAACTCTGTGCAAACCTGGTATTCGTACTCTCCCCCTACTTTGAGATTGGTATTGAGAATTTTTATTCGCTGGCGGAATTCAGCAGCCCCTTTAAATATCTTCACATTACACTCAAATATTTTATCGTGCTTGTCAATAGGGTTGATGGCTTTCAACTTCCCCACGAGTTGATAACTTGGATTCGGCTTAAAAGTAAAAGTTGTCTTAATGGGGCCATCTTCACAGTCAAATTCCGAAGAATACAAGTACCAGCTGTTATCGATGGTAGCTTTAAAAATCAAATCAAGTTCTTCGCCAACTTTTGCATTCGAAACAGAGGTGGCCGTTTGCCACTTAACTGGGTTCAAAACTTGACCAAAAACGAACGAATTAGAGAGAATCAAAAACGAAAAAGCTGCAAATCGCATTATTGTGTGAGTTTGAAAGTGCTAAAATAATGCAATGAGCAGCAAAATCGTTGAAAAAGAATCCCTCAAACAAGTAATTATTCTGTCGGCTCTGCAACAAATGGGCGCAGATTATCGTCAGTAGTGCAAGCGTTTGCTAAAACCAGCTTTTCGCCTACCTTCGAAGTCTCAAAAAAACACGTAAACCAATTAAAAACCCAAATTATATGAAGTTAAAGAGTGTACTGACCATGGCGGCTATGATTTTTTTCGTTGCTGCAAACGCGCAAACTGCGGATGAGATTATTGCCAAATACCACGAAAATACTGGAGGTGTAGAGAAGTGGAAAGCTATTCAAGGAGTAAAGATGACGTTGGTAGGAAAGCAACAAGCAATGGAAATCCCAATGGAAATGATTCGCCTGAAAGACGGAAAATCGTATTCTCATTTTTCCTTTCAAGGTATGATGTTTAAGCAAAATGTTTTTGATGGCACTACCCTTTGGAGTACGAATCAACAAACAATGAAGGCCGAAAAGAGCGACTCTGAGGCAACAGAAAATTACAAAGTGAATGACGCTCAAGACTTTCCTGATCAGTTTCTTGATTACGCGAAGAAAGGATACAAACTTGAGTTGATTGGAAAAGAAACAGTGGAAGGAACTCAAACATTCAAATTGAAACTAACCAAGAAGCCTATAAAAGTTGATGGAAAAGAGGTTGAAAATGTAGAATTCCATTATTTCGATACAGAAAATTATGTTCCACTTCTTATGGAATCTGAAGCTAAATCGGGTCCAGCTAAAGGAATGGTTATGCAAATAAAAACAAGTGATTATCAAGAAGTAGACGGTTTGCTATTCCCCTTTACAATGACCCAAGGTGCTAAAGGTCAACCAGGAGGTTTTAGTATGACGATTAGCAAGATTGAGCTAAATCCAAAAACAGACGCGACTTTATTTGCCTTTCCAGCAGCAGGCAAATAATTATTTGGGGTAAGAACAGAAATACTTCAATGGCACAGAGTTATTGAAGTATTTTTTTTGACAGTAAAATGAAAATCAAAAACGCATGAAAAAAACAAACCTATTTTTATTAGTTGCTTTTTTTCTGATGAGCATCCACTCCTTTTCGCAAGATGCTATCTCAAAAGGCAAAGAAATTTTTGGCGATTTAAAAGCCCGGCACATAGGCCCCGCCTTAATGAGTGGGCGCATAACGGATTTAGATTTACATCCCACCAATGACCGAGTAATCTTAGCGGGTACTGCCGGTGGAGGAGTGTGGAAAAGCAGCAATGGTGGTGCAACCTTTAACCCCATATTTGATGACTATTGTCAATCTATTGGAGCAGTAGCGATTGATCCAAGCAATCCCGACAATACGTATTGGGTGGGCACAGGCGAAACTTGGACACGTAATAGTGTTTCATTGGGTGATGGCTTATACAAAACCGTAGATGGTGGTTCAAATTGGACGAAAATGGGCTTTGAAAAATCGGAAAGAATAGCAGGTATTCAAATCAATCCTAAAAACCCAGATGAAGTTTATGTAGCTGTGCTTGGGCCTCTTTGGAGTGATAGCGATGAGCGAGGTCTTTATAAAACTACCGATGGCGGTAAGACCTGGAACAAAATTCTATTTGTAAACAAAACCACGGGGTGCGGTGATTTATTACTTGATCCTAAAAATCCAAATACCGTTTATGTCACTTTTTGGGAAGTAAGAAGACAACCCTGGGCATTTAGCTCTGGTGGTATCAATAGCGCGATTTATAAATCTACCGATGCAGGTAAAACATTCAATAAAATTCATAACGGCATCCCGAAAGGTAAGTTGGGAAGAATGGCTATTGCGGCTGCTCCCTCAAATCCCAACATTCTTTACACGGTAGTTGAATCAGAGCAGGATAAGGACAAGGGTTTGTATAGAAGTGAAGATGGTGGTGCAAATTGGAAATTGTTAAACGGTGACTTTGGGTTAGTAGTTAGACCATTCTATTTCTCAAGAATTGTAGTTGACCCGCGCAACCCAGATGTGATAGTAAAAGGTGGTTTGTTCGGCTCTATTTCGCGCGATGGTGGCAAGACATTTAAAGACCTTGGCCCTTTACACTCTGATGTGCACGACATCGTTTTTGATATTCACAATTCCGATCGCATGTATGCCGCCACTGATGGGGGGATTTATCGCTCCTGGGATGGTGGCACTACAATGGAGATGGTAGAAAATATACCTGTCTCTCAGTTTTACCATGTTAGTGTTGACAATGCAGAGCCGCATTACAATGTGTATGGTGGATTGCAGGATAACAATGCATGGTATGGCCCCTCAAGTTCACCGGGCGGAGTAGAAGCTCGCGATTGGGTGCGTGTAGGCGTGGGCGATGGCTACCGTGTGTATCCTCACCCTACCAAAAAATTGGTTTACTCTGAAATGCAAGGTGCCGAAAATGTATGGAGGTACGATCCTGCAAAAGATCAGGCTAAAACCATCCAGCCATTAACCCAAAAAGGGGATCCTAAATTGCGCTTTAATTGGAATGCGGCAATCACTACAAGCCCAAGTCAAAATCATCCAGACAGGTTGTACATGGGAAGTCAATTCCTCCACCGTTCAGAAGATATGGGCGAAAGCTGGACAAAAATATCTCCTGACCTAACGACTAATGATCCGAAAAAGCAAAATCAAGAAGATTCAGGAGGGCTTTCTCGTGATAATTCAGGGGCTGAAAATCATTGTACCATTTTTACCATTGCTGAATCTCCTTTAGATGATAATGTAGTATGGGTTGGCACCGATGATGGTAATTTACAACTCACCAAAGACGGTGGCAAAACATGGACAAATGTTATTGCCAACGTACCAGGGCTTCCAAAAAATACGATGACGTATCACATTGAAGCGAGTGTGTTCGAGAAAGGTAGAGCCTATGCAGTTTTCACGGGATACCAAACGGGCGATATGAATACCTATATCTACCGCACAAATGATTTTGGCGCTACTTGGAAGTCTATCGCAACCCCTGACATTTATGGATTTGCTCGTAGTCTTCAAGAAGATTACGTCAATGAAAATTTGTTGTTCGTAGGCACTGAGTTTGGATTGTTCGTCACCTTAGATGGCGGAACTAGTTGGTACAAGTTTACCAACAATATGCCCGCTGCCAACGTGCATTATCTAGAATTGCACAAGAAGACGAATGACTTAGTAATCGCTACCCATGGACGCGGCATCATTATCATTGATGATATCTCTCCTTTGCGCGAACTTACGGCTGAGAACATGGGCAAGGACTTGCATTTCTTTACTTCGAAGAAAGCAACCATCCCTGAAACAAATGGTTTTGGTTCTACCAGCACCGAAACACAATTTGTGGGCAACAACGCAAGTGATGCGGCTCGTATTGCTTATTTCTTAAAAAAGCGCCACACCCTTGGAAAAATGACGATGGAGGTTCAAGATATGAATGGTAACAAAATCACAGACTTGGATCCAGGGAAATCAAAAGGCATTAATGTCATCAATTGGAACTTTACCACTAAACCACCGAAAGTTGCTACCGGTAAAACGTTCACATTTGGTGGCTTCACTTCTCCACGTGTGCCCGCAGGAGACTACAAAATTGTGGTTCAGAAAGGGAAGGAAACGTTTACTCAAACCCTAATGGTTCAATACGATCCTAAATCAACCATTTCACTGGCAGATAGAAAAGCTCAGGAAGAGATGACCAAAAAGCTTTTTGACATGACCCAGGATCTAGCCTACTTAACATACAATGTAGATGAGTTGACCAAGGTATCCGAAAGTATAAAAGCAAAATCTCCTGCTGGTGCGAAAGTAGCTACTCCTTTTATGGACGAACTTTCTAAACTAAAGGATAAGTTAGTGATTACAAAAGGTGACAACTACGTAGGTGCTGGCGAACCACAATTACGCGAGGACTTAGCCGACTTATATGCGCGAGTGGCCAACAGCTTCTATAAACCAAACACCGCAGAGATTGATAACATGACTGCGATGCAAGGCAGATTAGCTACGGCCAAAGAGGAATTTAAAAAGATTAAGGATAAGCACCTGTCAAAAATTACTAATCAATTGAACAAAGACGGTGCAAAAGATCCTTTGGTGTTCAAAACCTTTGATGAATTTTTGCAGATGAAGTAATTAATTGCATGGCTACATAAAAAACCCGAACTCATCATTCGGGTTTTTTATTTCCTTTATACTGCTGAGCGCGAATATTGTCTTTGGCTAGTCGAACCGTTTCTTCAATTCGTTTCTGGCGTGTCTCTGGTCGTTTTGCACTGAGTATCCACTTTAAAATTCCGCGTTTAGCCGAACGCGGGAAAGCTTCGAAGTTCGATGCTGCTTTCTTGTTTTTTTGAAATTCTTTTTCAAGGTCGAACGGCACCAGGATTTGATCAACTTCATTGAGTGCATCCCACGTACCCGATTGTTTTGCCAAGGCAACCATCTCCAAGCCCGCTTTTTCCATTAACCCAAGTTTCGTCAACTTGGCTACTTTGTTTTTGTTCACCAGACTCCATTTGCTTTTGGGATTGCGTTTTGCAAAGAATTGGTAGTAACTTTCAACGTCTCGCTTGTTGGGTTTGCTATCTACTCAGCCAAAGCAAAGCGCTTGATCTACTGCCTCCGGATAATAAACACTCGGAGTGGTAGAACTCTTCTTGTAGATGATAAGCCACACGCTCTTTTCTTTCAAGTGATTTTTTTCAAGCCAGCTGCGCCAGGCTTTTTCACTTTTTGCATAGAAGGCTTTTACTCCATCCCTCTCTTCCACAAACTACTTTGAATAATGTTTATAGAAAGCCACAATCGTTTCAATGCCAATCAGAAAGTTTTTAATGCCATAGTGTTCATTGGGTGAATGGATCGCATCGCTATCCAGACCAAAGCCCATCAAAACGGTATCCAAGCCAAGTTCCTTTTTGAATAGCGAAACTATGGGAATACTGCCGCCATCTCTGGTGGGAATCGGAGCTTTGCCCCATACCTCTTCGAACGCGCTGCTGGCTGCATGGAACGCCTTTGAGTTTGTAGGCGTAACGGCCGGCTCGCCTCCATGGTGTGCCGTCACTCTTACCTTTACAGACTTGGGCGCAATGGATTGAAAATGTTGGGTGAATAGGTCTGTTATCTCGGTACTGTTTTGGTTGGGAACTAAACGCATTGAAATTTTAGCAGAGGCCTTTGACGGCAATACTGTTTTTGCTCCTTCGCCTGTATACCCTCCCCAGATGCCGTTGACATCCAGTGTCGGGCGCGTACCGGTGCGCTCCAAAGTAGTATAACCTGCTTCTCCTTTTACGTCATCAATCGCCAATTCCTTCTTGTATTCATCTAGATTAAAGGGAGCTTTATTCAATGCTTTTCTTTCCTCGGCAGTTAACTCCGCAACTTTGTCATAAAACCCTGGAATGGTGATCCTTCCGTTTTTATCATGCATGGAAGCAATCATTTCGCTTAGGACGTTGATCGGATTGGCTACAGCTCCTCCATACACTCCAGAATGCAAATCGCGATTCGGTCCAGTCACCTCCACTTCCATATAACTCAACCCACGCAAGCCAACTGTAATCGAAGGCGTATCAAGTGAAATAAGGGAGGTATCTGAAATCAAAATAACATCTGCCTTTAGCTTTGCTTTATTTTCCTTCACAAATGTGCCGAGGTTATCCGAACCCACTTCCTCCTCGCCTTCAATCATGAACTTTACGTTGCACGAGAGTTGATTCAACTTCATCATTGCTTCAAATGCTTTGATGTGCATGTACATCTGACCTTTGTCATCGCAAGAACCACGCGCATAAATTTTTCCGTCTTTGACGACTGGTTCAAAAGCAGGAGAGTCCCATAAGTTTAACGGATCAGCGGGTTGAACATCGTAATGACCATAAACCAATACAGTTGGTTTTGACGGATCCATCATTTTTTCTCCGTAAACAATCGGATGCCCTTTCGTCTCGCACAATTCTACTTTATCGGCACCCGCGTCTTTCAGTTTTTGAATCAAGTACTCCGCAGCTTTGCGCACATCTGGTTTGTGTTTACTATCGGCACTTACGGAGGGAATTCTTAGAAGATCAAAAAGCTCAGATAGGAACCGATCTTGATTGGTTTGGATGTATTTGTGTATCATTTTGATTATTGATTATTCTCGTTCTTTAGTACAATAAATTACTGTTTTAAAAGCGGCAATGTCCGAATTCTGATTCTCTCTTGTTCGATGATTAAGATACAGCCCATTTCCAATTGTATACAAATACTATCAGTAAGGTTAAGAAGTAATAGATCTATTTGAAGGAGAGGGTTTCGCTCAGCACGTTTACGAAAAAGAATAACAGAAGGGCTATTTGTTTTTCTTGAGGCTAACAAAAACGCAAAGTCGGTATCTGCCGAAATGATTATTCTTTTTTCTTTTTCAGCTCTTTCAAAGAGTACCCAATCTTCGGCTGCTTGCAGACCATACTCGCGAACATGTATTGCATCATGGCCAACATTTTGCAAACCCTTGGCTACTATTGGCGAAATGGCATTGTCTACTAAAAATCTCATCCCACTTTTAATAGTGGCAATTCTTTCTCGCGAACTGTCTCAGCCGCAAAATTCAATGCTTCTTCAATATCCTCTTTGACCAAATCTGGATAGTATGAGATTATTTCGCTTACCGAGAGGCCTTGGGCAAACAACGTAACAATAGTAGCAACGGGAATTCGGAGACTTCTGATACAAGGTTCACCGCTCATTTGATTTGGGGTTACTGTTATCCTGTTAAACATACTTTAAAGATACAAACTTGAAACAATTATTGAAACCAGAACATACACTACAGCGCCCAAATGGCCTGTATGTGCTATCTGCCAGACGTTTTGTTTTAACATTGGAAAACATCCGTTTCAACCGATTCCGCTACTAACTGTTAGTTAAGATTATACGATTTTTTTAAAATACTTCCCGTAAACCAACCAATTGGAGTTGCCAGGCTTTAAATTTATTTCTTGAAAAGAACCCTTTAAGCAATTTTCAGGAAGTGAACAGTAAAAATAGCCAAGGATTATACCGCGAAGAGTTTGAGAAAGACTCATGTGGTGTTGGATTCATCGCCAACATTAAGGGAAGAAAATCGCATCAGGTAATTACCGATGCACTCACCATGCTTGAGCGCATGGCACATCGAGGTGCTTGCGGCTGCGAACCGAACACTGGCGATGGAGCGGGCATTCTTATTCAGGTACCTCACGAATTTTTTATTGGTGAATGTGGCAAACTCGGTTTCAAACTACCAGCCTATGGAAGCTATGGCGTTGGCTTGGTGTTCTTTCCACGCGATGTTAAGGTCCGGGAGGAATGTAGAACCTTATTGAATCGGCAAATCAAAAAAATGAAAATGGGACTCCTCGGCTATCGGGTGCTCCCAACAAATAACAAGGAACTTGGAGAAACCGCACTATTGGCAGAGCCTGTGATGGAGCAGGTTTTCATAAAGCGGTTGGATGCAGGAGTTGATCCCGAAGAATTTGAACGCAAACTTTTCATACTCAGAAAATACGTCACGCATTTAATCACCGAATCGATCAAGGGTGTCGACAATCAATTCTATTTTTCTACGCTGTCTTATAAAACAATTGCCTACAAAGGCATGCTTACCAGTGGACAACTAAAACCCTATTTTCCGGATTTAGAAAATGAAGAGGTAGTCTCCGCCTTAGCTGTGATCCATTCTCGTTTTTCTACCAATACTTCTCCCTCCTGGCGACTCGCACAACCGTTTCGTTTCATTGCGCACAATGGCGAGATCAATACGGTGCAGGGCAATATCAATTGGTTAAAATCCAAAGAAGCGTTTTTCTCCTCGCCTCACTTTACGCGCGAAGAGTTGAACATGATTTTACCGATTTGCAACCCCAAGCAATCTGATTCTTCCAATCTTGATAATGTAATTGAATTGCTCGTTCATGCAGGCCGCCCATTACCTCATGTGATGATGATGCTCATCCCAGAAGCGTGGGATGGTAACGAGGCGATGACGGAAGAGAAAAAAGACTTTTACGAATACCACGCGAACCTGATGGAGCCTTGGGATGGCCCGGCCTCCATCACTTTTACCGATGGGAAAATTGTGGGCGCCACCTTGGATCGAAATGGGCTAAGACCTTCTCGCTTTGTAGTAACAGACGATGACTTTGTGGTGATGGCCTCTGAAGTAGGCGTGATTGACATCGATCCCGCTAAGGTAGTTTCGAAAGGGCGATTGCAACCGGGAAAAATGTTTGTGGTCGATTTAGAACAAGGCCGCATCATCAGCGATGATGAATTGAAGAAAGACATCTGCACTCGCCAACCTTATGGAAAATGGGTGAAAGAAAATAAAGTCCGCCTCATCGATTTGCCTGAACCCGGAGGAAGTTTTCACAAGTATGACCCCATTACATTCTTAAAGCGACAGATTTCATTCGGCTATACATCCGAAGACTTGCGTATGATCTTGGCACAAATGTGTGAGACGGGTAAAGAAGCATTGGGCTCTATGGGTAACGATACTCCATTGGCCGTGCTATCCCGACAAGCGCAACATTTGTCGAGTTACTTCAAGCAACTTTTCGCACAAGTTACCAATCCACCCATCGATCCGATTCGAGAGCGATTGGTGATGTCGCTGGCATCACATGTGGGTGGCTCACTCAACTTATTAGAAGAATCTCCCGAGCATTGCATCACATTGGAATTACCAACTCCCATCTTATCCAACAATGAATTAGAGAAAATTCGATACATCGATCACCGCCATCTGCAAACCAAAACGATTTACACCTACTTCAAAGCCGATGGAGAGCCGGGTTCATTAGAGAAAGGACTAAACCGTGTCTGTCAATACGTGACGGATGCGATTGAAGATGGGTTTACCATCATCATTCTTTCCGATAGAAGTTTTGACAGCGGTCATGCGCAGATTCCATCACTGTTAGCTGTATCTGCCGTGCATCATGAATTAATTCGAAAAGGTCTTCGCGGGAAAGTGGGGTTGTTGGTCGAGGCCGGTGATGTGTGGGAAACCCACCACTACGCTACGCTTGTGGGCTTTGGTGCTTCTGGTGTTAATCCCTATTTGGTGTATCAAACCATTCACGACATGAAGAAGCGGAACCTTTTTAGTGAGGAACTCACCGAAGAGAAAGCGCTCTACAATTATAAAAAGGCCGTTGCCGGAGAGTTACTCAAGGTGATGAGCAAAATGGGCATCAGCACATTGCAATCGTACCATGGAGCTCAGATTTTCGAAGCCTTGGGAATTCATCAAGAAGTCATCGCCCCTTATTTTACGGGAACCATTTCTCGCATTGGTGGTTTAAAACTGGATGACATCGCCAAAGAAGCACTGGCAAAACATTCATTGGCTTTCCCAAAGACGGCCAATTCAAATCCAAAATTAGAAGTAGGCGGAGTCTATCAATGGAAGCAGCGTGGTGAAGCTCATCTATTCAATCCACAGACGATTCATTTACTACAGCAATCTACCAAAGCAAAAGATTACAGCCTTTTCAAAAAGTATTCGACTCTCATCAACGACCAAAGTGAAAAAGCGATCACGCTTCGCAGCTTGCTAAAATTTAAAAAGGCCCTGCCTGCCGGACAGGCGGGGAAGTCTATTCCACTCAGCGAAGTGGAGACGAAAGAAAGTATTTTCAAACGATTCGCTACAGGTGCGATGTCCTTTGGATCTATTTCCCATGAAGCGCACAGCACCTTGGCGATTGCGATGAATCGCATCGGTGGAAAAAGCAATTGTGGCGAGGGGGGTGAAGATGAAATTCGATTTGTAAAAAAGGCAAACCTGTCTGCCGGACAGGCAGGTGGCGATTCTGAGAACTCGGCTATCAAGCAAGTCGCTTCCGGGCGTTTTGGTGTAACGAGTCATTACCTGACCAATGCGAAAGAATTGCAAATAAAAATGGCGCAAGGAGCCAAGCCTGGTGAAGGTGGTCAGCTACCGGGTCATAAAGTAGATGACTGGATTGGAAGAGTACGTCATTCCACTCCTGGCGTTGGGTTGATTTCGCCTCCACCCCATCATGATATTTATTCTATCGAGGATTTAGCGCAACTCATCTTTGATTTGAAAAATGCCAATCGCGAAGCGCGTATTAGTGTGAAGTTAGTTTCTGAAGCCGGTGTGGGTACAATTGCATCTGGTGTGGCCAAAGCACATGCAGATGTGATTTTAATTGCCGGTCATGATGGTGGCACGGGTGCATCACCTATCAGCTCGATACGACATGCCGGCTTGCCATGGGAGCTTGGGTTGGCGGAAGCGCATCAAACGTTAGTAAAAAATAAGTTGCGTGGAAGAGTGGTATTGCAAACCGATGGACAGATTCGCACAGGAAAAGATTTAGCGATTGCCGCTTTGCTTGGCGCAGAAGAATGGGGAGTAGCGACAGCCGCATTGGTGACTTCCGGCTGCATTATGATGCGCAAATGCCATTTGAATACATGCCCTGTTGGCGTAGCCACTCAAAACAAAGAATTGCGGGCACTATTTACAGGTAAGCCGGAATATGTGGTGAACTTATTTGAGTTTTTGGCGGAGGAGCTGCGTGAAATCATGGCTGAGTTGGGTTTTAGAAAAGTGAGCGAAATGGTGGGGCAGGCCGATCGACTTGAATTGAGTGAAGGCGATGCGCATTGGAAAAATCAACACTTGGATTTGTCTCCGTTGCTTTTCAAAGAGCCCATGAACTTGGAAGTAGCCTTGTTCAAACAAGAAGAACAAGATCATGAAATTGAAAATGTGCTCGATCGGAAATTGATCGTCAAAGCACAAGGTGCTTTGAAGAATGTGGAAAATGTAAATGACAGTTTTTCTATTTCCAATCAAGATCGGGCAGTGGGGGCCATGCTGTCCAATGAGATTTCGAAAATTTATGGAGGGCCGGGGCTGCCAAAAGATACAATCCATTATAAATTCACAGGCACTGCGGGACAAAGCTTTGGTGCATTTACCACGGGTGGCGTAACGTTTGAATTGGAAGGTGATGCTAATGACTATTTTGGAAAGGGGTTATCGGGAGGAAAGCTGATTCTCTATCCGAATAAAAAATCAACGTACAATGCCTCAAAAAATATCATTGCTGGTAACGTAGCTTTTTTTGGAGCCACCTCCGGTGAAAGTTATATCAATGGAATGGCCGGTGAACGTTTTGCCGTGCGCAATTCAGGTGTGCAAGTAGTAGTAGAGGGTGTGGGTGATCATGGTTGTGAATACATGACAGGTGGTACAGTGGTGATATTGGGAGATACCGGAAGAAACTTTGCTGCCGGCATGAGCGGTGGTGTTGCCTACGTGTGGGATGTGAACAAAACCTTCGTGAAAAACTGCAACATGGAAATGGTGTTGTTAGATACATTGGAAAATGAAGACGAGTTGCTGTTGAAGAAAATGATCTTATCGCATCATGAATTTACCCAAAGTAAAATAGCGGCTCACCTTCTAAGTTATTGGCAGACCGCGTTCAAACATTTTGTAAAAGTGATGCCGATAGATTATAAAGCCGTGTTGCAAAAAGCTGTTAGCCACAAGCTTAAAGCTACTGGCTTTTAGTTAACGATTTTAAAGAAAATCCCCCATCTGCCACCTGGGTAGGTTCATCCTTTTTAGGGTTACAAGCCTTGTTTCGAACGGAGTCTTTGAGTTGAACGATGCGTTTTCGTATTTTTGGATATCAATTTCAAAAAAGAGACGGATGCCTGTAATCTCAATGTTCTATGGAATAATAGTGAGGATGTTTTTTATGGATAATAAAGAACACAAACTGCCCCATGTACATATAGAGCATGCGGAGTGGCAAGCAGTGGTGAGCATCCCCGATTGTGAAGTGCTAGCTGGCGATTTTCCAAAAAAGAAATTGAAGTTAGTAAACGCGTGGATGGAGATTCACCACGATGAATTAATGGCCAATTGGAAGTTGGCCGTAAGTGGGCAACCTGTTTTTGATATAGAAGCACTAAAATAAAGTGAGAAAGATTGTTTCATTATTTGCCACCGAAGATTTCCATCTAAAGCTGGAATTTGATGACGGCATTGCAAAAATGTTCAATATGGAACCCTATTTTAAGTTGCCTGTTTTTTCAATCCTAAGTAACCCAATCCTTTTCAAACAGGTGGCCAATCGGAGTTACTATATTGAGTGGCCCGGACAACAAATTGATCTGAGTGCCGACACTTTGTGGCACGGTGGTGAAATTGTATCCAAGGATCTATTTCTCAAAGAGCCCGTGGTGCAAAAAACAAAATAAAAAGAGTCACCCCTTGAGAAAGATTTTGACGGGGAAAGGAGAATTGAAAGTTATGAGCAGTGCAAGTAGTAGTAGAGGGTGTGGGTGACCATGGCTGCGAATACATGACAGGAGGTTCTGTCGTAATCTTAGGGGATACCGGAAGAAACTTTGCCGCTGGTATGAGCGGTGGGGTTGCTTACGTATGGGATGTAAACAAGACGTTTGTAAAAAACTGCAACATGGAAATGGTGCTGTTAGATACATTGGAAAATAAAGACGAAGCGCTATTAAAGAAAATGATCTTATCGCATCATGAATTTACCCAAAGCAAATAGCGGCTGCCGATAGATTACAAAGCTGTTCTACAAAAAGCTGCAAGCCGAAAGCTTCAGGCAACGGGCTTGTAGCTGTATTGAAAAAACACTTACAGAATTATTGTTGCTTTGTAAATCGGTAACGAATGCCCCAACTACCACGAAGGATGTTTTCTGTGAACTGATTGCTGGTAAAAATGGGAGCTAGTTCAATATGTAAGCCAAAACGCTTATCCGGCAAGGGATAAAAATTTACGCCAAGAGGGATCACCAAACCACCAAAAACATTCGCCCTACCTCCTATGCCAAGATAACATTCAAAATCTTCGTTTCTAATAAAGTTATAATTTACAATTGCCTCTAGCGCCACATTGTTAAGAAAATTATCCGACCCTATTCTCATTTCAGGCCTCAGCTTACTTTTGAACTCATAGTTGATGGACACAAATGGCAAATTACTTTGATAGTAGGCTACGGTTAGTTGCGTAAATGCTGGAGTAGTTGTACAGACAAGAAGTACTAGTGCTAGCGCTATGACCTGAAGTTTATTTGACATTCTCTGTTTCGTTTTTAGTCCGCTTTCTAAAACTAAATACATATCCTAAAGAAACTGACTGATAATCATAGTTAGTTCTAAAGGAGTAAGTATTCCCCCATACGTTAAGATCATTGGTTCCGGAATTAGTTAACAGCAAATCGCGCCTGTAGGTAGCGAGAAAGTGACCGAGTCTTATTCTGACGCCATAATTATAGAAATAGTTAGCCGATTTAATGGTATTGTAGATCGCAAAGTTTACATCGGATATACCAGGTGAATTGAAGTTTTTTGCGATAGGATAAGTCTCTCTATCTCCTTTTGCGAGAAACTGGATTGTGAATCCTGCGATTACGCCAATTTCCAAATTTCGTAACTTTAGGACTGAGAGCTTTTCTCGTTGGATTATATTATAGGATAGACTGATTGGTACATCAAACGCAAAATTCAAAGCCTTGTAGGTGTAAACAGCATCAGGTTTGCCTCCAAAAGATTTTCCATTGTAAATTGTAAGACCAAGCCCGATTGGGCTTGGCCTAAAATTGACTTCTGATCGAAAAAATATTGGAATCTTTCCTGCTGGCTTGTATTCGAGAAAAAGTCCAATTGATGGAACATTAAATTCACTTATTGATCCTTTGGAGTCAGCGACTACCAAAATTGAATCCGCTACAACAGCCCCCCTTTTCGCCCCTCCAAAATTTTGAACTTGCGCCCCATAGCAAAATTGTCCTTTTGCCTCGTTAACAAAGAAAATAATAGCTGCAAAACCAAAGATAAAAAACCTAGCTAAAATCATCGATGTATATAAAAATAGGCATATTGACCAACAGCGTATCTAGTGCCTTGTCCATTTGCTACATCACAATACTTAACATAGTCCTGCCCCAATATCTGATCCTTACTTGAGACCGATTTCGTAACTGTGTATGACAAACTCAAACCTCCCTCACCTGTGGCAGTATATGTTTGTGTATTTGTTGTTGTTGCCCCATTGCCCAAAGCCCACAAAGTATATTTCATCTGATTACCATCATTTGTCCTATCCCATGATAGAGTTGGAACATTTGGATTAAATTGTGTCGCCCAACACCACCAAAAAAAATCGCATGATGATGACGTGTGTCTGCTGACCCAAAAATAGACAGCAAAATTTTTGACAGGTGATCCATTTATACCTCCATAGTCTATGTCCATTTTAAAGTCTTTTGCGCTACCCGTCCAGTCGGCAACTGACCTTAACACACTCATGTTCTGGTACGACATGTCACCTATTATATCTTTACGATCAGGCGACATTGTTTGTCTCTGGCAACTTGAGGTGTTATTTGGTGGCGGACCACCACCATAGTAGCCTCCACCTCCGCCTCCTCCATCACACCCTTCTTCTACCAGATTGTAAAGTCGCGCTACTTCCTTTTTTAAGTAGTAACTTCCTGTTTTGCTTGTCGTAACATAGTTTGGGCTTGGCACTCTTAAAAAAATATCACAAGCCCTTCCATTTTTGGCCTTTCTGATTTTTTCAATTGTAGGCTCTGTGCCCGTGAGATAAAATTGTGTTCTAACATTCTCGCTAATCACAACAATATGTTGCTTCGGGTCTTTTATGGTACTCAGTTTATGCAAAGTTCCTGTAACATCATACGCGCCAATAATCGTATCATTTCCTGGCCGATGAAGCTCTGGAACCACTGCAACCAACGGCACATGAGAAGTTGTATTCCAGTCTTCAGGTGCCACTGTAGAAAGTTCTGGAACCACAATTTGCATGAGTGGGTGATACCTGATAACCGAATCGATAAAAGATGCGTCTTTCCCTTTATCCAAAAGAAATCGGTATGAATCTACGAACAAGAAATTGTAGTCTTCGTCAAATTTTTTTAGAACATTTTGTTTGATAAACTCCCGGGTAGCTTGATCAGCCATCTTTTTTGCAAGGATTTTAGCCATTTTTGTGGAAAGTTGATCTTTTACAGTTGTTGGCACTAGATAACCATCGGATTTAGGACTAACGTCAAGGTCGTTTCTGCATTGAGTAGCAAACGTTAGTAAAAATAACAAAACTGTTAAACGCGAAAAACTTCTCATGTGAAAGGTTGTAAATTTCATTTTCATAGATTTGAGATTTAAATGTGACTGGAAAAAAGTTGAGTACCAATCAAAAGTAAATTCTCGTAAAAAACTTACTAAAAAAACAGAGTATAAAATTATATCAATAATTGATAACTTTATAGCAGAAACAGATAAACCAACGAAATCCAATTTTATGCAACTTGGTACACGCATCCGGCAATTGAGAGAAGTAAAAGGTTTCTCTCAACAAGTTGTTGCTGATTATCTAGAGATGGCTCAATCAAACTATCACATGATAGAGAGCGATAAAACACAGCCAAAATTAGACATTCTTGAAAAATTGGCTAGTTTTTACAAAATATCAATTGCTGATTTGATTTCTCCAGACAAAAATACGGTGCATATTCAAAACAATAATCACAACCATAATGGCGTGGTCATTGGTGATGCTGAGTTGTTTCAACTGTGTATCAAATCAAAAGAGGATATTATAAAAGCCAAAGATGAGATGATCGTGCACCTTGAAAGAGAGCTAGAAAATGAAAGAAAGAAGAAATCCAAAGGCGAATAGCTGTGTTAGAAAAAAACAGAATAAGCCAATTAGCCAATGCCTCAATTTGCCGATGAGTAGGTCATTGAAAATTGATTAATTGATCATTGAACATTTAGAGCTATGGGAAAGCCAACCGGATTTTTAGAGTTTGATAGAGAGTTGCCGAAAAAACGCGATCCAAAAGAACGCATCAACGACTACAATGAGGTAGATGCTGCGATCGATACGAAGATAGGAGTGAAGCAGGCTTCGCGTTGTATGGATTGTGGTACTCCGTTTTGTCATTCAGGTTGTCCGCTAGGAAACATCATTCCTGAATTCAATGATGCGGTGTATCAAGGCAACTGGAAGCTCGCCTATGAAACGCTTGTTTCAACCAACAACTTCCCGGAATTCACGGGAAGAATTTGTCCTGCACCCTGCGAAGCTTCCTGCGTGTTGGGGATCAACAAACCCCCGGTTACGATCGAGTACATCGAAAAGATGATTATTGAAAAGGCGTTTGAAGAGGGTTATGCCAAGCCCCGAATTCCTATCACAAGAACAACAAAGAAAGTTGCCATCATCGGATCTGGCCCTGCCGGATTAGCGGCAGCCGCGCAGCTCAATTACGCAGGGCATGATGTAACAATTTTTGAGCGCGCTGACGAAGTGGGTGGACTTCTCCGCTACGGCATTCCTGATTTTAAATTGGATAAGCAGGTGCTTGATCGCAGAATCAACCTGATGAAAGAAGAGGGCGTCAAATTTATTGTGAATGCAGCGGTAGGAGAAAGTATTTCCGTTCAACAATTGCATGATGACTTTGATGCAGTGCTTCTTTGCATTGGCTCTACCATACCAAGAGATTTGCCTATACCCGGTAGAAATTTAAAGGGTGTGTATCCCGCGATGGAATTTCTCACTCAACAAAATAGAAGAGTGAGTGGCAAAAAAATAGCGGAAGAAGAAATTTGGGCAACGCATAAAAACGTAGTCGTTATTGGCGGAGGAGATACCGGTTCAGATTGTGTAGGCACCAGCAATCGACATCACGCAAAGTCAGTTACACAAATTGAAATCCTAGCAAAGCCACCTAAAGATAGAACTGCTTCGATGCCTTGGCCAAGTTGGCCAATGATAATGCGCACATCCTCTTCCCACGAAGAAGGTTGTGAACGCAAATGGTCCATAGTAACAAAAGAGTTTGTGGGGGACGGAAATGGAAACCTAACCGGTTTGAAAGTTGCTGAAGTGGACGTAAAACAGGAAGCTGGCAAGGCACCAGCATTTATTGAAATCCCAGGGACAGAAAAAGTAATTCCATGTGAATTAGCTTTGTTGGCAATGGGATTCCTACATCCACAACACAACGGCCTACTTGATCAACTAGGAATAGACTATGATGATCGTGGAAACATCAAGTGTCAACGCTATCAAACTTCTGCAGAAAATATTTTCGCTTGCGGAGATTCACGAAGGGGTCAGTCATTAGTGGTTTGGGCCATTAGCGAAGGACGCGAAGCGGCACGGGCGGTGGATGAGTTTTTGATGGGATCGTCTGCTTTAGACGCAAAAGAGAAGGGCGTATTGGCTCTTCAAAATTAAGATCCGCTGGCAGCTTTGAGCCAGAGAATTAAGTTTACGTAACTTGTGTTTTTCAAATTGAGTCGCAGTCGGCTTCAGGGAAATCGCTTTTAACATTTTAGCACCAAACTTCTGTAATCATCATCCAATGCAGCGGTCAACCGTTTTGATCGTTTGGACATTTTGGTGGATTTCTCTTTGTCCAACAAAGCCAAGGCCATCTTGTTGACAATCG
>JAJTGQ010000026.1 GCA_021299455.1 Flammeovirgaceae bacterium | reverse complement strand
GATCAATTTATTCGG
The DNA here is from genome assembly GCA_021299455.1 of Flammeovirgaceae bacterium. Lineage (GTDB taxonomy): Bacteria > Bacteroidota > Bacteroidia > Cytophagales > Cyclobacteriaceae > ELB16-189. The sequence continues at coordinate 15,908 of JAJTGQ010000026.1, read as the reverse complement.
ATTCGATGGATCCATGATCAGCTCTGCGCAACCTGTTTTGTCATCCACAAACAAAACCTTTTCCCAGTTTGCTCCGCCATCAACGGTTTTGTAAACACCGCGCTCAGGATGTTCGCCCCAAGGGGAGCCAATAGCCGCCACATAAATCACATTTGAATTTCCTGGATCAATAATAATGCGATAGATATTGCGCGTTTTTTCCAAGCCCATCACCTTCCAATTCTTGCCTCCGTCAAGGCTCCTGTAAATGCCGTACCCGCCATTCAAACTATTCCGTGGGTTACCTTCACCGGTTCCCACCCACAATACAGATGGATTATCTTGTTGAATGGCAATAGCGCCAATCGAAAGAACGTTTTCTTTGTCGAAAATGGGTTCCCAATTGATGCCTCCACTTGTTGTTTTCCAGAGGCCACCAGATGCTGAGCCGGCATACATAATGTCGGTGTTGTTGCGAACCACATCGATTGAGGTAATCCGCCCGCTCATGCCGCCCGGCCCGATGGAACGAGGCTTCATGCCCTTTAGTTTTTCCATGTCAAGCTTCTGCGCAAACGCAGCCTGGTAAATAAGCCCTATCGAGAGGGCAAAAAGAAAGAGTAGTTTTTTTCTCATGAATTGAATTTTTTTGGTGTTCAAATATAGCCTAACGATCATTTCAATAGGTGTAAGCCTTTATAAATGCGCGGTTTTAATGATGGATGGCAAACAAAACGGCTATTGCTAGAAAAAACACATCAACCTATTGATTATAAACCCGGAAAGGGTCAATCATAATCTCAATTCCCCCCGAGGATACAAAAAAGTTGGTTTTCCCAACACGATAAAAAATGAATTAGACCCTAAGAAAATCGGTCAAATACGGTTATTTTTGAAATTCAGAATTAAAATAGAACTTAAAAAAAATTGCGATGGCTGAGATTGTACGTATGCCCAAGATGAGCGACACCATGACGGAAGGTGTGATCTCCAAATGGCATAAAAAAGTGGGTGACGCTGTGAAGACAGGTGAATTAATGGCAGAAATCGAAACGGACAAAGCCACGATGGACTATGAATCGTTTAACGCAGGAACTGTCCTGTACCTAGGGGCGAAAGAAGGCGAACCCGTTCAAATAAATGGTGTATTGGCCATTGTAGGAAATAAAGGCGAAGACTATTCCACACTTTTGGCTGGTGCAAATTCGGCCGCAGTAAGTGGTGGCGCAAAAGCGGAACAGCCAAAACAAGAAGTAAAATCAGAAGCGCCTCCTGCCATCGACACAACGGGAATAAAAGCTGAAATTGCGTTGATGCCTAAGATGAGCGATACCATGACCGAAGGTGTCATAGCGGTATGGCATAAAAAGGTGGGCGATCAAGTAAAGGCTGGTGAGTTATTGGCTGAAATCGAGACGGACAAAGCTACGATGGACTACGAATCCTACAGCACCGGGACTCTACTCTACGTTGGCGCAAACGCGAAAGAGGCGGTAAAGATCAACGGAGTTCTCGCCATTGTTGGAGAAAAAGGCGCTGACTGGCAAACATTATTGAAAGCCCATGAGCAAAAAAATTCAGCGGTAACTACAGGTGCTGCCTCTTCACCCAAAGCTGTTTCTGCTCCTGCGGCAAACGCCTCTAACAGCACATCCGATTCTTCGGCCAATGGAAGAGTAAAAGCTTCTCCACTAGCCAAAAGTATTGCAAAAGAACTAGGTTACGATATTAGCAAAATTGCAGGCACGGGAGATAATGGACGAGTTACCAAACAAGATGTAGAAAACTACAAACCTTCTGTTCAAACGGCTACTGCCACTACGGCAAAATCATCAGCAGCACCTGTTGTGTTGCCGCAAGTAGTTGGCAAAGAGAGCTTTGAAGAAATTCCGGTTTCTCAGATGAGAAAAACCATCGCGAAGCGCTTGGCAGAGAGTAAATTCTCTGCACCTCATTTCTATCTCACGATGGAAATCAACATGGACAAAGCGATCGAAGCACGCAAAAGCATGAATGAAATTGCTCCGGTAAAAATTTCCTTCAATGACATGGTGATCAAAGCGGTGGCTGCTGCTCTTCGCCAAAACCCGGATGTAAACGTAAGTTGGCTGGGCGATAAAATGCGCAAGAATCATCACATCCATATCGGTGTGGCGGTGGCCGTAAAAGATGGTTTGCTTGTTCCAGTCATCCGCTTTGCAGATAACAAATCACTCTCACACATTGCGCTAGAGGTAAAAGACCTCGCACAAAAAGCACACGATAAGAAATTACAACCCAGCGATTGGGAAGGAAGTACTTTTACTATTTCAAATCTAGGTATGTTTGGCATTGAAGATTTTACAGCTATCATCAACCCTCCGGATGCCTGCATTTTAGCTATTGGTGGAATCAAAGAAACAGCGGTTGTGAAAAACGGCCAACTGGTTCCCGGTAGCGTGATGAAAGTGACCATGTCTTGTGATCACCGCGCTGTAGACGGAGCAGTTGGTGCTGCCTTCTTGAAAACGTTGAAAGGCTTGTTGGAAGATCCGGTAAGGATTTTGATTTGATGGCCTGAAAAAACAAAAGTGGCGGCAAGGAAAAAAATCAGTAGGAATATTCTTCTGGCTTTTTTTGAAGTCATTTGAATGAACAAGATTTATTGCATTTAAGCGCAAATCTATGGAGGTTAGAGAACCAATTGTAGCTTACAATAAAAAACACCTTACCATTGAGGAGTACTTAGACTTCGAAGAATCTTCTGAGGAAAAACATGAGTATTTTCAAGGAGAGGTATTTGCGATGGCTGGGGCAGGAGACCCTCATAATGAGATTTTCTCAAATTTATTTCTTGAACTTGGAAGCCAACTAAAAGGAAAAGGCTGTCGCCCTTACGGTAGTGACAAACGCCTTCACATTCCTGAGAATACTCTTTTCACTTATCCCGATATCTCGATTTATTGTGGTGAAAAAAAGAAATTCGAAAAGAACGAAAACACATCCCTAATGCCCACGGTTCTCATTGAAATCTTATCACCAAGCACAAAAAACTATGACCGAGGCGGAAAATTCAAATTGTATCGCGATATCGCTTCCTTAAAAGAATACGTTCTTGTTGATTCAGAATCTATCAGTGTAGAGATTTTTAGATTAAATTCAGTCAATCATTGGGAATTGGAAGAATACAAATCAATAGAACAAAGCCTTGTGATTGAAGCCTTGAACGTGACCTTATCCTTACGAGACATTTACGAACACACCGAACTTCATTAAATGACCGAAATACACTCTACAGCTATTGAGAATAATAATGCTCGATAATGACTAAGGAAGATCATATTAAATATTGGGTTACTACCTCCAAGAATGATTGGAAAAGAGCTGAGTCATTGTTGAAACTAAAAGATTATGCCTTTGCCCTTTTCTGCTTGCATTTAAGCATTGAAAAATTGGCGAAAGCGTTGTGGATAAAAGAACACGAAACTGATTATCCTCCACGAATCCACAATCTCATTACGCTTTTCTCACAAACATCTTTCAAGGCAAATGACGATCAACTCTTACTGATGAATGAATGAATGAATGAATTAAACTTTTTTCAAATGGAAGGGCGTTACCCTGAACACGCGAAGAAAATTCATCGAATAGCAGGGGCTGCTTACACAAAGGATTTATTTGTAAAAACGAAAGAACTAAAGCTATGCGCACTAAAGATGCTGCGATAAGGTACGCACAAAAATATCTGTTGATGACTAAAACCCTCAATGTTAAAGTTGAGAAGGCTATTCTATTTGGCTCCTATTCCAATAATTCACAAAATCAATACTCGGATATTGATTTGGCTATCATTTCCAAAGACTTCACAGAGAATCCGTTAGAAAATTGGAAAAAAGTTGGATTGGCCACGATTAAATATCATCGCATAGAGCCACACCTATTCACCTGGAAAGACTATCAGGGGAATAGTCCATTTTTGATTGACGAGATTTTAAAAACAGGAATTGAAATTCCTATACCATAAGATGCAAAAAATACACGCTACCACCATTCTTGCTGTGCAGCACCATGGCCAAGTCGCCATCGGGGGCGATGGACAAGCAACCATGGGTAACACGATTGCTAAGAGTAATGTAAAAAAAATTCGGAGGCTGCAAGATGGGAAAGTGCTCACCGGTTTTGCAGGATCCACTGCGGACGCGTTTACACTACTCGATCGATTTGACGAGAAACTAAACGCGTATAGCGGCAACATGAAGCGTGCAGCTATTGAGCTAGCCAAAGACTGGCGCACCGATCGCTTCCTTCGCAGACTCGAAGCCATGTTGATTGCGGTGAACAAAGATGAAATTCTGGTTATATCTGGAACAGGAGATGTATTGGAGCCCGATCATCAGGTGGCGGCTATCGGTTCGGGATCCATGTATGCGCAATCTGCTGCGTTGGCGTTAAAGAAACATGCTCCTCATTTGACGGCTGAGGAAATGGTGCGTGAGAGTTTAACCATTGCTGCTGACATTTGCATTTATACCAATCATAACTTGGTGATAGAGAAAATCAGCTAGTCGGTTTTTTCAGGTATTTCTTCAGCTGGTAGCTCGGGGTGTTTATCTTCCAATAGAATAACAAACGGCTTAAGTGAAGTCGAGTAGGAAAGTAAAATTTTCAAAATTCCGACAGCCGGTACAGCTAGAATCATTCCTGCAATACCCCAAATCTTTCCTCCCACCAGTAATGCCACAATAGCTGCCAGTGCGTTTATGCTGATTTTCGAACCCGTTATTTTGGGGGTAATAAAATTTCCCTCTAAAAACTGAACAAAACTATGCACGGCAATTACACCAACTGCATACCAACCACTGTCTTTGGTAACCAAGGCCAACAATGTGGGCAGCGCAGCTCCAATCGTAATACCTACATAGGGAATCATCGTTAATGTGCCTGAAAGAAACCCAAAGAAAATGGCATGTTCAATACCTAATAGTAATAGTCCAATGCTGTTTAGTACCGCTGCTATCAAAGTAACCAGTGTCAGTCCTGAGATATAGCCGCGGATCACAGACTGAATCTCTGACTTCCATGACAAACTTGAGGTAGGCCAAACGGCCACCAAGAAATCATTGAATCGTTCGCGGTACAGCAAAAACAGAAAAATATAAATCGGTACCTGCACAAAAAAATAAGCGAAATACGAAGTGGAAAGAAGTAAAGAGCCGAAATAGGACGAGAAATTCTTCAAGCCGTCTTTCAAAAGCTGAGTTTGCTCATGCGTGTCTATTCTAAGAATAGTATTTGCCTGCTCGCTGACCGAGTTGATCAAGGCCATAAACCGTCCCTCCAGATCAGGAAGACTATCTGAAAGACTAGCAAGTTGTGCAGCCACAAACCAAAAAATAAGAAGCATTACAAAAAACGCAAACAGCAGTACAAGTACGATAGAAAAAATTCTACCAGTCCTGCTTTCAAATCGCTTCGCCAGTGGCAACAACACCATCGAAAAGAGCGCACCAAAAGCAATTGGCATTACAATATCCTTGGCGAAAATTAGGCCTGCAATGGCCAGCGCGATCACCGCCAATGTTTTATACACTCTGTCCAGTTTGTTTTGGGTTGCCTCCATCTTATTTGTTTTAAGAATTCTCAATTGCTTGCAAAATAACTGTACAAGCTTCTCTGATTTCAGCCTCGGTAATAGTGAGCGGAGGCGCAATACGGAAACTATTAGGATGCGAGAGAAACCAATAACAAATCACTCCGTGCTCCTTTGCATATTGCACAATTCGATTTACCGTTTCTTCAGAGTCAAAATCAAATGCGAATAACAATCCCAATCGTCTGAGTTCTTTTACTTTTGGATGTTTCAATAATTCTTCGATCAGTTGACCCTTTGCCTCTACCGTTGTCAATAAATTTTCTTCCTCAATAATTTCTAACACCGCCAGTGCAGATGCGCAACACACCGGATTGCCACCAAAGGTTGTAATGTGACCTAACATCGGTTTTGAAGCCAGCGTTTGCATATTCTCAAAACTTGAAATGAAACTGCCAATCGGCAACCCTCCGCCAAATGATTTGGCAAGTGTTAAAATATCTGGCACCACATCAAAATGCTCAAAGGCGAACAACTTTCCTGTTCGTCCCATACCACATTGTATCTCATCGAAAATCAACAACGTTCCGGTAGCTGTGCATTTTTTTCTTACGGCTTGCAAGTATTCTTTACTAGGAATGCGTACACCTGCGTCTCCCTGTATCGTCTCCATGATCACGCAAGCCGTTCGCTCCGTGATTTGATCGAGATCAGCAGGATTGTTAAAATCAATAAATTTTACATCTGGAAGTAACGGGCGAAAAGCGCGCTTCTTAACTTCGTTGCCGGAGATACTCAACGAACCATGAGTACTACCATGATAACTCTTGCGGCACGCAATCATTTCCGTTCTGCCGGTCACTCGCTTCGCTAACTTCAAAGCGGCTTCATTGGCCTCCGTCCCGGAATTCACAAAATAACAGCAATTTAAATTGGGAGGAAGTAAACTCGTCAATTTCTCAGCAAGCAAATTGGACGGGGATTGAATATACTCTCCATACACCATTACGTGCAAATATTTATCGACCTGATCTTTAATGGCTTTTACAATTTTTGGATGGCGGTGACCGACATTACTTACGGCAATACCCGAAATCATATCGATGTATCTCTTGCCAGTGGCGCTGTACAGACAAACACCTTCTGCTCGTTCTACAGAAATCAAAAAAGGGTGCGGTGAAGTGGGCGCTAGCTTCTTAAAAAATGTATCCTCACTGTAATCCATTCGGTAAATCTACTCTTCAAGTTGTGAAAAAGTAAAGGAATAAAAAAAGCCCCGATGATTTTACTCATCGAGGCTCACACTAGACACCCAATCTTTAATTTTCTTGCGCTAAACCTGGCTGATGGTTGCCCGACTGGGCTACTAAAACCGGCTTATAATTGATTCGAACATACGAAGGAGCATCGACCTCAGCCTGTGGTTTATACTTTGCAGGCTTTGGCTTTCCCTGAAGAAAAGCAAAAAAAGACTGCTTTGGTTCTTGGGTTCTTTTCTTGGCCAAGATAAAACAGACCTTGCTGTTTATTTTTATTTGCGACTTGTATTTGCTTTTGAAATGCTTTGCCTTCGACCTATGAAAGTCTTGCGCCTGCAAAGATTGTGATATCACGATTCCGGCAAGAATCAATGCGGCTAGCACCATTATTTGTTTTACTCTGCTTCTCAGGTTGATGTTCACTGGCTTTTCCATACTCCTCGGGTTAACGGGTACAAATGTCCGCGTCTGCCGAGTTATTATTTTGATGGAATAATGCCAAATCCTACATCCGTACAATAGGAAACCAAAACGGGCCTAGGTCATTTTCCACCTGTGGAGATGGGGATATTTCCACTAAAAAATGTGTTTATCGAACGAAAGGCTAGCTTTTCTGAAGTTTTAAGAAGTCTATCACCTCTTTTCTTACATCCTCGGGCGAGGTGCGGTCAAATTCAATAGTAGCTATAGACTTAAACAGGTCCCCGACCATGCCATTGGAGAAGCCCAAGCGGGATGCATAAATAGATGCGACTTCCAATTCTGAATCATCTACCATTTGATCCAGGTAAATCATGTGAACGAGGTGATAGACAGACTCTAATCGGTCTATTTCACTTGCGGGCGGAACATAAGGTGCGTGAAGTCCCTTACCTATTATGTCAATATCGTGCTCGCTTATATTCAAATGAACGCCCCATTTCAAAATAGACCGCATGTGAGATCCGCGTATATGTTCTTGCTCGAAAAAAACAGCCAATAGATTAAAGTAACTATCCTTAATCGGTTTTAAATCTTCGTTTTTCACGTTCTAATGGGTTGGGCGGCTGCAAATTAGTTGAAAAATATTAGCTGGCTGTTAAAAACTATCAGATTTCTGACTTTGACCCAGTACTCTAAATGTCAGCCCTGCGACTCGAAAAAACGCCTGAAAAATGGACATTTGAGGAAAACCAATTCTATGAAGGGTAAATTGATTGCTCTGGTGCTATTAGGATGTGCTTCTTGTATCGGAATAGATAAAAAAGACGCGGTGCCCCGCGATCCCATGTTAACCTTGTTAGCAGGAGGAAAACTAACCACCACCGATAAAAGTGGTGTGCCGATGGAAAAAGGAACCATGGGCATTCTTGCGCTTCAGGTTGGTGAAAAACAAACGGTTTCGCTTGAATTTTTCAATCAATTTGGAGTGAGAGAAACGCCCACCGTAGTATGGACCATCGAAAAGCCAACCGTTGCAAGTATTACCAACAACGAAATCACTGCACTAACTGCAGGCACTACACAAATCGGTCTATCAAGCGGAGGTGCAGCTGCCAGCATTAGTTTAACGGTAGTAGGCGATGCCAATGCCATCGCATCGGTGGTGGTTACGCTACCTCCTTCAACATCATCTACTACTTTACAGCTCAATCAAACCATTCAACTCTCGGCCACCGCAAAAAACATCAACAATCAAACCATCGCTGGAAAAACCTTCGAATGGTTTAGCGAAAACAGTGCGATCGTTGCTGTCTCATCTACCGGACTTGTAACAGCCAAAGCAGATGGCACCGCTGAAGTACACGCAAAATCAGAAGGGGTAAAAAGCAACATCCTCAAATTCAATGTGGGTGCAGTGGCAGGCGTGAGAACAGGAACCTTTCAAAGTGCTGGAGGATACTCGACAGTTGGCTCTGTAACAGTCGAAGAATCGGGAGGCCGGTTAATTGTGAAATTGAGTAGCAACTTTCAAGCGAGCGTGGCGCTGGGCACTTTCATCTATTTAGCCAACTCCACCTCAGGAGGAAATGTAAAATCAGCCGGACTTGATTTGGGCCAATGGAGCCCTGGAAAATTCGAGTTCTCTGCGCCTGGCGTAACACTAAACCAATACAAGTTTGTAGTCGTATTGTGCAAGCCTGCGGGTCTTACTTTTGGATTCGCTGAATTAAAACCTTAACTTTTTTATGAAGAACTATCTCGTTTCAGTTTTTATCTTTTTTATTGCTGTGTCTAATGCTGCAGCTGGTGGCGGTTGGCCGCAACCAAAGGGAAAGGGCTATTTCAAATTGTCTCAATCATACATCTTGTCTTCCAGGATTTTTGACGGCAATGGCAATGTGATTGACCTCACTCCTTCTTACGGATACTTTGCAACTAGCTTCTATGGCGAATATGGATTCACTAATCGTTTGACCGGAATCATTTACTTGCCTTTCTTGGCCCGTGCCACAAAAAATGAATTGCAATACAATCAGCCGGGAGTTCCCTCCGAGCCGGGCGCTGCTCTAAATTCATTTGGTGACACTGATCTCGCTATCAAGTATGGTCTGATTGTGAACAAGCCGATTGTGGTGAGTGCTACGATTCTGTTTGGACTGCCTCTTGGTGACAACGGTGCGAGCAACGCCAATGCGTTGCAAACGGGCGATGGTGAGTTTAATCAAATGCTTCGTGTAGATGCGAGCCATTCCTTTTATCCAAAGAAATTCTACGTCTCCGCCTATGGTGCTTTCAATAATCGCACGAAGGGATTTTCGGATGAGGTGAGATTTGGTGCAGAAATTGGGTTGACGTTGAAAAAGTTCATCCCTATTTTTAAAGTCAGCACCGTGCACTCACTTTTTAATGGAGATGTTGGCGTGGTTCAAAATGGCGTTTTCTCAAATAACATTGAATTCATTTCACCCGCTCTGGAATTGAATTATCAATTGACAGAGAAAGTAGGCATATCAGGTTCTATGGCAACCGCATTGGCTGCACGAAATATTTTAGCCTCGCCCAATTTTGGAATTGGCGTGTATCTGAAGTTGTAAGTTGCGTGAGGGATGAAGGCATTGTTTGAGCCCGAAATGGAACGCGCGGTTGATTGGCGAGTGCCGCCAGCCCGACCCGCTTACCCGACTTTAGAACAGATGATTTGGTTGCAGTGAGAGCGTTGGTTCAAATCGCCCTCCTTCACTGACGCTACGGAGGGTAAACCCTCCTTCACTGACGCTGCGGAGGGTAAACCCTCCTTCACTGACGCTACGGAGGGTAAACCCTCCTTCACTGACGCTACGGAGGGTAAACCCTCCTTCACTGACGCTGCGGAGGGTAAACCCTCCTTCACTGACGCTGCGGAGGGTAAAGGGGCACGCCAAAAAAAACCGCCCGACTCATTTAAGAATCAGGCGGCTTCACATTCACATTAATGTTACATTTTATTACAGCTTGGCCAATTCTTGAACCAAGTCTATTAATTTATTGGAATAACCCCACTCATTGTCATACCAGGCAACTACTTTCACAAACTTATCGTTGAGGGCAATACCTGCTTTGGCATCGAAGATAGAAGTGCGGGCATCACCCAGAAAATCTTGTGATACTACATCGTCTTCGGTATAGCCGAGGATTCCCTTCAATTCACCTTCTGATGCTTCTTTCATTGCTGCCTTCACTTCCTCGTAGGTGGCAGGTTTTTCTAAGCGCACGGTCAAATCAACTACCGATACGTCAGCAACCGGAACACGGAAAGACATGCCTGTTAATTTTCCTTTCAACTCAGGCAGCACCAAGCCTACGGCTTTTGCAGCTCCTGTAGAAGATGGAATAATGTTTGAGAAGCCACCGCGACCACCTCTCCAATCTTTGTTGGAAGGACTATCAACGGTTTTTTGTGTTGCCGTAACGGCATGCACTGTGCTCATCAATCCTTCGAGGATGCCGAATTTATCATTCAATACTTTGGCAATGGGTGCCAAGCAATTGGTGGTGCAAGATGCATTCGAAACAATGGTATGAGCAGCAGTTAGTTTTTTATGATTGACACCCATTACAAATGTCGGTGTATCATCTTTGGCCGGAGCCGAGAATACGACCTTTTTAGCACCGGCTGCAATATGTTTCTGACCGTCTGCTTGTGTAAGGAATAAGCCTGTTGATTCTATAATAATCTCCGCTCCCACTTCAGACCACTTTAGGTTTGCAGGATCTTTTTCTGACGTGACGCGAATGGTTTTACCATTAACGACTAAATGTTTGTCTTTTACTTCTACGGTTCCATCAAAACGACCATGAGTGGAATCATACTTAAGCATGTAGGCCATATAATCCGGCTCTACTAAATCATTGATGCCGACCACTTCAATGTCTTTGCGCTCCATCGCAGTGCGGAACGCCAGGCGACCGATGCGCCCAAACCCGTTGATTCCAATTTTTGTCATGATGAGATTTTTTTAAAATTTATGAGGTAAAATTATACTACTCTGAAGCGAAAACCAATGTAAAGAGTTCAGATGAGTAACTTTTTTAATGTGAGGGTTTGTAAATCTACCGTAGGAATCTATCTTTGCGCCTCTTTACAGAAAGACGGTCCGTTCGTCTAGGGGTTAGGACACCAGATTTTCATTCTGGTAACACGGGTTCGATTCCCGTACGGACTACAATAATCGTTCAAAAAGCCTCAAATGAGGCTTTTTCTGTTTATAGCGCACAATATTGCCTGCACATTGTTTGGCTTCTTCCCCATTTAGTCTTTTTGCTAATTAGCTATTTTATAGCTACTTGAAACAACTATCAAAAGAGGGTTGTAACAGTTCTGCAGTTGGCTTGGCTATCGATTCCGAAATTAGCCAAAAAAGGTAAAAATTGGCAGTTATGTAACGCGAAAACAAGAACCAACTCCGCGCACACCTATAAGCGAAATAGCCGCAACTGAGTTGCGGCTATTTCCTATATTTGGTGTATAGCCGCAACTCAGTTGCGGCTATACTAATGTTGTGCACAATGCTATGACGAAATTTTGGAACAAGGAAAATTGATTAAATTTGAGACATGGGACTGATTGAAACAAATAAAGACCAGATACAGAGACTTTGTGAGAACCACAAGGTTAAGACCCTATATTCATTCGGGTCAGTTAATACGACAAGATTTTCCAAAGAAAGTGACGTTGACTTAATGGTCGACTTTGAGACAAATGACCCAATTGAGTACACTGACAACTATTTCGACTTAAAATTTGAACTCGAAAGAATTCTAAACAGATCTATTGACCTTTTGGAGAATAAAGCAATAAAAAATCCATTCCTTAGAGAGAATATTGACAAATCAAAAGTTCTCATCTATGGACAATGAAGTAAAGACCTGGTTAAAGGACATCGAACAAGCGATCATAGAAATCAACTCATTCATCCCAGAAATAAAGAACTTTAAGGACTTCCAAAAAGACCTGAAGACTAAAAGAGCGGTCGAACGAAATATAGAGATCATTGGAGAAGCAATGAGCAGAATTCTTAAAGTTGATCCCAACATTAAGATAAGTCATACGAGAAAAATTGTCGACACGAGAAATAGAATAATTCACGGATATGACTCCGTTTCGGAGGACATACTTTGGGGAATTATAATAAGAAATCTACCCGACCTAGAAAAAGAAGTTAAAGAACTATTGGGCTGACGGGCACTGTGCACAACAATGTATTTGCGTCAAGCGGGGTTGACGCGTAATCCAACGTTTTCGTATCTTTAGTGCGTTCGGTGTCGGGGACAGGACGCGGCTTCGGAAGCCCCGCTCGAACGCAAATACTCACGTTGGTGGCAATTGGTCGGGACTACTTAAAAAGATATGATATTGAATGAGCGGAACGCTTACTGATAAAAAGGAAGAGATTCAGAATGTCTACGCACGAAATGTTAATGGTGACGAGATTCATATTTCAACTGCAACCAGTGGACGAAAGGGGTATTTTTGTCTTGGTTGTGAAAGGGCAATGCAAGCTGTAAAGCATCAAAAGATTAACCACGTTGACTATTTTCGACATGATGCAAAAGCAGTAGCAAATCTGCCCAAGTGTACATATAGTGATGAAAGTCATAGACATAAAATCGCAAAAGAAATACTTCAAAGAATTAAGCGAATAAAAGTACCCGCGTTATACAAGTACCCACCCAAAAAACAAGTAGGGCTTGCAAATTTACTAGATGAATCAAAGTTTATAGAAGCATACACGGTAAGAAATGAATTGACCTTTTATGAGGATGAGTTTGGGACAATTCGCTATGGCAATAGCAAAGATGTTAAGATTGATGAGCGATACTTAACAGTTCGGCCTGACGTAACATTTTTCAATAATAAGGACGAGCCAAAATTGTTCATTGAAATAATTGCTACTCATGGAATTAAGGTTGACAAGCTTGTTAAACTAAAAAGATTAGGGATTGACACAGTTCAGGTAACAATTCCTAAAGATTCCCCAGAAAACATCGAAAAATGCTTTTTTACAACAGATAGAACTAAATGGGTATATAACAATGTCGAAGAAAGAACAGAATATCTACCAATTGCCTTACGAAGTCCAGAGGGAGTATCACAAATTGATGAACTCCAAAGAAAGCTTTTTGAAGAAACATTCTCATGCAGAGCTTCGGAAATTGGAAACCTTGTACGCACGATTACAAGATGTTTGGAATCAAAACCGTATAGAGAATCTGAAAATGGATTTAGAGAAGAAATCACAAGAGTTGAGAGAAATACAGAATCAAATAGGACAAGGCTTGCAGAGTTACGAGCAAATTGTCGAAGCGGAATTAAAAGAAGACTTGAACTTGAAAACAAAAGCATTGACGAACAGAATAGAAACCTTTCAATTAAAGAAGAGCGACTTAAGGCTGCAAGTGAAAAATTGGAAAGAGGATTTACAAGAAAGAGAAAAGAGATTATTGATAAAGATTTCCGATTCGAAATTGATGGAACAGGAGAAGGAATTAATCTTGAAAGAAGAAAAGGAGAAATATATCAAGAGGGAGAAAGAGCTATCAAAGACTTTATTGAAAAGGGAGAACGAAGAATTAGAGATATTGAATCTACTCAAGCTAGACTCCGAGAAGATAATGACCGAATACAAGGAGAAATTAGACAACTTCACCTTAGAATCGAGAATAACATCAACTCAAGAACTTCCATATCAGCAAGATTTGGAAAGCTTAAACGAGACACATCAAGAAAAAATGAAGAAAATGAGAGCAGAGAAGTCAGAGAGATTGAAGCAATTTCAAGAGCAACAACAGACGAATCTGGAAAGTTTGAAAAACTTGCGAACGGAATTAGAGAAGAGTTTGAAAGATTACGAAGCGAATCTCGTAGGACAATTGAGACAAGAGATGTCGGAGGAAATAGTGAATTGTCAAGAAGAATTAGTCTCCTATTTCAGACAAGGGGACGAATTTTCGATTACGAAAAAGACTACCAGTCTTTTAAACGAAACAGAGAAGCTTGGGACTGCTTTAGGACGGGAGCTTACAAAAATTGGAATGACTAAGGAAGAGTATTTTAGAAAGTTTGACAAAAACAAGAAAAAGTAGAGACCAAGTTCCAACTGCCACCAACAAAATGTTTCTTCAATGGTGCGGTGAGGTGTAGCCCAAAGTTTATATCTTCGTTCAACGTTTGGTGTCGGGGACAGGACGCGGCTTCGGAAGCGCACCACTGAAGAAACACAAACGTTGTGTGCCATTCCCAGAGTTCAAATGAAGATTCGACTGACAATAATAGTACTTGCCATCTCTCTCTTGACAAATGGAATTTTGTTTTGTCTCTATTGGACAACACGGACCGACACAACACCCATTTTTGACCCTTTTGAGATTAACTACAACGTAACAGAAAACGCCCTTATCAGTGCGGGATACACACCTATTCCAGAAGACGTTCCATTACTGGGTAAACAGGTTGGTGATACTTTGATTTACTACCAACTGGACTATGAATGCGATGACGCACCAGATCATGAGGACATCAATTGTAAAAACACTGGTGTTTACTGGAGAAACTGCGTAGTATATATGGACAAAGTTGACAGTGCGCTAATGAGTAAGCTTGCTGACAAGTATGATGCTGAGATTTTAGGTGAATTTAAAATGCAAAGGAGTCTTTATGATTCAAATTACCTAAGAGCAGACTTTTCTGTTCGTCACAAATTTACTCAAGCTATCTTCAATTGTTCAATTGATAAAAGTTATAAGGAGGACAAGAAGGACAAATATGAACTCTCAATTCAGACTCAATTCCCGTGGACAAAGGAACGCATTAAAAGGGAACTTGAGGACCGACAAGTCGGGAATGAGTACAATAAATTCAACGATGTGCTGGGTAAAGTGAGAGCAGACGTTACTCATCTATTGCTTAGCGACTATGACGTTAACAGAGTCATGAGCATGAAATTGGGAGAAGATAAAGGCGTTGATTCAACGCAGTTGGTATTTGAGACAACAAAACACACATACATCCTTTCTTGCGTCAATGACACCTTAAGATATATCTCGGTGACTTTCGGGACAGGAACAATTGGGTTAATGGATAAGATGAATCAAACTTTCGGGCAGGACTCACTTTATGTCACCCAAGACAACTTTCTAAATAATCATATTAACAAACCATATTCAACTGCCAGACTTTTTGGGGACAAAGAAAAGGGAATCAACTATTTAGTCATCGTTGAAAATGACCCTCAATATTTAGCTCAACCTTCGAAAATGATTATTTGGAGAAAAAATACAAATTGACGACCAGTGGAGAAAGGAACGGCACACAACAATGTATTTGCGTCAAGCGGGGTTGACGCGTAATCCAACGTTTTTGTATCTTTAATGCGTTCGGTGTCGTGGACAGGACGCGGCTTCGAAAGCCCCGCTCGAACGCAAATACTCACGTTATATGCCATTTTTGCGAACCGACCTAATTCCGTATGAACTTATACGACTGCATTTCAAATGACGACATAGCTGGTGCGACGTAAGCCCACGGTAAACTACACCTTGCGCGGTATCAACTCGTATAATTTGTTGACGGGATGTTGAGGTATAGTTTCGAGTGTGTTCTTGAGCCACTCGAAGGGATTGATGTCATTGATTTTGCAAGT
>JAJTGQ010000041.1 GCA_021299455.1 Flammeovirgaceae bacterium | reverse complement strand
TTTGGTCGCGTCTACAATATTCTTCATGGAAATGGCATTTTTTTGCACTTCTTCCATACCATAAAAATTGGTTACAGCACCCGAGGCAATGACCAAATAATCGTACTTAACCCCTCCAATTGAAGTCTCGATGTAGTTTTCTTCCGGTTTAATGTTCTTTACCTCTGCCAGCCTAAAGTAAAAGTCTTGATAGTTGCCGAACAACTTACGAAAGGGAGCCACAATTGAGTTGGTTTCAAGCCCGGATGTGGCCACTTGATAAAGGAGTGGTTGAAACGTATGGTGATTGTTTTTGTCGAATAAGACAGTCTGAAGTTTCGCTCCCCGAAGCTTCTTGATCACTTCCAGTCCTCCAAATCCTCCTCCGATTACTATTACTCGAGGTTTGCCCAGGTCTTCAATACGCGTGCGCGTGGTTATTAATTTGGGCATTTAACGGATAATCTTTGCCTTTTGCGCCCGCAATTTACGCGTTGTCGGTGGATTTAAGGCTATTTGAAAAAATATTTTGTTCTTGCACTAAACAGTACAACAAGGGTGTAATTTTGCGTTCTAAACTAACAACTGTATGCTAAAAAGATTATTATTCGTGGCCACAATCGGTATTACCATGGCAAGCTGTGGAGGAAACTCAGAGAAGCTCCAATCACAAGTTGATTCGCTAAGAACGGAACTTCAGACCAGTCAACAATTTGCAACGACCCTTCAAGAGGTTGGTGTGTTGATGGACTCTATTGACGCGAATCGTCAATTGCTCCGTGTAAATATGGTAGAAGGAACTACCTATGACAATTACAAAAGCAGAATGAAGGACATTAATAACTACGTAAAGGATACTCAGAATAAAATCTCGGATCTTGAAAAATCCCTGAAAAAATCAAAAGGAAATGCGAATGCATTTGCCGCCACCATCAAAAAGCTAAAGGGTGACTTGGAAGAGCGCAATAAAGAGATCGCGGCATTGAATGAGCAAGTTGACCTGTTGAAAAACGAAAATCAAAACCTAATTACTACTGTAGGATTGCAGGAAGCTGAGCTTACAGACAAGGAGTCTCAAATTGTTGCGAAGCAGCAGGAGTTAGCACTCATTGAGGCTCGCATTCAGGAAATGATGGTTCAAAGCAAAATGAGCGAAGCGGATTCTTACTTTGCCAGAGGCCAGGCTATTGAAGAAGCTGCCAATCGCACCAAGCTTGCACCGCGCAAGAAGAAAGATACCTATAAAGAAGCGATGGAGTTGTATAAAAAAGCACTCTCTCTAGGGAAGCAAGAAGCCCAAGCGAAGATTGCTGCTCTGGAGAAGAAGATTTAGTACTCTCCTGCTATAAATAAAAGAGAGGCGCCTCGTAACGGTGCCTCTCTTTTTTTGTTTAATACAATCTAACAACTTTACACAGCTCCATTATCCATTCCAATCAAATACACCGTGTACACAATGTAACCGCCTAATAGGAGTGCAGCTTCCCAACGATCAAGTTTACGAGTGTTTAGGGTAAACATAAAAATCATCAGTAACACGGTAGACCCCATTAGTACATACAAATCGAAGTTCATTGCGGGATTGTAAGCCATTGGATTGACAACACCAGTAATGCCAAGAATAAAAAATATGTTGAAAATATTCGAGCCTACCACATTGCCAATTGCGATATCAGTATTCTTTCGATAGGCAGCAACGCAAGAAGTGGCGAGCTCAGGTAATGAGGTGCCGGCTGCCAGAATGGTTAACCCAATCAACTTTTCAGATAAACCATACGCTCGGGCGATTTCCAAAGCATTATTCACAACTAATTGTCCCCCGCCAATTAACATACCAAGACCCAAAATAACCATACCTATCGATAAGGGCATACTGTATATTTTAATGGGCTCGCCCTCTTCCAAATCGGTTGTGTGGCTCATGGTTTTATAGATGTAAAAGATAAAACCAGCAAAAAATGCCAAGAGGATAATGCTATCTATTCTGCTTAAGCTACCAGCACCTTCTCCACCCCATATAGAATCATTGACAAGAAGAAATAGAACCCCTGCTGCCAACAACGAAAGGGGTACTTCATACTTCACTGTGTTGCGCTGCACGACCAATGGGTAAATCAATCCAGCTATGCCTAAGATAAAAAGCAAGTTGAAATTGTTGCTCCCAATGACATTGCCAAATGAAGCATCGTTTTTTCCATTTAGGGCGGAAAGGAGGCTGACAATCAATTCTGGCATGGACGTCCCAAAGGCCACTACTGTAAGGCCGATGGCTAAATTTGAGATGCCGTACTTTTTGGCAGCGGATGAAGCACCATTTACTAGAAAATCGGCTCCTTTTATCAATATTCCAAATCCAAGGAGAAGAAGTAAAATAGGGATCAACATAGGGGTAGGGTTTAGGTAGTGTAAATTAAAACCATTTTTTGAATTTAAAATAGCGAATCATACCAATAACTATTAGAAGCATGAATCCCATCACAATAGGGTAGCCGTAGGGTGAATCTAGTTCTGGCATATTCCAGACTGATTTGTCGGTATGAAAATTCATTCCATACACACCAACAATAAAAGTCAACGGCATAAAAATGGTGGATATAACCGTCAGTACCTTCATTACTTCGTTCATGCGGCTATTGAGTGTGTTGATGTAAATATCCATCAAGCCCGAAGTAAGATCTTTGTAGGTATCCAGCGAATCGATCAGGTGAACGACATGGTCATACACATCGGCATAGTAGCGAAGGTTGACAGGGTCAATAAATCCACTTTCATCTTTCAATATTTTGCTCATTGCATCACGCAGCGGATACAGTGCCTTGCGTAAAAAGATTAACTCTTTCTTGAGCTGTTGAATGTTCTTAAATTGTATTTCTGACGAATTCTTGTAAATCTCATCTTCAATGGTCTCTATCTGCTGGCCAATGGCGTCCAGTACGTTGTAGTAATTATCGACAATAATGTCGACCACACGGTACAATAAATAGTCAGCTTTCTTTTTTCGCACCCTTCCCTGATCAAGGCGAATTCTATCCCTTAATAGTCCAAATAGGTCTCCTTCTTTCTCTTGAAATGATAGTAGGTAATCTTTACCCAGCACAAAACTTATTTGCTCGTAGTCGATTTTACCTTCGTCAATTCGATAAAGCATCTTTAACGTCAAAAATAAAAAGTCATCATATTCTTCAGCTTTCGGTTGATGGTCGCTGGTGATGTCTTCTACCAGCAAGCTATGAAGGCAGAAGTGATCGGCCAGTTTTTGAACGATTGACTTTTCATGAAGTCCATCCAGATTGATCCAATTGACGTGATTTAGTTTGATGTGCGCGATGAGTTCTGTAATGGGCAAATCTTGGTACATGTTGTACTCTTTCTCATCGTACTGGATGAGCTCAAGAATTACCTTACTGTCGCTGGGGCGAGGATCATTGGTATGGGAAATGAGTTTCTTTTTTCTGGCCATACGCTATAAATTTTTCATCACCAGCAGGTGATGAAGGTTGGCCATGGTAATGCCAGCCGCGTCAAAGCGTTCTTTGATCGACTTATTTAGATCGCATTTTAAGTCAAACCCATCGGTTGGGTCTTTGGCCCAAACCGAGGCTCTTAAATGGATGCCAGAGTCGAGGAAGGTCATAACTCGCACCATAACCGGGTGTTCGCCACGTGCCTTTTCAGTATCCGTTCGGTTGTCAATATAGTAACGGTGTCGCCCGGCTTCCTCTTGAATAATCTTGATCGCTTGGTCAATATTCGAAGAAAGCGAAATGGCAACTTCCACAAACATGCAGGTTTTTTCGTCAGTTATGGTGGAGTTAATAATGGTTTCATTGCTAATCACACTATTGGGAATGATCACCCGTCTGTTTTCGAAATCTTTGATGGTGGTGTGCCTCAAATTAATGTCTTCCACATCCCCCGTGTAGAGTTGCCCAATTCTAACTCGGTCACCTACACTAAAAGGCTTAAAGATCACCAGGAAAAACCCACTTATGATGTTAGAGAAGGCAGCTTGCGAGGCAAAGCCAACAATCGCAGCCAAAACCCCCGCACCTGTTAGCAACGTTGTGCCTGCCGTGTGCAGGGCTGGGATGGATCTGAAAATTACCACTACCGCTACGAAGAAAAGTATAAAGTCAACAGCATTTTTAAAAAAGTTATAGCGGGTAGGATCCACTTTCAGCTTGCGAGCCGCAGCTCTAAAAAAACGGCCTACCAAAAACCGTAAAATTCGGGAGACAATAAATGTCACAATGATCACCGATATGATGAATATGACTTGTTCCCAATACTTATTGATATACAACATTGCCTCGAAAATAGTGAATTGTCCATTGCTTACCACCCACCTTAGTTCTTTTTATTGATGGCATTTAAAAACCATGATCGTCTACTATCTACTTTTCTGTAATATTGTGCTAATGTCTTTGCACCTCGACCACATTAAGGCACCCGTTGCTGTTGAAATGGAAGAATTCGAACATAAGTTTCGGGCTTCTATGAAAACGAACGTTTTGTTGCTGGACAAAATCATGACTTATATTGTCAAGCGAAAAGGGAAGCAAATGCGTCCGCTTTTTGTCTTTTTGAGTGCGGGTTCTTGCGGGACAATTAATGAATCATCTTATCGTGCCGCTTCGCTCATTGAACTGGTTCATACGGCAAGTTTGGTTCATGATGATGTGGTTGATAACTCGAATTATAGAAGAGGTTTTTTTTCAGTCAATGCGCTTTGGAAGAATAAGATCGCTGTGTTGGTGGGAGATTTTCTTTTGACGAGAGGTCTATTCCTCGCTTTGGAACATAAAGACTATGATCTTTTAGGGATATGTACTGAGGCGGTTAAGGAGATGAGCGAAGGGGAGCTAATGCAAATGGAGAAAGCCAGACGGCTGGATATTTCGGAGGAAGTTTATTTCGATATTATTAGAAAAAAGACAGCTTCGTTAATTGCTTCGTGCTGTGCAATAGGAGCGAGCTCAGTAAACTCTACCCCTGAGATGGTGGAAAAAATGAAATTTTTTGGTGAAAAAGTGGGAATGGCT
Source organism: Flammeovirgaceae bacterium (assembly GCA_021299455.1). Lineage (GTDB taxonomy): Bacteria > Bacteroidota > Bacteroidia > Cytophagales > Cyclobacteriaceae > ELB16-189. The sequence goes on along the minus strand of JAJTGQ010000041.1, from coordinate 56,432 downwards.
TTTCAGATAAAGGACGATCTCTTTGACTACGGAGAGGATGAAATCGGTAAACCACTAGGCATCGACATCAAAGAAAAAAAGATGACACTACCTCTTATTTATGCGTTGTCAAAATCAGGCTGGCTCGAAAAGCGCAAAATGATTTCGATTGTAAAAAATGAAAGCGAGAAGCCCAAGAAAGTCAAAGAAGTGATCGAATTTGTAAAGAAGTCGGGAGGAATTGAGTACGCAAAAGAAGCGATGAACAGGTACTATGCGGAGGCCTTGGAATTGCTAAAAGAACTACCCGATTCTACGTATCGAAATTCTCTAAGAGAGTTAGTTAAGTTCACCATTGAACGGAAAAACTAGTTTGCCAGCTTTACTTTTCCGCGCCCTGCTTCCTGCACAGCGTAGTCTTTTACACTTGTAAATATCGCTTCTTCCAAATGCTGAGCAGCAGGCCCGGTTGTGGTAGGAGTAAAGGTTCCCTCGCTTTCCCACCATTTTTTTGCCAGATCTTTGGCCGTTGGTTTATCTACTTCAAAATAGTTTATAATTGAATCAGACACGATCCATGGCTTTGCAATGGTCGCATATTTTTCAAAGATCATGTTTCGCATTTGGGTTCCGCTGGGCTGACTCTTAAAGTGCGAAATAGTGTATGACATGGTTTCTGGCTCGGTCATGATCAAATCCCAGTAGCGTTTTGAACTAACTACCTGAGCGGTAGTGAGTAAGTAGCCGTACCCTTTTTCAAGAGGCTCCTTAGTAATTTGACAAGAAGCTTTGAATTCTTTCTTTTTTTTGCCGAATAGGGCATCCATTAGTGCCATGCGGAGGAATTTATTGTATTAGATACTCTCAAAAGGACAAATAGTTGCACTGAGTGGAGTGAAAGATGTAAAATATTGTAACGAAAGACCGGATTTGCGTCTCGAAGATCAAATCAGGACCCCTTGGCTGGTTGACTTTTCTTCATCTTTTCGAATTTTTGTTGCTTAGAGAGAAAATCGTCTAGTTTGCTGACTGGCAGTTTCTTAGCAATAATTTTTTTCTTGTCATCTAAGATATAGATGGTGGGCGTTGTTTCCGAATGGTACATTTTCGAGTAATGCTCCTTTAAGTACGTTCGTGGGCCATTTACGGTAATCCACGGAGTTTTAAATTCTTTCATGAAGTTTTTCATCTTTACCATACTGGTGTCCGAGGATACGGCATATACTTCAAAGTTGTATTGAGTTTTACTCTTATTGTAAAACTCTACCAGTTTGGGTGTCTCTTCCCGGCAGTGGCCACAATCGGGATCAAAAATGAAAAGAATAGTGTACTTGTTTTTGATGTCGTACATCGACCTTGGCTGTAGGTTTTGATCTTGCATGATAAGGTTAGCTCCAGTTCGCCCGATCATACTGGTGCGAATCTTATCTGCATAATCTTTCATGCTCTTCTTTATCGAAGCTGCAGCCCAAAAATTCATTTCACCGGTGGCCCAGTAAGTATCGTTCAGCCGTACGAAAACTTCGTCCAAACCCATAATCTCCGGAGCTTGGTACATTACCATCAGGTTGAAAACCATGTACTTATAGGTATCCTGGTTTTTCTTAGCCTTCTCTACAATCCCATTTATGGCCTTCATCACACTGTCTGGTGCAGGAACAAATAATTTCTCCAAATACTCCTTTACTTTTTCTTGATAAAATGGACGGGGAAGTCGGATCATGGCTTCGTCTGCCAAATCCAGATTGTCAAAAAAGTGTTGGCGATAGTACTTCAACTGGTAGGTAGAGTCAATCGACCCATCTGCCTTTTTTGGCGGATTGGGGACTTCGATTTGCTTTGTCACTTTTAGTAGACGTGCCGTTAGAGTCGTTGGATTCTTTTCAATCAACTCATTTTGATAGGCCATCACGCGATCATTGATTTTGGAGAAGGATGCTCGGGCATCTTTCTTTTGATCTTCTGTCAGTGTGCTGTCTCTCAATACTTTAATCAACGGTTCGGCTTCGAGACTCTGCTGTCCTATGAAATGAAGATTGTCAAAAAACAGCTTATTATCTTCATCATTTTTTACCACAATAGTCTTTAGGTAATCTTCAATTTTTAAAGCATCCGTAGGGTTGGCGGTAGTTTCAATAGTGAAGAACTTATTTTTCCCAACTACAAAGTCAAACAACTTATTTTTTCCTAATACAAGATAGTAGGCGCCTTCTGGCAACGCAGTCTTTCCATCAAAATGAAAAGAACCCGCCTTGCTCTTTGCCGTATCGCGTAAAACGGTGTTTTCTCCATAATAGCTCCCTAGATAAACGGTGGTGTCTTTCCAGTTTTTTATCTTAAAATCAATTCGATAGCCACTTTGAGCATGGGCAAATTGGGTAACAGCTAAAGCAATGAAGGTGATGAGTAGGCGTTTCATTTATGATCTATATTGGTTGACAAATTTGAGCATATTCAGTCGAACGTACAATGGCAATTAATAGGCCAACTAATACGTGGGTAACAAGTCAACTTTTAAACTATTTTTGCAAGCGTTTAAAATGTCACTGACCGTAACCAATCTTTCCAAGCAATATGGCCAACAATTGGCTGTAGACAACATTTCTTTTTCTGTACAGCAGGGTGAGATTGTTGGCTTTTTAGGACCCAATGGAGCAGGCAAATCGACTACCATGAAGATGGCCACCAGCTACTTACCGCCCACATCAGGAAGTATAACCATCAATGGGCTGAATGTAGTGGAGCAGCCGATGGCTGTTAAGCGCATTATCGGATACCTTCCGGAACACAACCCTCTTTATCTGGAAATGTACGTGCACGAATACTTGCAGTTTGTGGCGTCTGTTTATGGGCTAACAAAAAAGGAAACAGTAAAGCGCGTGGGAGAGATGATCGAGTTGTGTGGGTTGACCAAGGAACAAAATAAAAGGATTGAGTCACTTTCCAAAGGATATCGGCAGCGTGTGGGCCTGGCGCAAGCATTAATTCACAATCCGCAAGTATTAATTTTAGATGAACCCACCTCGGGGTTGGATCCGAATCAGATCTTAGAAATCAGAAAACTGATCAAGCAGATAAGCGAACAAAAGACGGTTATTTTATCCACACACATTATGCAAGAAGTGCAAGCATTGTGTGATCGGGTGATTGTCATCCATCAAGGAAAAATTGTGGCCGATGATCTATTAAAGAATTTGCTCACGGGAAAGAAGGAGCAAGTTGTGTTAGTGGTAGAGTGGGATGGAGCAGCACCTTTGTCGGCTATTGAATCAATCAATGGGGTAGAAAAGGTAGAAATGGATAAACACCTCTGTCGGATAACGACTCAACGGAGTGATGAAGTTCGAGCTGCCATCTTTCGTTTATCAACGGACCGTAACCAGGCATTGCTTTCATTCAAGGTGGAGGAAAACACGTTGGAAGATATCTTTCGATCATTAACGATTACTTCCGCTGCGGTATGATTCACGTTTTCAAAAAAGAATTCAACGGCTTTCTTCATTCACTCATTGCCTATTTGGTGATAGGTATTTTCCTCACGGCAATGGGATTGTTGATTTGGGTTTTTCCGGAGACCTCAGTTCTTGATTACGGATATGCCGATTTAGATACGTTGTTTTCAATGGCACCTTATGTTTTTACCTTCCTGATTCCAGCCATCACGATGAAGAGTTTTGCAGAAGAAAGAAAGCTCGGTACGCTTGAGTTACTGCTGACAAAGCCACTGACGGATTGGGATATTGTATTGGGTAAGTTTTTTGCTGCTTTTGCGTTGGTAGTGGTTGCTTTGCTGCCCACCTTTATTTATTATTTTTCGATCGTCAAGTTGGGCAATCCTGTTGGAAACATTGATACGGCAGCAGTAGTTGGTTCTTATGTCGGACTACTGTTTTTGGCGGCCATTTTTTGTGCGATTGGAATTTTTACATCTACGCTTTCAAACAATCAAATCGTTGCGTTTTTGCTTGCAGCCTTTTTTTCTTTCCTGATGTATACCGGATTTGATTCACTTTCATCCTTTGCTGGAAGTCAGGCTTTGCTGGTGAAACAATTTGGTATTCTTTATCACTATGAGTCGCTCGGCAAAGGATTAATTGACACAAGAGACATTATCTATTCGCTAAGTACCGCTGGGTTGCTGTTACTATTTACGAAAGTTGTTTTGGGTAGCAGGCTATGGTAAACTGGAAGCAAAGTAAAAAGGTGGGGGATTTGCTATTGGTGGCAAATAGCATTGTATTCGTTTTGCTCATCAACGGGTTCGGACAGTTTTATTTCTCCCGACTTGATCTCACCGAAGAAAAGAGGTATACCATTAAACCCGAAACGAAAGAGCTTTTAAAGAAGCTAGAGGATGATATATTCGTGGAGGTTTTTTTGGAGGGTGACTTAAATCCGGGGTTTAAACGGTTTCAAAAATCAATCAAAGAAACGTTGGATGAATTTCGTATTTATTCGAACAACAAAATCAATTTTGTTTTCACGGATCCAAATCAGGCGGTAGGCGAGAAGGCACGGAATGAGTTTATGAGCGACCTCGCTGCAAAGGGAATCAGTGCGATGAATGTGATTGACACGAAAGACGGGCAACGGATTGAGAAATTTGTTTTTCCGGGTGCACTTGTGTCGACAGGCGGATTTGAAACGGGCGTTATGTTGTTGAAAGGTAGCCGCACTCAAGGGGCTCAGGAGACGTTGAACCAGTCTATTGAAAATGTTGAATTTGAATTGGCGAATGCTGTTTATAAATTGGTTAACTCAAATCGTAAGAAAATAGCATTAGTGAAAGGACATGGGGAATTAGATAGTTTGCAAATAGCCAGTTTCAATAGTGCCCTTTTAGAACAATACGATGTTTTTCAATTGAATTTATCAAACAAAAACACGGTTCCCGATTATCAAGCATTGATTATCGCAAAACCTCGTTCTGAGTTTTCTGAGACTGACAAATACAAGCTTGATCAGTATCTGATGCGCGGTGGCAAAATGCTGTTTTTGCTCGATCGGTTGGATGCCAGTATGGATAGCGCCTCCAGCGAAAATTACTTTGCTTTTCCGTATGAACTAAACCTGGAAGATCAGTTATTTAAATATGGCATTCGAATCAATGCAGACCTGGTTCAAGACCGCGTCTCAGGAAAGTACCCAATCATTGTGGGGAACGCAGGCAATCGTCCACAAATGATGCAATTGGATTGGCCTTTTTTCCCCTTGATCAATCAATATGCCGAGCATCCGATTACTCGAAATCTGGATGCTACTCAAACAAAATTTGTAAGTAGTATTGATACCGTAAAAGCCACGGGAGTTAGAAAGTTTCCGTTGATGTATTCGTCTCCGTATTCGAGAAAGTTAACAGCCCCAGTCAAAGTGGGAGTGAATGATTTACGAAGACAAATAAAGGAAGAGAACTTTCAAGGTGGTAAGATTCCTATTTCTTATCTGCTCGAAGGTAGCTTTACTTCTTTGTATAAAAATCGGTTTGCGCCACCCGGATTAGATGCTGCCGGATTTAAAGAGCAAAGCGTTTCTACCAAAATAATTGTCATCGCGGATGGTGATATAGCACGGAATGATATTAATCCGCGTGAAAACAAACCAATGGCTCTCGGCTACGATCCTTTTTCGAAGTACACCTTTGCCAATCAGGATATTTTGCTGAATATGATGGCATACCTGACGGATGAGAATGGGTTAATCAAAGCGAGGAATAAAGATGTGAAGATCAGGCCGCTGGATAAGGAAAAGATTCGCAACAACCGGCTTTACTGGCAGGTAATAAATATTGTGTTGCCCTTGATCGTCTTGATTTTGATTGGGCTTATGTTGACCTACGTGCGCCAGAAACGATATGGACAATTTAAATGAGTAGCGGGATGCCTAGAAATGTTAAACTATTGATTTCGTTGATTGGCTTATCAGTGCTGGCAAGTGTCATGTTTTATTTTGGCAATCGCGATAGTTCGGGCATTGATAAAACTATTTTTGAAGTTGTTAATCAAGATCGAATAGATCGGGTAGCCCTGACTTCACAAAGGGGAACAGTGGAGTTGAAGTTTGATGGAGTTAAATGGAAGGTGAATGCTGCTTATGATGCCGATCGCCAATTAATTACAGTGCTTTTTGCCACCGTTGTACAAACACAGCCCAAACGTAAACTAACCGGTGTCCAAAGGGATTCGGTATCTAAAAAAATGTCACGGGATGCTGTCCGTGTTTTACTTTTTGAAGGGGAGGCCCCCAACAAAGAGTTCTTGGTATGCGGCAACGAAGAAAAAACGGAGACCTATTATCAGCTGGCAGGCGAAGAGGAGATTTATCTGGTCACCATTCCCGGATACCGCGTGTATGTCGCTTCGATTTTTGAGTTGGGCGAATCAGGGTGGAGGGACAAGGGAATTTTTAACTTCAATTGGCAGAACTTCAAGGAGTTGAAAGTCCATTTTCCCAAGCGAATCGACCAGGATTTTTCAGTTTCTCTGGTTAACAGTCTTTTTACTATTGCCGAGGTATCTGTAGCTGATACCACGAAGTTGAGTGGCTTTCTGGAGTCGTTGTTCGAACTTCAAGCCGAGCAGATACTTTCGAAAACGGAAAGTATGTGTTACGACAGCCTTTTAAGCGGCTATCCAGTTGTGGAGTTAGCCATTCAGGATATCTCAAAGAAAAATATTGCATTGAAGATTTTTCCCCCTCAAAAAGGAAGTAGGGTAATCGTTGGAAGAATAAATGATTCTGAGACTGTTTTGCTTTCTCGGAGGGCTGCAGCTGCTGTGTCGAGAGGGCGAGATTTCTTTGTGATGAAGTAACCTCGCTATCAACGAGTTGGCACAGAGAAGATACTTAAAATCTCATTTTTAGGATTGGTTTTTCTTTCTAACTTTACAGCCCTTTATAAACACAAACCACTGATTCTGATGAAGTTCATTGTAAATTCCAGCTACCTGCTCAAGCAGCTCTCTAATATCAATGGGGTAATCACCTCCAATCCGGTTGTTCCAATCCTTGAGAATTTTTTGTTCGAAATAGACAAGAGCAATCTGACGGTCACAGCTTCTGATTTGCAGACATCCATGATCACCGAGATCATGGTAGAGTCAAAAGAGAAGGGAAGCATTGCGGTGCCCGCTCGGATATTATTAGATACGTTAAAGAATCTACCTGATCAACCTGTCACTTTTTCCATAGATGCTGCTTCTTACAGCATCGAAATTAGTTCAGATAATGGGCGGTATAAATTAGCGGGCGAGAATGCCACTGACTTTCCTAAAGTGCCAGCCGTATCCAATGATTTTTCTGCTTCCATCTCTTCGGAGGTATTGGCTAAAGCAGTGAACAACACCATTTTTGCTACTAGCAGCGATGAACTTCGCCCCGCTATGACTGGTGTGTATGTAAATCTGGGAGAAAAGAATACCACTTTTGTAGCTACCGATGGTCATCGCTTGGTTCGCTACCGTAGAACCGATATCAAGTCTGATAATGGAAGTGCCATCATTATTCCACGTAAAGCGTTGAACTTATTGAAGGCAACACTTCCATCTGAAAATACAGATGTAAGTATTGATTTTAACTTATCGAACGCATTTTTCAAATTCGGAAACATCCGCATGATCTGCCGATTGATTGACGAGCGTTTCCCCGACTATGAAAATGTAATCCCAGCTTCCAATCCGATTAAGATGACGATCAGTCGCATGGATTTACTGGGTTCGTTAAGACGTATTTCAATTTATGCCAATAAGACAACGCACCAAGTAAGATTGAAGATAACAGGTAGCGAATTGGTTGTGTCTGCCGAAGATTTAGATTTCTCGAATGAAGCAAACGAGCGCCTATCTTGCGAACATGAAGGAGAAGACATCGAGATTGGCTTCAACGCAAAGTTCTTGATAGAAATGCTGAGCAATGCCACTGTGGATCAGATTAAGTTGAATATGTCAGCACCGAATAAGGCCGGGGTGATTACACCTTCTGAAAAAGATAAGAACGAGGATATTTTGATGTTGGTGATGCCAGTGATGCTCAACCAATATGTATAGAATTTTTTTTAAATAGAATAGTGAAGAGCCATACGATTCGTGTGGCTTTTTTGTTAATTGGGGTGGTAAGTGATGTTACCTAGGAAGTAGGCGTCAGACCGCTTGAAGCGGTCAGATGCCTTTGAATTCGAGACAGCTTTCAAGAACATCAGGTGGTAAAATAGTTAGTTCAAAGATTTAATTTTTAAAAATGGCTGTCTTCGATATTCACCCAGATATTGCACAAGCAAAAACCATCTCCACGGACTTTTATCTTGATCCCCACTTTTTCAGAGAGTCTAAAGAAAAGATATTTTCGAAAAGCTGGCATTTTGTAGGCGATGCCGACCAGGTAAAAGACAACGGGTGGGTGACTCCGGTAAGTCTGCTTCAGGAATTTTTGAATGAACCCCTTTTACTTTCGCGAGATAAAAGTGGCGACTTGCATTGTTTATCCAATGTGTGCACACACCGTGGCAATCTGATTGTAGACAAACCATGCAAAGTAAATGATCTCCGATGCCGCTATCATGGAAGAAGATTTGATCTGAACGGAAAGTTCAGTTCTATGCCGGAATTCAAAGAAGTAAAAAATTTCCCAACAACAGCTGACGATCTGGTAAATCTACCGATTCATCAATGGGGTAAACTTTTGTTTGCGTCACTTGACAAAAAGGCTGATGCCGATTTATTTTTCAAACAAATGGCTGACCGGGTTTCGTGGATGCCATTGAATGAATTTGTTTTTCATCCTGAACTCTCAAAGGATTATCTGATTGATGCGCACTGGGCCTTGTATTGCGAAAATTATTTAGAAGGGTTTCACATTCCCTTTGTGCATGCAGGGCTGAATTCTGTAATTGACTATGGAAATTATTCGGTGGAACTTTTTCCCTATTCAAGTTTGCAGTTAGGAATTGGAAAGCCCGATGGATTTAATTTTGATTTGCCTCCGACATCACCAGACTATGGGAAGAATGTGGCAGGCTATTATTTCTGGGTGTTTCCCAACATGATGTTTAATTTTTATCCTTGGGGATTGTCGGTAAATATTATTCAACCTATTTCAAACAAAAAAACGAAGGTCTCTTTTTTAACTTTTGTTTGGGATGAAAGTAAGCAGAGGCAGGGTGCCGGGGCAGACTTGCACAAAGTTGAACTGGAGGATGAGGAAATCGTTCAGAGCGTACAAAAAGGTATTCGTTCTCGCTTTTACAACCACGGTCGATATTCAGTAACCAGGGAGATGGGCACTCATCATTTTCATCGATTGATCGCAGAGTTCATGAAATAGATAGTGCCCGGATTACAATTCCAAGAACTAATAACCCATCTATTGATTGACGGTCGCAGAATTTCTAAAACAGTTGGATTTATTTTTATCAAGATTATTAAGCCAATGTTTATGAAATATTTTTTGAATCTTTCAAACTTATCAGGTGTTTAGTGGTTCATTTGATAAGTGTTTACGACCCATGAAGAATGCTAATTTTACTTATTCGCTGGTTGTATTAATCATATTCCATTTCGTGGGGTTTTGCGGACTATTGTCGCCATACAGCAACCTGTTCATGTTGCTCACACCGTTCAATTTGATACTATCCGCCCTCTTGCTTTGGCGCCATCATACTACTGCGCTAAAGCCACTGGTCTATTTTTTCGGGTTCACCTTTTCGCTCGGATTTTTTGTAGAGTACCTAGGTGTAAACTTTGGCTTTTTGTTTGGTAGTTACTCATATGGGAACACGCTCGGGATAAAGCTTTTTAACGTACCTATTGTGATTGGCCTCAATTGGATGCTGATTATTTACAGCGTAGCTACAGGCTTGGATCGGGTATCTATCCCAACATGGGCGAAGATTATTATTGGCTCATGTTTGGCCGTGTTTATGGATTGGCTGATTGAGCCGATTGCAATCCGATATGATTTTTGGAGTTGGGAGCAGGGCGCAATACCTCTTCAGAACTACGTAGGATGGTTGATTACTTCGGGCGTGATGCTCAGTGCCTACTATTGGCTTAAAGTAGAGTCAAAAAATCGCCTGGCGTTGCCACTGTACATTGTGCAAGCCAGTTTCTTCGGCCTCCTCCAGTTGGCACATTTTGTACTTGGAAACTAAAACTTGTCGGGTAGTTGAACGATTCGTATGACAATCTCATGTGGATCTCCGTCCTTGTCTAGTAAGTTAAACTTGACCATCGGATTATCGCGCTTGATGTTGGTCTCCACGTGCACGATCTCATTGTTTTGCAAATGCTTTTCTATCTCCTTTTGAACGATAAAGAGCGCATTGGCCATATCAACTTCTAGCGGACTTGGATTATAAGAATCGGTTTTCATTTCGTGTCATTCAAAACATTTGTGTTTAACACTCAAAATTTGATTTACAAATTTTGAAAGGCCGACTAGTCTACCACCGAATCAATGCGGAGGCCCATGTAAAACCACTTCCAAAGGCGGCCAAACAAAGTACGTCATTTTCTTTGATCTTTCCCTCACCCCAAGCCTCGCTCAATGCGATCGGAATAGAAGCAGCTGTCGTATTACCATACCTCATGATATTGTTGTACACCCGATCATCGGAAAACTCCAATTTGTGTTGGATGAATTGACTGATACGAAGATTTGCCTGGTGGGGTATAAGCAACGTGATATCTTCTTTGCTCATTTTGTTCGCTGCCAGTGCCTCCTGGATTACTTCCAGGAAACGAACAACAGCATGTTTGAAAACGAGACTTCCGTTCATGACCACTTTATAGTGTGTCGTGTCGAGAATTTGTTCTGGTTGCCTTTCCTCTCTGGGGCGGCTGCTTCCAGGGTCTCTCACATATAGCTCTTCTGCAAAATTGCCATCTGAATGCAAATGAGTAGAAAGTATTCCGGGATTGTCAGACCGTTGCAAAACAGCCGCTCCTGCGCCATCAGCAAAAATCACGGCAGTGTTTCGGCCTCGAGTAGTTGGATCTATTGCTGTAGACTGTATCTCTGCTCCAACAACCAGAATAGTTTTATACATTCCCGTTTTAATGAACTGATCGGCAACCGAAAGGGCATAGATGAATCCTGAACAGGCATTACGTATGTCAATGGCCCCAATACTTCCGTCTAACCCAAGTTCGCGCTGAAGCAGGACGCCAGATCCTGGAAAAAAGTAATCAGGGGTGATGGTTGCGAAAACAATAAAATCGATGTCTTTTTCTGTAAGATTAGCTCGCTGCAATGCAATTCTTGAGGCCTTAGCGGCCATGTTGGCCACGGTATCTTTTGAGGGATCTATCCATCTTCTTTCTTTAATACCTGTTCGCTCAATGATCCACTCATCGGTGGTGTCCATGATGGTCGTGAGGTACTGATTGGTGATAACTGCCTCAGGAACATGATGTCCCACACCTACAATTTTAGAAGAATGCATAACGTGCTTTTAAAAATGAAGGCGAAGTTAAGGAATTGTTTCCTAGTGAGCGTTAGGAATTTGTCTAAAGTTGAAAGTGTAAAGGTGAAAGGCTAGAAACCTTAAACCTTAAACTTTACACTTTTAACTTTTAGCTCTCTTCTCGCTACTTTTTTACAAGGCCTTTCGTGTTGTCATCCGAATGCCGGTCAATCAACTTATGCAATGGATCAATGCCCGCCTTTCGTGGCTTGTCCTTCACAGTGATCGTAAACGTATTTTCCTTCTGGGTGATCTTATGTTTCTTCAAATAGAGCAGGCTGTCCTTACCAGCTTTATTCTTTCCATACACACCAATGTCAATCCAATCATTAATGGCAATGGATGACTCTAACCCGGTGCTATCGGCCCGCATTTTTTCGGCTGACACTTTTAACGTCACTTCAAATTGATCTTTGGCTTTTTCCACGTAGGTGGCTTCTATTGTTTTGTTCTCAAAGAGTGTGATGGTTTCAAACATATCGTGAATGACACTTTGCAAACTATCCGGAGTTACTTTTTTGATTTCTTTTAGCAAGTCTGCGGAAGTAGGGTAGGGCGCATCTTTAAACCTCCAGGTGGCATTGTATCTTCTAAACGCAGCATTAACACTATCTTCTCCAATGTAATCTTGCAAAGCAAAGAAAATGAGTGAGGCTTTTTGGTAGTGAATATACCCCTGGCCTTCCACAAACTCTAGTGGTTGTTCCTTCTTTCGTTCAAACGCACGTCCACCCAAATAACGATCTAATTCATACTTTAAATACCGCTCTAAAATTTCCGGAGTGAATTTATGTTTAAGCACCATTAACGCAGAGTATTGCGACATACTTTCGGAAAGCATCGCATTTCCTTTTACGCCAGCCTCCATCACTTGATGACCCCACCATTGATGTGCCACTTCATGGGCGGTTACGTAATAGACATAGTCGATATCCTTTTCGGGGTCGTCAATTTTGGCAATGAACCCGATGCCCTCTGAAAAGGGGATTGTGTTCGCAAATGACTGTGCAAAAGTTGCATATCGCGGGAACTCCATGATACGCACTTGACGGTATTGGTAAGGAGCAAAGTTTTTGGAATAATAAGCTAATGCATCTTTCATTCCCTCCATCATTTTATCCAGGTTGTATTCGTGACCCGGATGATAATAGATTTCTAAGTTGATATCATTCCACTTGTCACGTTTGATGGCGTAGCGAGCCGAAACAACCGAGTAGAAGTTACACATGGGGGCATCCATTTTGTAGGAGAAATAGTTCCGCCCATTTTCTTTCCATTCTTTTTGCAGATAGCCGGGCGCTATGGCGATCTGATCTCCTTCGGTACTGATCTGCATTTCAAAACGAATATGATCGGCATCATCGCCAAACAAACTTTGCGCTAATCCTCGCGGGTCGTTGCGCTCCATCATGCGTTCCTTCTCTTTCAGCTTCCGTTTTTTGCGTTCGTCATCATCTCCCAATTCGAAGTCGCTGTTGTAGCCCAGGGTTGGAAAGAAGGCGGTATTATTGAAGAAGGTACCGTTGAAAACCACATTGGTATTGCTGGCTCCTTGTTCAAATCCTTTTGTATCGAATGTCACTTTGAAATTCATTTGAATACTGTCACCTGGATTGAGTGGGCTCGCCAGTTCATAGACGTAATAGCGGAATTGTTCCGGATTTTCCTTCACTTTCGCCTCTCGATTGAACTTCACATAGTTGATGATTAATTGATTGTCAATGCTATGTTGGATGTGAATGTCCGAAATGGGTTGGTCTGTTTTATTTTTTAGCCAATAGTAACCTTCGGCCTCGAAATCGCGCGAGTAAGGATAGATGTCAACTTTGAGTTTAGTATCAATGATCCGCGGCTGTGGAACGAAATCATATTTCTTCAATTTTTGTTCGTATTCTTCTTGCAGGTCTTCCTGGTCATCCGATTTCACAAATTTGTTGACGATGGATGTGTTGTAGTAAATGTAAAAACCCGAAAAAATAAATATAGCTAGTACCGAAAACGAGAATACAAGAAAAGAACGGTTTAGGCGAAGTTTCCCGGTTTTCCAACGCATTTTCATGACTGCTTCCGAACCTCTTACAGAAAAAATAACAGCAATGGAAAAAAGAAACATTGCCAATGCAAACCAATACACCTTAAACCATGAAAAAGGAGGCACGTAGTGGCCATACACATTCATGTCCGAGAACGTTCCAAGCGTTCCACTTGCAAATCGCCATAAGTTATGCTCCAGTCCAAGTTCACCCATCACACCGCGTACAATAAAAAACAAGATGCAAAGCGCAAAGCCCAAAAACTTATTGTTAACAAGTACCTGAATGAAAATTGCCAAAAGTGTATAAAGAACAAGAAGGGTTAACGTACTGGTGTAAAGTGTGCTAAAGTAAATAGGAAGCTCAAATTTGAAATAACCATATGATGCCTGTATGATCACACCACAAATGATCAAGACAAAAAGCATGATGAGATAGATGAATACCATCCCCATAAATTTTGCTAACAGACTAACAAAACTCGGCATCGGCATCGCATCGATGATTAAATTAAAATTTACTGCACGTTCTTTCCACACCAATTCACCTGAATAAAAAATGGCGATGATGATAAAGAACAACGTAAAGCCATCTAGCAACCCAAGTATAGAATAAGTGGTAGGGTAGGAACTTGTTCCATACAATTGGTTCATGTTAAATGCATTCACCACTAATAGCAACATACCCGTCAGTAGAATTGCCAAGAATGGAATTTCTTTTATCACAATCTTAAAATTGAAAATAGATAACCTAATGAATTGCTTGACGTAGGTACTCCAGTTGATTACTTGATGCACCACGGGAATTTGCACATCTGTTTTCTTAGGTTTGTCCTTTACAGTGGATGGTTTTCTTTTGATCAGAGAGTTACGAACTACATTAAAAGAGAAACCATAGTAGGTGGCCACTAAAGCGAGTGCACCAAAACCAACCCAAATCAGACGATTGTATAACATGATGCCTTCCAGTGGGACAAGCTTCGTATTCTTTTCAGCCGGAGTCCAATAGCGAGTGACATAGTCAAATGTTTGTGAACCAAAAGGGTCAAGCAAGGCTGCTGTTTCTTTCCACTCAACGTCTGCCAAAAAAGAGGCAGCAATGCTATACAGCACTAAAAGAATAATTCCTTGGGTATAAATAACAATTGTTTTCCTGCCGAGCGCACCTGCCATAAAGAACAGTGAACCCATGATAAACAAATTGCTTACACCATAATACAGGAAGGGTTGAAAATAAGCCCATGCATTAAACGGAAGTATCTCTTTCGTTTTCCAATCTACTTCCCAGGGCACATATTTACCTACAGCAAACCCGGTCATTAACCCCATCCAAATACCACTGAATATAAGTAGCAGTACCAAAAACGATCCTCCAAATCGCCCAAGCAGATAATGAACCTTTTTCATGGGCGTGCTAAACAGCAGTGCTTCCATGTTGTGATCAAAGTCTCGCACTATAGCAACACCCATGATGGCCGATGTAATCATCATAAATGAAAATATCATTGCATTGGTAATGTTAGCAATCGCGTATGGTGAGTTGGCTTTGATTTGGCCGGAAGCTCCACTTACACTAACAATAGGGCTCGCTACTACCCCAAAGGCAATGAGGAAGATGATGGCAAAATAAATATAGTTGGCCGCTCGATTCTTACGGTAGCTCAACTCGAATAAAAATATCTCTTTTAGCATAGCAGTATTGGGTTAGGCTACTATTTTTTCAGTGGCATTTGAACCGAACACATGTGAGAAGTAAACATCTTCTAAGTCGGCTTGCATCTTTTCAAAGGTCGAATCAGGCTGAACATCACTCAACACGGTGATCTCGGGCCGGCCAGCAATCAAGCGCTCCGAAATCATATTGAAATTTTTTCGATAGTCTTCCAGTTCTGCTTTTGCAATTCGCTTACTCCACACTTTACCCTGTACTTCAGCAATAGCATCCAGTGGACTTCCTTTGTACAAAACTTGCCCTTTGTTTATAATGGCCATATCGGTACAAAGCTCCTTTACATCTTCCACGATGTGTGTGGAAAGAATAACGATGGTATTTTCTCCCAGTTCAGAAAGCAAATTCAAAAAACGATTTCGCTCAGCCGGATCCAATCCAGCTGTTGGTTCGTCTACAATGATTAGTTTTGGGTTAGCCAGCAACGCTTGTGCTATACCAAATCGTTGTTTCATACCGCCTGAGTAACCACCCAGATTTTTGTCTTTGGCTGCCCATAAGTTCGTTTTGTGCAAGAGAGCTTCTACTACGGCTTTCCTTTCTTTCTTATCCACAATACCTTTCAAAACCGCTAAGTGATCCAACAAGGTCACGGCATCTACTTTTGGATAGACCCCAAACTCCTGTGGCAAGTAGCCTAACGTTTTCCGCACCTCTTCCTTCTGAGTGAGTACGTTGATGTCGCCTAGTTGAATCGAACCGCTGTCTGCCTCTTGAAGCGTGGCGATGGTTCGCATTAGCGAAGATTTGCCTGCGCCATTGGGGCCAAGCAAACCAAACATGCCTTGGTTAATGGTTAAATTGATATCTTTTAGCGCTTGTACTCCGTTGGAGTAGGTTTTGTTGAGATTTTGGATGATGAGTTGCATAGTAAAAATTTGTGGGGTTTTGTTAGCAAAGGAGAAAATACGAGATGGATAGCATGGATAAAAATAGGGATTAATACATGGTATTTCTAAAATGAGAATGAAAAGGAGACTCTAAAAAACAAGTTCTCTGAAGTTTTTACAAACTGGTAAGCCCCGTGCCGGTAAAAAACGGCAGCACCCAAACCCAAATAAGCGATATCGGCATATTTAAATCGTAATAAGTTGTTGAAACCGGTGCCTGTTTCAAAAAAACCTTTGTCAAATGGTTGAAGCGAAACGGACGTGCTTGCATGCGCACTCGCATTTGCTAACGTACCAATACCTGCGCTATGGTAGATGAGCCATTCGGGCTTACTGTAGCGCGAATTTAAAAGGACATTGCCAAAATTGTGGTTAAAGAAAACAGACCCATATTGAGAGGTGGCAAATTCATATAAACCCATGGTTTGAAAAAACTCATCTACAAAAATATTATCTACCTCTTTTGCACCCCGGCCATTGTACAATTTGCCATAAGGTGCAATTCCATCGACCAAGCCCGCGTGAACCGATAAACGCGTTTTACCTTTTGGTCTATATTTGAATTGAAATCGCGAGGAAAAATCAATACGTTGATATTGAAAATTCTGGGCGTCAAACAAATTAACGCTGCGTGCATAAGAAACAGAAACCATAGGCCACTCACGCCCAAGTAGTACTTTTTTTCCTGCGAGCTGCATGAAGTTTTCACTACCCGCATAGCGAACGGTGGCTCCGATTTCGGCAATACTAAAGATAGAAAGGGCTTCGCCATTAAGCTGCAAAGAATAGTTGTAGCTTGGACGAATGTCGTTTTTTGAAATAAACCCACTGGCATGTATTCGAGGTAATAATCGGTGTGATAGCTCACCACGGAACGATTCAATGTGATCGTATTGCGAACTCACCAGCCTACGGAGGCCGGCATAGGGATTTGTAAAATCGCGCTGCATGTTGGTATTAGAATACCCTGTTTCGTAGATGTCTCTAGCGTATTGCAGTGAAACGAAGAAATCTTTGTTTGGGTTTATATTGAAACGCAATTCACCGCCATATTTCCATTGTTCATCTTTAAATCCGTATGCTGCATATCCACCAACTCGGATCCACTTTGAGAAACGATTGCTGGTGTAAATGCCAGCTCCCAAGCGAAAGCCTTCATATCCGTTGATATGCATTAAGCGGGTTAGGTCTAATTCGAATGGACCTATTGGAATCGAGGCGGTGGCAAGTGCTTCCATTCCTTTGTCAAACCAACTAAACTTTTTCATGACCGAGTCAATCATCACGTAGGTCTTGTTTTCTTTGGCATCCAATGGCGCAGCTCGGTATTTTTCCAGGTTTGCAAGATTGACTTCAGTTGAAGGTGGCGATAAGTCCACTTTGATATCGCCAAACTCAGACTTAACTAACGGCAAATTGATTTGAATATCTTTCAAGAAGCTGCGATGTTGTGCAACGATGTGGCTTCCATATCCGCCAAAATTGTAAAAATCTATATCCGTGTTAAGTTGCACGGGAAACCACTTTCCGTTAATTCGTTCATAGTTTTGTTGGATACGAATTCCCGTAAGTGCTAATGAATCTGATGATGACGCGATGATGTTTTTTATTGCATAGCCGTTGGTGCTAATTGAAACCATACCCTTCAATCCTGTGATCAATTTGCCTTTTCTCGGTTCATATTGAATCACATATACGGTATCATTCTCAAAAAAAGTGGTATCAGTTAGGTAGAAATCGTAGCGGTCTTCTGAGTTTTTGCTAATCGGGCTTAGAAAATCTTTTCCCAACAATGATATTTTATCGTTATAGAATGAAAAAGGCTGGTAGTCTGTGGCCACATTCGCAAAAAGAGGGCTTTTAAATCCTGAAGCTTTAAAACCGATGAGTTTTTCTTTTTGGCGACTTGGGTTCATTACCTTTTTTTCAGTTACGGACTCAGTCATGAAAAAGTACATCCTGCTTGTAAGGCTGTCCCATTTCAATAGGTCTTTTTGAGTTTTTGTTTTGGTAGAGCTTGTATTTCTAAGACTATCCGATTTTCGCTTATACTTCTCACTCATTTCAGTGGGGCGAAAGATGAATTTGTTGTAAGAGTAGTATTGATAGCTCTTTAAGTTATCAGGGTTGTGGAGTGATTTATTTTTTATGGCTTGTCGAATAATCCGAAAAGCCGGATTTTCTTCAGCAAAAAAAGTAAGTTCACTTAATACCGTTTCACTAGGCTTAAGCCGAATTGTTTTTGATTTCTTAAAATAGTTGACCGGTAGACTAACGCGCTGGTAGCTTACATGAGAGATTAAGATCATGCCATTATAGTCATCAGGTATACGTAAGGTAAAGTTCCCCTCAATGTCTGAAGTTGTTCCTCTGATTCCATCTGACAGTGAGATATTTGCGAACGCAATGGCTTCGTTTTTTAAGCTATCTATTACCCTTCCAGAAATAGACTGGCTTGTGGCAGAGAACTTGATGAAAAGTAGAATAACAACAAAAGCAGATAGTCTCATGTAGTTTTGTGCAGATAAGTATCTCAAGTGCTTTTAAAATTACAGCGGAGACGTAATGGTTACGTTATTTGTTACATGATTGCTAAGATGTTTAATCTTTGTTCTAAAACAGAACGAAGAGCTCTAACAAAAGGCTGAAAAGAACTGAACTTACATCCATCGATGACTTGTCGCGAATGAAAGCCAATTGCTGGGCTGTTCTATGGCTAGGCTGAGTTGTCAAAAATGTGAGATGTACCGACTACTTTTTTTGATTTTTTGTTCTATTTCTTGTGGAGTTTTTTAAAAATTTCCAGGCACACCCACGCATCCGTGGCGGCATAGCTGATTTGTTTTTCGTTGAGAGTGTCGGCCTCCCAATTGCTAGTCTGAGCACTTTTGGAAATTCGAAAGCCCAACAAAAGGGCGGTTAATTTTTTTACGCTTTCCACCTCAAGGCCAGCCTCTTTGCTGAGGTGAGCGAGTTCAACAAATCCGGCAGGATGGTAGTGATGTAGTTTTTGAAGTCCCTTGATATCATCGCGTAACGCGACACCTGCTTTTAGAATTGATTCATTCTCGAGGAAATGAATGATGGGTTGGGTCAGCCCAGTTTTATTCAGTCTGATCAGGTAGACTTTTTCGGGAAGAGCCACTTGTAACAACGCCACTTTATTGGAGTGGCCACTTACAAAAACGGGCTTCGTTTCCGTGTCAAAACCTACTATCTTATGTTTGCTGATTTCCGCAAATGCTTTTTCGATTTTTTCGCGACTGTCGATAACAGCCACCTTTCCTTCAAAAGCGCCCAGTGGGAGGTCGTTGATCTCCTCGTGGGTAATGGTTATTTTATTCGGTAGGTGCGTCATCCAACCTGTGGATTTTATAATTCAAATAGGCCATTAGCACTGTCATGATTGGGCTGATAATGCAAAAGAAACAGTAAGGTGCATAGGCCCACGTAGAAATACCCAGCACTTTTGACTGCGTGGCACCGCAGGTGTTCCAGGGGACTAATACAGAGGTCACGGTGCCTGCATCTTCCAGTGTTCTGCTTAGCAATTCGGGTTTGTAGCCGCGCTTGCGATAAGTGTCTGCGAACATTCTACCAGGAACAGCTATGGCCATATACTGGTCACCGGCTGTTATGTTGAAGAAAATGCTAGTGACAGCTGTCGAGGCAACCAGAGATCCAGTGGAATGAGCCCACTTTATTATTTCTTCTACAATCCGTCTCAACAATCCACATGACTCCATTACACCACCAAAGATCATGGCACCCAAAATCAACCATATGGTGTTTAACATGCCTGCCATGCCACCGGATGAAAGCAGTTTATTAATCATCGCATTGTCAGTCTGAATACTTGTAGAAAGAGCTAACGATTTCATCACGGCTACAAAGGCTGATTTTATTGGGTCGTCCGTGATTCCTGAAACTTGAGCGATTATTTGCGGTTGAAAAATAATGGCGAAAATTCCACCTAAAATAGAGCCGACAAGAAGTGCCGGAATAGCTGGTACTTTGCGAACGATCATGAACAACACGAGTGCTGGCACTAAAAATAGAATAGGATTTAGGTTGAAAGCATTATCGATAGAAGTTAATACGGCATCTGTATTTACGACTCCCGCGGTATCTAGCGTAAAACCCCAAACAAAAAAAATGATCAGTGTGATGGTGAGCGTGGGTACCGTTGTGATGACCATATAACGGATATGAGTAAACAAATCCGTACCCGCCATTGCCGGAGCCAAGTTGGTGGTATCCGATAGCGGTGACATTTTATCACCAAAGTAGGCACCCGAAATCAACGCTCCGGCAATAACCCCTTCGTGAATGCCCAGTGTCTTACCAATGCCGAGTAAAGCGATCCCCACTGTGGCAATCGTTGACCATGAGCTGCCGGTGGCCAATGAAACGATGCAGCAAACCACGCAGGCCGCAAATAAGAAAAAGGTGGGGTTCATGATCTTGAGTCCATAATAAATCATGGCAGGAACAATGCCGCTTAGCAGCCACGTGCCAGAGAGCGAACCGATCACTAACAAAATGAGCATAGCGCCCATGGCAGAACTGATACTTTTTACGATACTTATTTCAATTTCTTCCCATGAATGACCCAACCTCCATGAGATTAAGCCTGCCACCGAGGCGGCCAATACCAATGCGATTTGATTGGGTCCATCCGTTGCCTCGGACCCAAAGATGATGACATTGATGGCCAAGAGAATAATAAGTGTAACTATCGGGATGAAAGCGTGAAGTAGCGTTGGCTTGCTAGGTTTCGTCATGGGGTCACTTTAGGCGGTCAAGGTAAGAATAAGTGTTGAAGTTCTAACAGGGGGGATTTACGTTCTGTCGGTATGACAACTTTTTTATTCATAACTTTTCACCTTAAACACGATTTATGTTCGATACCGCCAAAATACTTGAAAAAGCAAAGCATTCTCCATTTTATTTAAAGCTATTAAACTGGGGCCTGTATCGGATGGTACCCTTTAACAAGCCGCACGGTTTTCGAGTTGTGGAAATTGATGACTTCCGGTTAAAGACATTGATGCCCTACAAAAGAAGCAACTTCAATCATATCAAAGGCTTGCATGCGTGTGGGTTAGCCACTATTTCTGAGTTTGCGACCGGATTCTTGTTGTTGAATGCCTTGGGTCAAAAAAAATATCGAATGATCTTGCAAAGATTAGAGGTCAACTATTTGTATCAAGGGAAAATGGACGCAACCGCAGAGTTTGTCATTTCCAAAGAGTGGATAGATGAAAAAATAGCCGCTCCCCTGAAAACGCAAGATGCGGTGGTCGTGCCTTGTGAAGTGAAGGTGCATGATGTGAAGGGCAATCATTTGACAACCGCAATTGTCCATTGGCAATTCAAAGAATGGAGCAAAGTGAAAACAAAAGCTTGAGAATTTTCTAATTTGCTTTAGCTTTGGTTTGTAAATAGTTATTTTATGAGAAAAATAGATAACCTTCTTTCGGAGTATGGCGTAAGTCATCAGAATCCCACCAATAAATTGATTCATTGGATTTGTGTGCCGTTGATTTTTTTTAGCCTGATGGGATTGATCGCCTCGATACCCAGTGGTGTTTTAAGCTCAGCATTTGGCGAAGGAAGTATGTATGCCAATTGGGCTGCAGTTGTCTTGGCCTTGGCCTTGATCTACTACATCACACTTTCTATCCCATTGACAATCGGAATGTTTTTATTCGCGTTGGCCTGCCTTTTCTTCATCAACCAACTTGTTCTCCTAAATATCGCTCCGCTTTGGTTAGTAAGTCTTGGCATTTTTGTTGCTGCGTGGATCGGACAATTTTATGGACATAAGGTAGAGGGTAAGAAACCGTCATTTTTCAAAGACGTGCAATTCTTGATGATAGGCCCCGCCTGGCTGATGCACTTCATCTACAAAAAGATAGGAATACCTTATTGACGATTTCAATGACAGGCAATAATAAATGGGATGATCAATAATCCTCTTGTCTCTGTTCTTTGTTTAAGTTACAATCAAAAAAAATTTGTTGAGGAGGCGATCCAATCGGTATTCAATCAAACCTACCCTTTTATTCAATTAATTGTTTTGGATGATGGAAGTTCCGATGGTAGCGCACAAACGATCACTCGGTTTCTCGGGGACAAAGCATCTGTGGTGTTCCTCATCAACGAAACCAATCAAGGCTACACCAAATCGCTGAACAAAGCATTGAGCCATGCCACCGGTGAATTTATAGTAGATCTTGCCGCAGATGATTTGCTTATGCCGACTCGCGTGGAGGAGGGTGTAAGTGCCCTTGTAAAAGCGGGCGCGAAATTTGGCGTCAACTTCTCTGATGCGGAGATCATCGCTGAAGACGGACGTTTCTTGGGTTTTCACTCTGAAAAATATCCCCATCAGTCCATACCCCAAGGGGATGTCTACAAAGATATTGTGAGACGTTATTTTATTTGTCCACCTACAATGCTGTTCAGAAAGTCAGTGATTGATCGCTTGGGAGGCTATGATGATTCTCTGGCTTTCGAAGATTTTGATTTTTTGGTGCGGGCCGCTCGCGATTTTCACTTTTGCTACACACCTAAGCCACTTGTAAAAAGGAGGTTGGTTAGTCAATCCATGTCGCGGAAACAATTTAGAAGGGGAGATCCTCAACGAGCGTCAACATTTCGTGTTTGTGAAAAAATAAAAAAGATGAATAAGACAATTGACGAAGAAGAAGAGTTGAAAAAACGCATACGTTATGAATTTCTCTTGTCAGTCAAATTGGGTGATTTCAGTTTGGCCGTCAAATTTGTTCGACTCTATTTTCGATTATCTTCGCCCAGCACCATGCTCACGTAGTTATCATAGCGGCTGCGTCTGATGGTTCCTTTTTCCACTTCTTTTAATACAGCACAAGCGGGCTCCGTCAAATGCAAGCACTTTGACCCAAATTTGCACTGATGTCGAAGCTCCCTCATCTCAGGAAAATAGTCTGAAATTTCTTGTGGTTCCATTTGTACCAACCCCCATTCTTTTATGCCAGGTGTATCAATAATAAAAGTATTCTCATCCAGCAAAAACATTTCTGCAAAAGTGGTGGTGTGTGTGCCCTTGTTTGAAAACTCTGAAATCTCGTTAGTGGTTTGTTGCAGGTTTGGTGAAAGACGGTTTAATAGTGTAGACTTGCCCACTCCGGAATGACCTGCTACGAGGGTTACCTTGTTTTTGAGCAGCGACATCAAAAAAGTCAAGTTGTCTTCTTGTGCAGATAAAGATTGGGAGATCACATTCAGTGAACGATACAGCGTAAGTAGTTCTTGTTGTTTTTCTTTCTCCTCTTCGTTCAAAAGGTCAGACTTGTTGAAAAGGATAATTTGCGGAATACGAAAAGCTTCAGCAGAAACGAGAAAACGATCAATGAAACCCAAAGACGTACGTGGTTGTTTCAGCGTTGCAATGAGCAAGACC
This sequence comes from Flammeovirgaceae bacterium, assembly GCA_021299455.1. Classification (GTDB taxonomy): domain Bacteria; phylum Bacteroidota; class Bacteroidia; order Cytophagales; family Cyclobacteriaceae; genus ELB16-189. The sequence goes on along the minus strand of JAJTGQ010000041.1, from coordinate 32,900 downwards.
TGATCCACGTTGGCCGCCAACACATGAGCGTGACTCGCTTTCTTTACAGATTGGCGGAGGAGGTGATTCTTGCGAGGCAGGATTTCATAGATTGCCCCATTGATGTCTTCTTTTTCAAATTGCACGTAATCACCTACGGCCACCGGATTGGTCTCTTTGATTTCATCCAACCGGATTTTTCCTCTCATCCGACACATGATTCGGATGTTATCTTCTCCCAATACCTCATACCAGGAGCCTGTAGATTTTAAAACCAATCCTTTCATTTTTCGCGAAGGATGGTTGAACAATAATCCATTATCTTTTGAGTGGCGCCTAAATTCTCTTTAACATAAGATCTCGTGACTTCGCAGGCCAACAGAAAGTTTTCAGGATGGTTGTGAAGCATTTCGTATTTTGACTTGAACTCTGAGTAACCACCTATTTCAAAAGCACCGCCTCTCACAATCAAGTCGTTTGCTTCCTGATACTTTTTGTAATTCTTATTTCCAAAAAAGAGGGGAACTCCATAACAAGCTGCTTCTAGTATATTATGTAGGCCATCGCCAAATGCACCACCGACATAGGCAAACTCTCCATATCTATAAAGCTTGGAAAGCAACCCAATATTATCGACAATCAGCACGGTAACGTCAGAAAGGTCCCCCTTAGCCCTCGAGTAACGAACGGATTTTACAGATAATGACGTTTCAATCTTTGTAATAAAGCTTTCTGATATTTCGTGGGGAGCGATAATGAATTTAAGTTGGTAGCCATTTAGGTTAATAAAAGGATACAACACATCCATGTCCTCGGCCCAACAACTTCCTGCCACAAGTAGTTTTTGATCGCCCTTAAACTGCTTGGCAATTTCTATTTCGTCATTGCTTTTTGTGATCTCAAACACGCGATCAAAACGAGTATCCCCGGTCAGCGTAGACTGAAGGTTTAGGCTCGCCAACAGATCCACCGTTTCCTTATTCTGCGCAAAGAAGAAATCAAAATTCCGAAGTGTTTTTCGAAAGATGCCTCCATACCATTTGAAAAAAGCTTGAGTTGGCCGAAGGATGCAGGATACGGAAATAAGTGGAATAGATTTTTTCTTGAGGGCCTCCGAATAGCTATACCAAAACTCGTATTTAATAAAAATAGCTAAGACCGGGTTAACAGTTTCAACAAACCTTTTGGCATTTGAAGCCGTATCCCAGGGTAGGTAGAAGATGGCGTCAGCTCCAAAATAGTTTTTCTTGTTTTCATAACCAGACGGAGAGAAAAATGTGAGCAATATTTTTACATCCGGAGAATTTTTCTTCAGCGACTCCATCACGGGTCGGCCTTGTTCAAATTCGCCCAAAGAAGCGCAGTGAACCCAAACCCATCGTTGATGCTTGTTGGTAAATGTTTGTTTCAATTTTAGAAAAAGCCGCTTCCTTCCGCTTACGAATTGCCTTGCCTTCGGATTGAAAAGACTGGCGATCCGATAGATGCCGGCTAAAAGATGGATGGAAAAACTATACAGTAGCCGACTCATTTGGATTGCAAGTACAAATTAATTCCTAAAAATTGACTTATTTTAAATTAAACCTAATTTACTTATAAAGCGAATCCTAACTGCTTTTATCATCTTTAGTGCCACTCAATTGTCGTTTTCACAAGATCTATAAAATCTTATAAAAGGAAGTGGGCAAGACGCCAACGATTTGGTGAAAGGTTACATTTCTCCTGCACTTAATACCAAGGGTGCTGGATTTGCACAAGCATGGTACAATACAGCCAAGCCATATAAGTTGATTGGTTTTGATTTAACCGTTACTGCCTCAGCCATTTATTTTCCAAGTTCTGACCTAACGCACAAAGTTGAGAATAGTCAAATGACGAACGTGCAAGTAAATGTATCTCCGTCAGCCACTACTTTTGTTGATGCTCCCACCGTTTTTGGTTCGGTAACAGTGCCAGTATATCAATTAGAAGACCCTTTGCCTCCTCCTAATGGGCCGATCTTGCCAATGCCGGGCCAAAACATACAAGGAGCTCCAGGCCTTGATTTTGCCAAAGAAGTCGGTACGTTTATTCCAGTCGCAAAGGTGCAATTGGGAATAGGATTGCCAAAGGGAACGGATTTAAAATTCCGCTTCTACCCAAGCACGAAAGTAGGAGTTAATGGCAGCGCAAGCATGCTTGGTTTTGGATTGATGCGTGATATTAAGCAGCATATTCCGAGTATAAAGAGATTGCCATTCGACTTATCTGTTTTTGTAGGCTATACAAATGTTAAATTAGATGTGGGTTTGGATTCAAATAGGCCAGATCAAAAAGCAAATTTTGAAACAACCGCTACTACTGTGCAAGCTTTGATTTCTAAAAAGCTCTCTGTATTAACTTTTTATGGTGGCCTTGGGTATAACTTCACGATTGCTTCTCTGGTTATGAAAGGCACCTATGCGATTAACAACTCAGGGAAAACAATTAAAGGTCCAGTCGATTTTAGCGTTAGCAACTCAGGCCCACGCTTGACAGCAGGTATGCGGTTGAAATTATTCAACCTCACGTTCCATGGTGACTATACTTTCCAAAAATACAACGCATTGACGGTCGGGTTTGGATTTAATGTAAGGTAATTTTGGTCTTGCTTTACTAAGAAAGATCGGGCAACACCCGATCTTTTTTATTGATTTACTTGCCTTTATACTCCGGCTTTCTCTTCTCTACAAATGCCTTCATGCCTTCTTTCTGGTCTTCAGAGGCAAAAGTCAAGTAGAAATTTTTTCGCTCAAAAGCCAGTCCTTCATCCAGCTGTGTTTCAAAGGATCGGTTGATCGCTTCTTTAGCCAGTTGCACAGCAATGGGCGACATCTGCGCAATTTCTTTGGCTAGCTGCAGGGCTTCATACAAATACATTTCTACGGGAACAACTTTGTTCACCAGTCCATAAAAGTGGGCCTCATCAGCCGATAAAAATCGGCCAGACAAAATGAGTTCCATCGCTTTCGCTTTTCCCAAGGCTTTTGTCAATCGCTGTGTGCCACCCGCTCCCGGGATGGTACCAATTTTAATTTCAGGCTGACCAAACTTGGCCGTTTCAGACGCAATGATCATATCGCACATCATAGTAAGTTCGCAGCCTCCACCTAGCGCAAATCCACTAACCGCTGCAATGATAGGCTTTCTTGTCTTTCGTATTTGATCCCATGTTGCGAATCGATCCATCAGTTGCATTTCAATGGCAGTTTTCTCGGCCATCTCCTTAATGTCGGCACCTGCCGCAAAAGCTTTTTCGTTTCCGGTTAAGACAATTACGCGCACCTGATCATTCTTATCCAGTTGTTGGAACGCGACCAGCAATTCACTCATCAGCTGGTGATTTAATGCATTGAGTTCTTTCGGTCGGTTTAATTCAACCAATGCCACAAAGGGTTCTTTTTGTTCAGTTACTTTGATGAAATCCATAGGTTCTTTATTAGAAGTATCAAATCTAATGAATCCTACAAAAAGAAAAGCCCCTTCTCGTTTGAAGGGGCCAGACTTAACCAAAAGGTGATAAACTATATGTACTATGCGGCAATAAATACTGGCCTAACATTCGATGTAACCTTTTTTAGCCATTATTTTTGAATCAGAAATGAAGAATCATGAAAGTACTTTTTGTTTGCCTGGGCAATATCTGTCGATCGCCACTCGCTGAAGCTATTTTCAAAGCAAAAGCCCAGAAAATGGGACTGTCTAATACCCTTTTTGCTGATTCTTGCGGTACTGCGAATTACCATATTGGGGATAGTCCAGACCCGAGAACCTTCAAAAACGCTCAAAGTAACGGAGTTGAAATAGTTCACAGGGGGCGGCAGTTTTCAAAAAGAGACCTTACTGATTTTGATTGGATTTTCGCTATGGATAAAGGCAACCTTGAGATTATTTTAAGCTATACACAATCGGAAGCAGAGCGCTCAAAAGTCAAACTAATACGTGATTTTGATCCCGTCAAAAGGGGCAATGTTCCCGATCCCTATTACGGGACAGAAGATGATTTTCAAGAAGTTTTTCAAATTCTCGATCGCACCATCGATAACTTGCTTGTAAGCCTTACCAAGTAGTTCTACATTTTCACCAGCACCTGTAAAGTGGATCTGGACGATTGCTCCAAAATGACTCCCTTCATCGTTCGGTAGGCGGAAGAAGTAATGGCATCGTAATTTTTGATCGTGATTAACGTCAGGTTGGCATTGTAGTATACTTCAAATTGTTTGCTCAACACATCAATGAGTTTCAATACTTTACTTTCTCTATAATCGATGCAAAACGAAAACGAAATCGCGGAGTTTTGCATGACGTTGATTTTTAGATTGAGATCCGACAATGCTTTTAGAATGGTCGTCATCTGCGTTTCGTCAACAAATGTGTAGTCGGTGACTTTACATGAGATCAGACATTGATTTTCCTTGAAGACGATCAGTGGAGGCAGGTGGTCTACACGGCATTCATGAATTTTGGTTCCGGCAACAGTGGGGTCGATAAAGCTTTTTACCAATAGCGGAATTTGTCGATTGGCCAATGGCTTTATTGTTTTGGGATGTATGACAGACGCACCAAAATAGGTCATCTCGGCAGCCTCTTTGTAGGGCAATTCATCAAACACTAGAGCAGTGGGTATGCGCCTGGGGTCGGCACTCATTACACCGGGCACGTCTTTCCAAATGGTGACAGACTGGGCACCGAGACAGCTTCCGTAAATGGCTGCTGTAAAGTCAGAACCTTCGCGCCCGAGTGTGGTTGTTTCATTTCTGGTCGTAGAGCCAATAAATCCTTGGGTGATGATGAGTTGATCCTTAGTTTGCTTTAGAGCCGCTATATTTTTCTGCGTTAGATTCCAATCAACTTTTCCTTCTCGAAAAGTATTGTCAGTTTTAATGTACTGTCGCGAGTCTATCCAGGACACTTCGAATTTTCTGTATTTTAAATACGCAGTTAAGATCGAAGAGGAGATCAATTCTCCAAAAGAGACAATCTGGTCATAGACAAAGTCAATTTCACCTTGCGCGAGCGCAGTGCTGTTGAAATTAGAAAATTGCGTTTTAAGTTCGTTCTCAAAGTAATCTCCTTGAAATAGATCGCGGCAGATTGTAACATGGTAGTTTTTGATTTCTTCAAGTTCCCTCTTAAAATCTTTGCGATCAGATGACAACGAAGCAATTTTTTCCAGGGCATCAGTTGTTTTGCCCATGGCCGAAACGACCACGAGTAAAGGATCCTTCGAATGAGACGAGATAATGTCCACAACATTCTTTATACGCTCAGAATTCTTAAGCGAAGCCCCACCAAACTTAAAGATATTCATCCTTTTTACTTTATTTCAAACGATTGCAGACTATATTTGTGAGCCTAAAATTAGCGGGATGTTCCGACTAAACTATAAATCGTAAATCTAAAATCGTAAATCCTAGATCCAATCATGGAAGCCTCCCGAATTGCACTGCCGATTGGCACCGCCCTCGATCGATTCATCAAGAATAATCAGTTTCAATTCCAATATGCCAGTGGCGAGTTGTCTCAGCTATTGCGCGATATCGCGTTAGCTTCAAAAGTCGTAAACCGAGAAATCAACAAGGCGGGTCTAATTGATATTATGGGATCGATGGGCTCACAAAATTCAACAGGGGAGCAGCAACAGAAACTTGATGTGTTGGCGAATATCCGGTTTACGCGTGCTCTCACGAAAGGTGGAGAAGTCTGCGCGTTGATTTCAGAAGAAACGGAGTCGTTTGTGGACTTAAGCAATGATGGAAAATATGTCATCGCCATTGACCCATTAGATGGTTCATCAAACATTGATGTGAACGTATCTATTGGTACGATTTTTTCAATTTACAGAAGGAAAAGTGAAGTAGGGCTCCCGATCAGCGATGCCGATATTTTGCAAACAGGTGATGAACAAGTTGCTGCTGGCTACATTCTTTATGGATCGTCTACCATGCTCGTCTATACGACTGGTCACGGAGTGAACGGATTTACCTATGAGCCTACGCTGGGTGAATATGTACTTTCTCATCCGGATATGACCATTCCAGAAACCGGAAAAATCTATTCGATCAACGAAGGCTCGGCCAACTCATTTTCGCAAAGCGTCAAGTCGTATATTCAATATTGCAAAGACAACAACTACACCGCCAGATACATCGGCTCTTTGGTTGCCGATTTTCATCGAAACCTATTGAAAGGAGGGATTTATGTGTACCCCGCCACGGCTAAAGACGTGAATGGCAAACTCCGGCTGATGTACGAATGCAATGCGCTAGCTTTTATTGCAGAACAGGCGGGTGGAAAAGCAACAGACGGCAAGGGGCGTATTATGGAGATAAAGCCCAAAGACTTACACCAGCGAACACCTTTTTATGTGGGCTCAAAAAGGATGGTCGAAAAAGCGATCGAGGGAATCTGATTCTACAAGCTAGGCCGTCTTTTCGCTCTCGACTTTTGACACAGACTGCTCGAAGACTTCAGGCGCGACATGTGTCAAAATACCATACCATTTGACCAGTTTTTTGATGTCTGAAACATAGACTCGATCTTCATCAAATTCGGGAAGCACTGACTTCAAAAACGATTTCAATTTCGCGTTATCTGATTCAGGTGTTACCCCAATTTCGCTACCCAATTTCTTATTGATGCTTTGTAAAACCTCCTGAAGTTGCACCGTACCCTCTCTGGTGGTGGTATAAATCGATATCTCGCTTAACACAGACAGCCGCTGGGTCGCACCTACTACCAATTTGGTCTTTGCTTCATCCAGTGATTCGAGAATGACTCCGCCTTTGCCAGGCTTCAAAATCTTAAATAATCCACTTTTTCCACTGATAGACGCGATATCCTTAAGTTCCATGCATTTGTAAATTAGGATGCAAAACTAATCAATTTCGTTCGCGTTCGCGATGGCCTGTTCAATAAAGCCGAGTAGCTTATCCCTGCCAGATTTTTTTTCGGAAGAGGTGATAAAGACCGGGGGCAATTCTTCCCAAGATTTCAGGAGAGCCGATTCGATGTTGAATTTGGATTTGCCTAATTCGGATTGTTTGAGTTTATCTGTTTTTGTCAGAACTAAAGCAATGGGTAGGTCGTGCTTACCCATCCAGTTGATAAAATCTAAGTCAATACTTTGCAGAGGAAGTCGCGAGTCAATAAGGATAAAAGTGCAAAAAAGATTTTGTCTGTTTTCCAGGTAGCTTTCAATCATTTTCCCAAAATTCCAGCGGTCTTCTTTGCTCAATTTAGCGTATCCATAGCCTGGCAGATCAACCAGAAACCACTCTTGATTTATAATGAAATGATTGATTGTCTGAGTTTTACCCGGGGTACCTGATACCTTGGCCAGTTTTTTTTGCTCAACCAACATGTTGATCAACGAGGACTTGCCTACGTTGGAGCGCCCAATAAAGGCAAACTCCGGCTTTGTCGTTTCGGGGCATTTTTGGTAGTCGGTATTGCTGATAACGAACTCGGCCGACTTGATGATCATCGCTTAAAGTATTGATTTAAGCGCAAAATACTAATAATGTAAGAAACGTGTTAGTTATAGATTGATTCAGGCTCTTTTTTTTTGCTGGGATTTTACTAAATTGCCTCCTAGGTCGCGTTTTTTTTTGACCGTAGAAAACATTTTTTTGTTATGTCTAGCCTTTTAAGGGTACTATTTTTTTCGGCTTGCTTCTTTTGTCTTCTCATATCCGTATACGGTCAGCAGGAACAAGATAAAGAACTTGCAAAGGAGTATATGCTTCAGGCGGAACTCACGTTGGCTGAGACCAAAGCCGAGGATGACGCCAAAGATCAGATGGTGCTTGCTGCCAACTTAGATACAACCTTCATCAAGGCAAATTTTGGCGCAGGCGAATTGTATTTAAAAACCATTGGAAAGGAGCTAGCTGTAAAATACTTTTTGCGAGTCTACCGCCAGGATGCTGACTATCGATTCGATATCGAGTACTGGATTGCGATGAGTTATCAATACGGATTGGAGTTTGACAAAGCCATCGACTTTTACACCCGCTATAAAAACAAATTGACTAAAAAGCCAAATTATCAAGGCAAAGATAAGGTGGAGATGAAGGACGTAGATAGAAGGATCACCGAATGTAAAAACGGAAAGGAGTTTGTTGCAAATCCAAAGCCCTATTCGATTGTAAATATTGGTAGAGAGATCAACTCTGAGTTTGAAGATTTTGCGCCTATTCTAAATGCCAGCGAGGACGAGATTGTTTTTACAACCCGCAGAAGGGATGGGAACACGTATGAAAATGTGGCAGAGGATAACAAACCTTATGAGGATATTTTTACAACGACCCGAAGCGGGACTACATGGCAGAAAGCAAAGAACATAGGCCCTACCTTAAACACTAAGTTCTTTGACTCTAGCCTTGCTTTTTCCCCCGATGGAACCACTCTATTTGTGTATAAAGACGATGGTGGGGGCGATATTTATTTTTCTGAGCGAAAGAAAGATGGCTCTTGGAGCTCGCTAGAAGCGTTGCCTGGGGTTATCAATTCCTCCTATAGGGAGTCATCGATTTCAATAACAAAAGATGGGGATTTGCTTTATTTCGCAAGCGAAAGACCTGGTGGTTTTGGTGGTTCGGATATCTATGTTTGTTCAAAGGATAGCCGTGGTGAATGGTCTCGCGTAAAAAACCTCGGGTCAGCGATCAATACAGAATACGATGAAGATGGGCCATTTATCGATTATGATGGGAAGGCGTTATATTTTAGTTCCAGGGGTAGAAAAGGAATGGGTGGATTTGATATTTTTAAATCCAATTTGTTGGATAAAGAAAAAAATGAGTGGAGTGATCCGGAGAATTTGGGATATCCAATCAATTCACCTGACGATGACGTCTTTTTTTCCGGAACGAAAGATGGAAAGCGTTGGTATTATTCTTCTGTGCGTGCAGATGGCTTAGGCTATTCTGATATCTATAAGATCGAGCCATCTACAGACGAAAAGAAAACACCTCAGGTTGCTGCAAAAGAACCTGAGCCGGTTATCGAGACTCCCAAAGAAGAACCTGTAAAGAAACCGGTAGTAGACGAGGTTAAACCGAAAGCTGAGCCGAAGCCTGCAGTTGTCCCTATTCAATATGTTGTAAACGTGGTGGATGCTGAAACAAAAAGCCCGTTGGATGCCAAGGTGAGGATGCAAGGGCTGAAAGACAATGTAATGGTTGGGGTTGAGAATCTTGGAGGAGGTTCTTCAAAATTTGCTATTGTATCGACAACCACCAAAGACTATCGCGTATCGGTTGAGAAGGAAGGATATGTGTTTCAAACCCTCACCGTAAAAATTGAGGGGGCAACTGAAAAAGAAAAGACTATTACTAAGACCGTTGAAATGAGAAAGTTGTCGGTTGGCGTGGTGTCTATTTTGCGAAACATCTATTTTGATTTTGAAAAAGCAACCTTTAAAACAGAATCTTATCCGGAGCTAAACAAGTTAGAGACCATGATGAAGCAGAATACCAGTCTTCAAGTGGAAATTGGTGGGCACACCGACAGCGTTGGTGACAACAAGTTCAATTTGGGGTTGTCGCTGCGAAGAGCAAATGCGGTGAAAAGCTTTTTAACGTCCAAAGGAGTTGACACAAGAAGAATCAAAGCGGTTGGATACGGAGAAACCAAACCTTTGGCGAGCAACGATGACGAAGAAGAAGGCCGTCAATTTAACCGAAGGGTGGAATTTAAAGTGCTAGGGAAATAACTTAGCTTGCAGACTTTACTAATTCCATAAACCAAATCAGCATTAAATTGGAAGTTGTACCCTACAAGAACGATCCATCCGGTAAGAAGAAGCAGGTGGCGAAAATGTTCGACACCATCAGTGGCAACTATGATTTCTTAAACCATTTTCTAAGTTTTGGAATAGACATTGGCTGGAGGAAGCAGGCCATTCAATTGTTAGAAAAAAGTAGCCCAAAATTAATTCTCGATGTGGCTACGGGCACGGGGGATTTTGCCATCCATGCGATGAAACTAAATCCCACCCAAGTCATCGGGGTCGATATTTCTGAAGGCATGTTGGAGGTGGGACGAAAGAAACTGGTGGCTAAGAAATTGGATCATGTTATTGAATTGAGAACCGGAGATTCCGAGAATCTGCCCTTTGATAGCAATAAGTTCGATGCCATTATCGTTGCCTTTGGAGTGAGGAACTTTGAAAATTTAAGGCAAGGATTAGCCGAGATGTTGAGAGTTTTAAAACCAGGGGGTAGGGTGGTCATTCTGGAGTTCTCAAAGCCTACCACATGGTACTTTAAGCCTTTGTATCAATTCTATTTTAAGCTTGTTACACCGGCTGTGGGGAAAGTGTTATCCAAAGATTCCGCAGCATATACTTACCTTCCGGATTCAGTGAAGGCTTTTCCGGATGGGGAAGATTTTATTTCGATTTTAGCTGAGTTAGGTTATAAAAATACATCATGCAAGGCGCTAACATTTGGCATCAGCAGTCTCTATTCGGGCGTCAAGTAGCGTTCGCAGTAATTTTACTGTGTTGCTCGGCAACTGCTCAGGCTCAGTTGTTTAGATGGGCGAGGCAGCATAATCCCAACTATGACGAACGGAAATTCAGTTATGGATTTTCAATAGGGATACACACCACCTCCTATGAATTAAAGTATTCTGAACAGTTTGTCACAAAAAAATTTGATACCATTCATTCTGTGCAACCCCAGTTTATACCCGGTTTTTCATTGGGCTTTTTGGTCAATTATCGGCTTAACGAATTTTTCGATTTACGGCTGATGCCCAAGGCCGGGTTCTATTCTCACCGGCTTACTTATTTTTACACCAACCGAACCACTCAATCTCAGTTGATCGAAACCACCATGGTTGAATTTCCAATTTTGGTAAAGTTTAAATCTATGCGCAGGGGCAATGTACGTATGTACATGGTAGGTGGATTTACTCCGGCTATCGAGGCGTCTGGCAAAAATGATGTTGGCAATTCGTTTGGTTCCATACCCATTCTAAAGAGAAATTTGAGTGTGGACGCAGGTATTGGTTTTGATTTTTATTTTCCGTTGTTCAAGTTCTCACCAGAGCTGCGATTCTCCAGAGGGCTCGTTGACATGTTGGGCGATGAAGCAAGTGTCTATAAAGATCCACTAAGCCGATTGAACACCAATACGATTGGGGTCTATCTCATCTTCCAATAGTAGGGATATCCCGTATTTTTATATTTCTGTTTTATTATTTCGAAGAATAGAATGAATTCAAAAAGAATAGCACTGATCACCGGAGGCACCTCAGGAATTGGAGAGGCCACTGCTCGCCTACTTTCGGTAAACAATTTCAAACTTATCCTCACCGGCCGAAGAAACGACCGATTGAAAAAATTGAAGGACGAGCTTGCTCTTAACACAGACGTTGTATCACTGAGCTTTGATGTGCGCGACCGCAGTCAAACAGTCCGAGCAATTGACTCGCTGCCAGGGGAATGGAGAAGTATTGATGTGCTGGTGAACAATGCCGGCAACGCACACGGGCTTGCACCAATCCAAACCGGAGATGTGGACGACTGGGACGCCATGATTGATATCAACGTAAAGGGCTTACTCTATGTGTCTAAACAAGTCATACCGGGTATGATTGAACGAAAGGCCGGCCATATCATCAACATTGGCTCGATTGCCGGCAAAGAAGTGTACCCAAACGGGAATGTGTATTGTGCCAGCAAATTTGCAGTGGACGCACTCACCAACGGCATGCGCATGGATCTCAATCCCTTTGGGATAAAAGTCACCGGCATTCATCCGGGTATGGTGGACACAGAATTTTCTCTCGTTCGATTTAAAGGAGATGCTGAGCGCGCAAAATCTGTGTACCAGGGCTTAACGCCCCTTTACGCAGCAGACATTGCAGATGTTATTCTATTTGCCGTTACCAGGCCCTCTCATGTGGTGATTGCCGACATGGTGGTGCTGCCAACGGCACAAGCCAGTGCTACTGTATTGAAGAGGGAGGGCTAGCCAAACGCAATCTTTTCTATAACACCCATATCCAATTCATGCTTCCCTTCAAATTCAATTATAGCAGGATTCAAGTGCAGGCGAGTGTTTAGGTCGTGCATTTCGGCTATCTTTTCTTTGGTGATAAATTCATCGTGCTTCCCAAGTACTTCAATCACTTCTTTGTTTTGTAGAAGGTGGGTTCCTTTCTCAAAATCCATATCAGGAGGAAAAAGGCCTGCCCACAAAACTAATCGGTCGAATTCCAGTTTGCCGTTCATGACCCATCGTACAGCAGTCGCGGCACCTTGAGAAAAGCCTAGTAAGGTAGTTTTGACGTGGGAGGGAGAGCGTTCTATGGCTAGGATGGAGTCGAGGTAGTTGGTATAATTTTCGATTTCAGCGATTCGATTTTCGCGTGTCATCCAGGTTGCCCCAATGCGACCCGCATTGCCAGACAGATAAAATTTCGACAAACCCTCCGGAGCAATCACACAAATGCCCTTTTCACTGAGAACTTTAAATTTTTGAACAAAATATTGTGCTAACTGACCGTAGCCATGAAGCACCCACCAAATTTGTGTGGTAGATTCATCGATGCGACCTACCTTATAGTAGCGCGCCTGGCAATTAAATGTGCTTGTGAGTTGCTCCATTAATCAAAAGGTAAAAAAAAACCCTGCCGTAAGCAAGGTTCATTTTCTAATGAAATTCTGTTTTATCGCTTAAATCCAAGCGCGCTTCCGCCACATTTTCCGGCCGAACCGTCAAATGTATATTGGATGTAATAGATTCCTGTAGCATTGCATGGATAAGCGATGGCAGATATAAATTGACCGTTGATTTTGCTGGACGCAACTTTATTACGGCCAGAATCAAATAATGTAACTACGATGCCGTCTGTGTTTGCGCCATTTGCACAAAGGTTGATCATGTATTGGGTGCCTTTCGTAAATACGTAGCTGTATTCTACTTTTTCTTTTGAACCACCTTCACCATCTACCTTATAACTTTTCAAAAAGTTAAAGCCAGATGCCAACTTAGGGATACAGGCGTTCGCAAAATTGTCAGGGTTACACTGGCCAATTAAATCAATGGATCCAGCGCTCATGATGAGCAACGATAATGTTATGATAAATGCCTTTTTCATAGGTAGATAGTTCTGTAAAATTAGCCAATTATTTTATTTCTGATCAAATTCGTCAAGTTTCTAATCGCCTCAATATCCTCGTTGGTGACATTGATCGTGGTAGAACTGTTGTCTTTGATAACTGCAACACCATCAATGATTTCCATCGTAGACTCCTTGTACGTATAGGTAATATTGATTTTGTCAAAGGCAACCTTCAATTCGTTCATGTCATTCAATAAAGATGCCATATTTGCATCATCTTTATAGAACGAAAGCAGAAGCACGATTTGTTCTAATATTATTTTCTGTTCGCCTATTTTCTCTTGAAGCTCTTTATTCTTGAGGTCTTTGGCAGCTACCTGGCAGGTAATCTGCATCGCCTCCACCCATCCCCCAATAAGCAGTAGAACACTTAGGTTAGCACGGCTCTGAGTTTGCAAATAATGGTTGATGCTATTAAAATTTTGTGTTGTGATTAACAACAAAGAATCAAGATTTTTGCTGTTTGTCGCCAATCTTCCTATGGTCTCAATATCAAAAAATTGCCCAATATTCAGACCGTCAGCCAGAGATTTGATCGATGAAAGGTATTTAATGCCGTCCTGATTCTGTTCGTAAATGTTGGTATATCCCAAATCAGTACCAAAAACACCCAAATTGAGCGCCTTTTTGTAGTTGCTGTTATATTTTGAGAGATTATCAGGGGTGTTTAGCATGCCCGCATTGTACTTTGTTCCCGATTCCTTTAAAAGAACCGAAATCTCCAGCGGGCTTGGTATCTGTTGAAGGATGCTGTTTATGACCTCTTCATCTATTGTTGGCCCACTCTTGGCAGAATCCAGACTGTTTAGAAATGCTTGTTCATCAGGCTTTTTGCCCGAGCCACAAGCCGTCAAAAAAAGGGCGAGTAGTGCAATCAAAAATACTCTCATAACTTATCAAATTATCTATACAAAATTAAGAATTCAGCCTACGTTACCAAATCTACTTCCTTTTGAAGGGAATCGTGACTTTATTTGGGATATTCACTTTCCCAAATAAATCAATCAGGCTTCTGAGCCATTCAAAGTACAAAGCTATATATAATAACAGGGCCATCATCCAGATCACCAGCAAATTAAACCAATAGGTATCCACGTTAATTCCCGCCAAATTCTTTTGGGGGAGGAAAAAGGCTGTTCTGTAATCCATCACGTTCGATGGATTTGCTTCCTGAAAGATGGGATTAATTTGTTGAATCAATTTTCCTTTGTATTCCAGTAATCGTTCTTTGGTCGTGATGTTTTTGACCAGGTCAGCCAAACTCTCATTGTAGTACTTATTCTTTTCATGGTTAATATTCACACCATTTTTCTCATCGAATGCCATTCTCTTTTCGATCAAAGAAACATTTTCATTATAGATTTTCTGGTAGTATTTTCGGTACTCCTCAAAATAGTTGTTCAATAAGGCACCCACTACCTTTGAATAATTTTTAGGGTCAAGAGCGTTAGAGAGATCGATTTTTTCGAAGCCTATGCGGAACGGTTCGTTCTTCAAATTGTCATCGATGATAGAAAGGTTCATGGTAACCAATTTCTTGAGGGAATCATTTTTTGATTCGAAGTTCTCCAAGACAAACAGATTCCGTTTTTTTAACTCATCGGCCAAATAGGCTGCTTTGAAATCTGCTTTTGCCTCTTCTTTTTCATACTTAAATAGAGTGGCTTCATAATCATTATTCTTGAATTGATAGGTAGCCATGGCTTCGTAGGCCCATCGAGACGTCATTAAATCGGCCACCACTGGTACTTTGCCCTTGGTGGCAATGATTCCATTCAATTTGTCAAAGTTGAAAAGTAGTCCGCTCAAAATCATTTGAGGAATAAGCAAAAGCGGAATCATCACATAAACCGTGACCGCAGAGTTGAAAGCAGATGAAATATTTAAACCCAAAACGTTAGCCAAACAGGATGTGGTGAACAACACAAACCAAAACGCAAAAGTCATCCCGTGGATTTCCAGAATTACATTTCCAATAATTACGAATGTTAAGGTTTGTATAGCCGATAGAAGGAAAAGAATGGCCAGTTTAGAAATCAAATAACTATTCCAACTCAGATTTAAGAACGATTCTCGTTTCAAGATCTTTCGGTCGCGGATAATTTCTTCGGCACTGACCGTCAGGCCCATAAAGAGGGCTACAATAATTGACATCAGAAGGAAGGCCGGGAAATTATCGTTGAAGCGAAATATGTACTCTTTGCCACCCGGTGCACTTTTGTACTTAATGATAAACGCCAGAATTGCTGCCAGCAAAGGCGCCTCCAGTAAATTAATTAACAGGTATTGTTTATTGCTAAGCTTTGATAGAAAATCGCGGGTAGCGAAAATGGCGGTTTGTTTAAATCGACTTGGGATATTGAGCGTGCTGGGTGGCTCTTCTTTTACATCCTCAATACGATTGATTTTGAATCGTTCTTTGTACTTATCATGCCATTGGGGCGGAGTAACCTTGCGCTTGTTGGTGGGCTGACCATACTCATCCACCACTTTGGCCTCGATTATATTAAAGATCTGTTCCGGGTTTACATTTCCACAGGTTTCGCATTGACCGCGATTGCTATCCACCTGATGGGTCGCTTTCTTAAAGTAACTGACCGCTTCAACGGGGGCGCCATAATAGGCCGGATAGCCTCCGGTATCCATAATGATCATCTTGTCGAACATCTTATAGATATCTGAAGATGGCTGGTGTATAACGACAAAAATTAGCTTCCCTTTCAGCGAAAGTTCTTTCAACAGATCTATAACATTTTCCGAGTCGCGAGATGACAGCCCCGAAGTTGGCTCGTCCAAGAAAAGTATCGCTGGTTCTCGAATAAGTTCCAATGCAATATTGAGGCGTTTGCGTTGTCCACCGCTTATTTTTTTATCGAGCACACTGCCTACTGTCAGGTCTTTGCGCTGGTCGAGTCCCAGATTTTCGAGGGTTTCCATCACTCGTTCATGCAGTTGCGCCTCCGTGAAAGTTGCAAAGCATAGTTTGGCATTGTAATACAGATTCTGGTAGACTGTTAATTCTTCGATGAGCAGATCATCTTGCGAGACAAATCCGATTACACCTTGGATCTTGTCTTTCTCATTATGGATATCAAATCCGTTTATTAAAATTTCACCTTTGGAAGGTTTTTCCAAGCCAGCGAGCGTTAGTAGAAGCGTTGTTTTTCCAGCTCCACTAGCACCCATGATGCCGATCAACTTGCCAGGCCCCTCTGCAATCAATACGTCCCGTAGTCCAATGGCTCCGTTGGGGAACTTAAATTCTTCTACGTTTGCATTAAAAGAAAGCTTGGTGGTTTTAATTTCTTCATTGAAGTGCGCCACCAGATCACTATAGTAAAGCGCGTCCCCTGCTTGTGTTTTAATGGTGCTTCCATGCGAAAACAAATACACCCGATTGGACTGCATGATAAATCCATTGAGTATATTTAGTTCTTCACCGAGGTATTTTGTGAAATACATTTCCACACTGCTTACCCGCATAAAAATCAGGTTGCCCGCAATGTGGCCGTGTGTATGCTTTTGAAGTTCTGCGGATTTCTCTGTGCCGCCATTTAAAATAAGGATATCAGAAAAATTCAGCTCCTCAATTTGTTCTGCTGTAATGAATTTTTCAATGAGGTTGTATTCTTTCTGATCGATGTTAAATACAGTCGAAACGGTGTTGATAATTTCGATGCGTTGAGGTGTAAAGTTTTTGTCAGAGCCAATAAGTTCTAACAGCTTAATCAACACCACCACCTTCTGTTTTTGGGTAAGGGTCTTGTTAATTTTCTTACAGATCCCCAGGGTTTTTACGGAGTCCCTAACGGAAGTGAGCTTGTTTTTTTCGTCCTCTCCTGAGCCTTGCTTGCTGTATCCGGAGATATTGTCATATAGCTCAAGGTACTCTTTAATCGAGTCTTGGTCGAGTTCAGTTCTAAAAAAAGTAATTACAAATTGACGCTCGTTTTCAGTCACACCACCGTCTTGTTTGGTGATGATTGCAAAGAGTTGGGTAAGCGCCCTTAGTATTTCTTCACTCATTCCTTAAAAAATATTTTTCCTTTCTGATTACTCAAAGGAACGTAAAAAATAAACCGATTGTGGTTTAGTATGTTTTAAACTCAAAGGGAATTTCAACCAATTCCGAGAACTCTTGGCCTGCCTCTTCCATATCTTCGTCATCATCGTGGAAATACCAAAAAACTTTGATGCCCTTTACCTCTTCGAGTGCCGAAAGTACATCCAAAATTAATTTTGATGAAGCCGTGTTAAAGTATTCCAGTTTTATTGCGAATTCTGTGCTTGAATTAGGGTCTGATGCGTAGGCATTGATCCACTCAATGACTGGCGTGTAGAACTCCGCTGAGTCCTCTGGCAGCGAACGTCCACTAATTTCGAAAATGCCGTTTTTCTTATCCAACAAGATAGTGGGTGTATCTTCTGTCCCTTTTAGATTTAAGATTTCCATGATTGGTTCGTTTTTTAATTTTTTTAATTATTCTTTTTCACGTGAGATATTAACTTTTAGGCAGAAGAAGTCATATTCTGCGTCCATATCGCTAAAGGTGAACTCCAATTTTTCTCCCGACTTTCTTGCCATGTCAACAAACCCTAAGCCCGCACCACCTTTTTCGGATATCTGAGTATTCTTGATGATTTCTTTATACATCTCTTTGAGGCCGTCTTTGTCTTTGCTATTGAGTTCGTTGAGGTTGCTGGTCAACAGCACTGCCTTGCCTTTTAGAATAGGATTGCCAGTTAATACGCAGTACCTTTTGTCGTCTTTGCTGATCATGAAAATCGCGCTTCTACTGACCAGCGATCCAGCTTGCGTACCCTGTTCACTGCTATGTTTAACGATGTTTTGAAGAGCCTCAACCATTACGTTGAACACTTTGCGTTTTATTCCTGAATCTTCTCCTGAAGAATCAAGATTGCGCTCTGCCATGGCCAATATGGACTTGGTTGTTTCCTGGGTGAAATCACCATCATACACCAAGATTAGCTTTTGGGACATCATTGTCCGGTGCAAGTCATAGATAAAATTCATCGTATTTGGGTTTGGATTCGAAATTATCGTTTAATCTAAAAATACTACAATTTAATTCCAATTAGCAACACGTCATCCGTTTGCTTTTGATCTCCTTTCCAGGCCTCCCATTCTGCATCAAAGATTTTGGCCGCTTCGCTCATTGGGTCACGGTGAACCCTTTCAATGATATCCCTTGTCTTTTTTGGACCGAATTTACGTGATTCCGGCCCGCCAAATTGGTCAGGGAATCCATCGGAGCAAAAATAGAAAGAATCACCCTTGCCAAGTTCTAATTTGGTAGTCGTAAAGTTCGTTTGATTTTTATAGATACCGCCACCAATAGGGAATTTATTTCCCTTTATTTCATCCATCACACCACCCTTCATGATGTACAAGGGACGGTGAGCACCAGCATACTCAACCACCCTAGTCTCTGTATTGATGCGACAAAGTGCGATATCCATTCCATCTTTTGTTGCGGAATCTTCCTGGT
The DNA here is from genome assembly GCA_021299455.1 of Flammeovirgaceae bacterium. GTDB lineage: Bacteria > Bacteroidota > Bacteroidia > Cytophagales > Cyclobacteriaceae > ELB16-189. Next base: position 14,253 of record JAJTGQ010000041.1, on the reverse strand, counting down.
CTTGGCGGAGTGTTTGAGTTACCCCTTCATCCAACAGATCTAATATCTTTCCAGGATCAGTGATTTTCCTGCTTCGCACGATATCGTTCAGCAGGAAATAGCCAATCAGAGAAAGGAGGGCTCCCGGAACGCCATGACCTGTACAATCTACAGCAGCTATAAACAAATCATCTTTAATCTGAACAAACCACGGGAAGTCTCCACTTACAACATCTCTTGGTTTATAGAGTACAAAAGAATCAGGCAATGTCCTATTTACTAATCTGGTATTTGGCAAAATTGCGTTCTGTATACGTTTTGCATAATTGATAGAGTCGTTGATTTTCTTGTTTTTATTTTGAATCTCAAGCTCGATTTCTTTTCGATCGGTAATATCATGCGACACCAAGAGAACTGACTCGATGTTTTCAAGGTCATCATACTCGGGTATGGCGTTTACTTGCATTATTCGTTTTCCCATTTCAGATGGAAAATCCATTTCGGTTGAAATCTTGTCATTTGTTGAATTTACTTGTTCAAAAATAGAGAGCCACTGCTCCAAAATCCCAGACTCTAAGTCTGCTTCCATTATCTTTTTGTTAATGAATCGTTCAGGCGATTTACCGGTATAATTTTCAATCGTTGGGTTGATGTAGGAAATAGCATCATTCTCCAGGCGGGTAATGATATCAAGCGAATTTTCTGACAATGCTTGCATCTTACTGCGCATACGTTGCTCTTGTTCGGCTAACCTGCGCTCTGTGATATCGCGGGAGTTGAGAATAAAACCATGGATAGCCGGATTCGCCATAAAATTGGTACCTGTAGCTTCCAACCAAATATACTTGCCGTCTTTTGTCTTGTATTCAAGTTGTACCGTTAATTTTTCATCAGGATTTTCACGCAATTGATCAAACAAACCTTTTGCTACCTCCAGACTATCGGGGTGAACACGATTCAAATCACTTTGCCCTTGTAGTTCTTTTTGAGAATATCCTAAAATGGTTTCAACGGAAGGTGATATGTAGCGAATTCGCCCATCTTCTTCGTAGATGGTAATTACTTCCGAGGCATTTTCGAGAAGTAACTGCATTCGATTTTGAGTGCGATTTACTTCTTCAATTTGTTCTTCGAGCTTGATATTCGACCTTTGTAATTCTTCTTGCGTGGCCCGCATTTCCTCTGCATTTTGGCGGAGTACTTCTTGTTTTTCCGTCAACTCGCTGCTCAATGCTTGCGATTCACTCAAGAGCCGTCTTGTACGCTCATTGACTTTTATATTGAAGATGGTTCGGGCCAATATCAAACTTAGTTCTTGAACAAATTTTACTTGTGAGGAATCAAACTTCTTAAGGCCTGCAAATTCCACAACTCCGTACACCTCCTCATTGGTAATCAATGGTACAATAAGAATGCAGTTGGGTTTTTGATCACCGAGAATACCAGATGTCAGCGTTACGTATTCACTAGGTATTTCGGTGCGGAGAATGTAATCTTTCTCAGCAGCCGCTTCTCCGACTAAACCTTCTGCAAAACGGAAAGATTTTTTTAGATACTTTTTTCGATTGTAGGCAAAGCTCGCGCGAATTTCAATGCTTTTCTCTTTTTTTTCGTCACTGACAACATAGAAAGCACCCTGTACGGCTCCAATCTTCTCGATGATGAACTGAATAACATCGTCACCCAGACCATCCAACGTATCGTGCATCCTTAAGATCTCCGCTACCTCCGCTACCCCTCTCACAATCCAGTTGCGCTCGTTATCTTTTCTTTCATTTTCAATCAAATTCTCTCGCATGTTTAATAGCGAAAGGCCGAGCGTATCATTTTCACTGGCAGGCTGATAGGCGGCATTAAATTGTCCTTCTCCAACCAAGCGTGCAAATTGGGCACTCCCTTTTAATGTCTGGACAAGGCCATCCACCTTAGTGGCCATTTGGCCAAACTCATCGCTGCTAGCCGCTTCAATTTTATCGGGAAGAACACCTTGCGAAACCAAATCTAGGGTGTCGCGCATTGAAATAAGTGGCATTGTAAGTGAGCGTGCAAATAGAACTGAAATGGCGGCTGCCAGTAGCACAATAACCAATCCACCCATCCAGTAGATATTAGCAAGCGCTCCCCCTTGCCCATTGATTTCGTTGGTGTCTATTTTTACAACAAGAGCCCAAGGCGAATTTTCAATTTTGCGATAAGCAACATACACTTCCTGATGGCGGTAGTCACGACCGGTGGCAAAGCCATTTTTACCTTCCAGCGCCAGGCTAATCTCTTTCACTTCGTTTTCATTCTCAGAATAAAATTTAAAAAAGGCTCCGGGGTCGTTTCTCAATGGGCTGGCTAGGATGATTTTCCGGGTCACCAAATCTTTGTATCCAATAAAAGATTCACCAGTAGCCCCAAGACCGTTTGTATCTTGTAATGACTTAAATAGCGGATTTAAATCAATCTTAAAAATTAACAGATTCCCGTGAAGAGGTGCTCCTGCAAACATCATGTATGAATCCGAGGATTTGTTCACGGTATCTTTTTTAACAGAGCTGTAGTAGATGTTGCTTGCTGCATTTGAGAAAAAAGAGCCATCGGGATCGGGGAAGTTTCCTTTTTGCGTGTTTGCAGAGACTAGGATCGTTCCACTACTATTAGAAACAAACAACTCTTCAAATCCATAGGTTTCCTTTGCCTTTGTAAGAGTAGATCGAAGTGAATCTGGCGAAGAACTGAGTAAGTTTTTTATTTCGGGGGAATTCTGAAGAAAATTAACCGTGCTGGCTATGTGGGCGAAATAGTGGCTAAGTTGAGCTGATTTATTGTCGGCAATGACTGACAAATTAGTGTGAAGCTTTTCTTCCGAATTTTTTACGTTGATATGGTAAGTAAACAGGGAGATCGCCAACACACTCACCAACGAAATGGCGACAATGAGGATGGTGATCTTTGTGCTAATTTTTATGTTTTTAAACATAACCTTTTTACGGTTTAGTAGTACGTTAAATCTGTTCTGCTAAAAGTGCAGCCATTTGTTCTGCCTCTTTTTGGCTATTGCCGGTCAGGTTTGAAAATGTTGCTATTTCCAAAACAGCCGCAACCACTTCTTCCTTTTTTATTGGGATAATCAGAATGTATTTTGGAGCGGCCATTCCCAGTCCGCTAACGATCGCATGGGTGTAACCTTCGGGCAGCTCGTCAAGAAGCATACTTTTTCCAGTTGCCGCGCATTGCCCTACCAAGCCTTCACCAAATTCATAGACAACTGGGTCGCCTTCAAGCGGTACAGCAAACGCACTTTTCATTTCTACAACGCGTTTGCCTTCCCTTTCTTTTACAAGATAAAATGCACCTTGTCCCGCATTGAGTGCCTTGCAAATCTGATTGATTCCTATCTGATACAGTTGACCAGAAGTGGCACCTTTGAGGGCTTTGGTGAATGCTAGTGTATCAAACGATGATTGCTCGGTGGTTTCTCCCTTTGAGGTTGCCGAGGTTTCTGTCTTCTTCTCCTTAAAGACAACAATTTCCTTTTTTGCCTTATGGGTGGTATTGATGGCGAAAATTCCGAGCCCGAAAGTGACAACAAGCGTGATAAATAATTTTGTATAGACGAGTGTTTCCAACCCATTAGAGGTCATTCCGCCTTTGGTAACAAGATCATGAGGAAGTGTCACCAACACAAAGGCAGATGAAACCAAACCAACATAAAAAAGTGCAGAAAGCAACAAGCTTAATTTGCCTGGATCTTTTAACGTTTGAAGGAGCCTTTCCATATTATTTAGTGTAGTGCTTATCTAGTTCTTTCAAAAATTCAACGATCTCATCAATTTTTAATGTGTGATCGATTTTAGTAAGTGCAAGTGCGGCCTTGGGCATCGTATCAATCATGCATTCCGTAGGTTCTTGTACAATTGTCAATCCGCCTTTGTCCTTGATGTGTTTCATTCCTAGTCCACCGTCTCTGTTGGCGCCCGAAAGTAAAACTCCAATGAGTTTGTCCCGATATACATAGGCAGCTGTTCCTAGTGTGATGTCGATGGCGGGTCGTGAATTATTTACCATTTCCTCGGTAGACATCGAAAAGTGATTGCCAAGCTCTACCGACATATGGTAGTTGGAGGGGGCAAGGTATACCACTCCCTTTTTGATTGACTCTTTGTCTACCGGTTCTACTACTTGTACCACACTTTTTATTGATAAGGCCTCGACAAATCCATTGCGCACATGTTTCAATCTGTGCATACACATGATAATGGGCAGAGGAAAAGTTTTCGGAAGCTGAGCCAGAATTTTCACAATTCCCTGAAAACTCCCTGCTGACCCTCCAATCACCACTGCCTTGTAGCTATTATTTAAGTTATACTTGTCCATGGCAGCAGTTTCCCTAATCCTTTATCTTCTTGTAAACTTTTTCCTCGTTGTTTACCACTAAAAATTTGCTTGCCACATCGCACCAGATCAATGACTCTTTGGAGCCAATTGCCAGGTATCCGTATTTGAATAAACTCTCGTGGAATTTTTTTAGTACTTCGTTTTGTAGTGACTGATTAAAATAAATCATCACGTTTCGGCACAAAACCAAATCGAACTTGTTAAAGATCTCCCCTTTCACCAAATCGTGTTTCCGAAAAGACACGTTTTGCATCAGTTCTTTGTCGAAAACTGCTTTCCCGTTTTCTTCCTTGTAATATTCCTTCAAGCTTTTTTTACCCTCGTAGCGTATGTAATTCTTTTCATTCAACTCCATGTTTTTTATGGGGTAGGTAGCTGCTTTTGCCTTTTCCAGAATGTTCACATCCAGGTCACTTGCAAATAGTTGAACGTCTTGATGAATGCCCATTTCTTTGAGCAGGATCGCCATCGAAAGCACTTCCTCGCCCGATGAGCAGCCAGCGTGCCAGATCTTAAAGGTTTTGTGGTTTAACAGAATTCCCGGAATGATTTCGTCACGCATGATTCGCCAAAACCCCGGATCACGGAACATCTCGGTTACGTTGACGGTCAGTTCATCCAAAAATTCTTCGATAAAGGAGGGCTGGTCACTCAACTTTTTGAGCAGAGATTCTATAGTCAGGTTCTTCAACTCCAGAATACGCAGCATTCGTCTCTTAAAGGAGGACATCGCATAATTCCGGAAATCATACCCGTATTTTCCCTGAACAAGCTCAGTGATCTTTTTTAAGTCTGCTATGTCAATATCTTGTACCACTTTGGTCGTATTAGCTATTCTTCAAAGAAAAGCAAAAATAGGTTTTCAATTGTCGCTTAGTGGTCTTATTCTGGAAGAAATCTTACACGGGTTAAATCCTCCCCTAAGGGGGCTAAAACACGATAAAGTTATTAATACCAAACGGGGTCACTAATTTTTTTTATGGCCAAATTATTAATTATGAGTCACTTACCAATCAACGAAAGAATTTTATCAGTTTCCGGTTTCACCATTTCAAGGTTTCGAGACCAATTCTTAGTCAGTTTTTTGAGGCAAAATGGCTGACATAGCTCTACTTGCTATCCGAATGCGTCTTTGGAAAACCCAAAGGGTAGTAAGGAGGCCGCGCTTGAACACTTCACCCACTCATCGGGTTTAGCCAATAAAACAATCTGGATAGCTGCCTTCTGCCGGTGTTCATATTCCAACATCACCTGCCGGCACGCACCACATGAGGCGGCAGGAGTGAGTTCTTTGTGGTTTTTCTTGTGGGCAATGATGGCCATCTTAACAATTCGTTTATCGGGGTGCTGCAAAGCGGCTGCGTAAAGGGCTACCCGCTCGGCGCACATGCAAAGAGGGTAGGAGGCATTTTCCTGATTGGCACCCACCACAATGGTATCGTCTTCCAGGATAAGCGCAGCCCCCACACAAAACTTGGAGTAAGGCGCATACGAATGGGCGGTGGCTTCTTTGGCTTTATGAATCAGGTATTTCGATTCACTATCTAGCTCCTCAATGCTTTCGAAAGTTTCAAAGTCCTTCATAATACTTTGGTTGTGTGTTAAATATAGCGAAGCCAACGACAGTTTAGAAACGTTTGGCGAAATTAGTTTACTTTAGGAACTGGTTAAATAATACTGTCTCCTATGTGGTCTAAAACAATTCTGATTCTGGGCGCTGGCCGCTCCTCCGGTTCATTGATTAACTATCTGTTAAAGATTGGAATGACAAACAACTGGCAAATAGTTGTCGGAGATGTTGACGTAAAAGCTGCGGCTCAGCCAATTGGAAATGCGGGCAATGGCGTTCCCGTTTCTTTTGATATCACCGATGAACCTTCAAGTCGCAACACGATTGCTTCTGCAGATATTGTTGTTTCGCTGATCCCCGCAAATCTTCATCCCCTCGTGGCAAAGATTTGTTTAGCCGAGCGCAAACATTTGTTAACAGCCAGTTATGTATCTGACGAAATGAAGTCTCTTCACATCGAGGCAACGGAAAAAGATCTTCTATTTCTAAACGAAAGTGGGCTCGATCCCGGTATCGATCACATGAGCGCCATGCAGGTGATTGATCGGATTAAAGAAGAGGGAGGAAAACTAAATTCTTTTGAGTCATTTACCGGAGGCCTGATCGCCAACGAAACAGATCCCGAAAACCCGTGGAGATATAAATTTACCTGGAACCCACGCAACGTGGTGATGGCCGGACAAAGCACCGCCAAATATTTGCAAAAGGGTGTGTACAAGTATATCCCTTACCAGCAATTGTTTCAGCGCATCACGCCCGTTTCTGTCCCGGGGTTTGGTGAGTACGAGGGGTATGCCAATAGGGATTCTCTTAAGTACCTTGACACTTATGGATTGGAGGGCATAAAAACGATGCTGCGCGGTACATTAAGAAACAAAGGCTATTGCAGTGCATGGAATGTGTTGGTTCAGTTGGGTTGTTGTGAAGATGGGTATGAGATGGATCGCGTTGCCGAAATGCGGCATATCGATTTTGTCAATGCTTTTGTAGAGGCACAACCGGGAAAAACCACCGAAGAAGTGATAGCCGCTACTTTTGGCCTGGAGGCGAAAGGCGAAGAAATGAAGCGGTTGCGTTGGAGTGGTTTTTTTACAGATGAAAAAATTGGAATGACGAAAGGAACTCCGGCACATGTGTTGGAGCACATCCTGAACAAAAAATGGAAGCTCCAATCTGGTGACAAAGATTTTATTGTGATGTGGCACCGTTTTCGTTATGAAAAAGGAGGGGTTTCTAATGAAATCCAAGCATACCTTACCGCAACGGGAGATAACAAAAATAACACAGCCATGGCGAAGACAGTGGGGCTTCCTCTTGCCATCGCAGCAAAGCTGTTGCTTCAAGGTAAAATCAAGAGTAGGGGAGTTGTGATTCCCGTGGTAAAAGAGATATACGAACCCGTGCTGGTTGAGTTAGCCGAGTTAGGGATTCGGTTTATTGAGACGAGTTGATCGAAGGCTATAGGCTGTCTCAAAAATAAAACCGTGTCGGGTTGAGCATTTCTAAACCTTGATTTTCAAATAAATTGCCTTCGACAGGATCAGGCTGACAAGGCTACACGTATTTTTGAGGTCGCTTCTAGTAGTTTTCTTCTCGATAGTTCAAGAGTTTTCGATAGTATCTTTTAATCACTTCAGGGCTTTTCTTTTGCTTAAACAAAAACATAGCAATGCCATTGGCAATTTGCACTCGCAACCATGAGTTTTTTTCATACTTCCTAACAGAGATCACAACATCTTTTTGAATCAATGCAAAGGGAATTTTTGCTTTCCAAAGCCGCGCAATAAAATCATAGTCTTCCATGATCGTATAATATTCATCAAATCCGTTTAGTTTGTCGAAGGCGCTTTTTGTAATGAATAAGGTTTGATCTCCCCCACGAAAAGTCAGTAGCTTAAAACGAGTCATGTATGCATTCAAGCGCATCAAGCCAGGGTAGCTTTCAAAGTCTGATCTATAGCAACCCGACTCAAAGCCGTTATTGATAGAAAGAAAAATATCATCACAAAAGCTTTTTGGTACTTGAACATCGGCATGAACGAAATACAAAAGAGGAAATTTGGCTGACCAGGCTCCCAGATTCATTTGCGCAGCTCGGTTTCTTTTTGGGCTTTCTATCACTTTCGCACCCGCTTCTAAGGCGACTTCTTTTGTTTGATCTCTGCTTCCTCCATCCACCACAATCACTTCTAAAAATGAGCTGTGAGGATGTTGGGTAAACTGTAAAACGGCTCTAGCTATTATCGAGGCCTCATCCACAGCGGGAATGATGATAGATATTCCGTTAGACATATTTGCTTTCACGGCTCAAGTTAGCAAATGGATTTACTGTCAACTATACGAAGACAATAAGCCCATTGGATTACATTTGCGGGATGTCCCTGGAAGAGAAAGTAAACTTAGTGGAGTCGGTGTTTGAAAAACTGGACAAGGAAATTGCCACGTTTCAATCTTGGTCCGGGTTGCACTGCAAATTTGGATGCGGCAAGTGTTGTACCAAACCGGACATTGAAGCAACGATACTTGAGTTTCTTCCCTTTGCCTATTTTCTTTACCAGAATAAACTTGCAGAGGAGTGGCTCGAGAAGCTGGAAACTACCGATTCTTCGATTTGCTTGATTTTTAACCCTACTCAGGCGGGTGCAGGCCTTTGCTCGCAATACCATCATCGAGGGTTGATATGTAGGTTGTTCGGCTATTCCGCTCGCACCAACAAGTATTCAAAAAAGGAATTGATTACCTGTCAAATTATCAAAACCGAGCAGAAGGAGAACTATGAGCTGGCCGAAAGCAAGATTGAAGCGGGTGAAGAAATGCCAGTCATGAGTGCGTATTATATGCAACTTCACTCTATTGACTTTGAGTTAACAAACCAGTTTTACCCGATAAATAGTGCCATGCGAAAAGCGATCGAAACGGTTTTGCACTACTATGCCTACCGGTGATGGCTGTGGCTGAAAAGACTTTTTAGCTGTACTAAAATTTTAAATTTTTGGCTCGTTTTCTTTACTTGAAAGGCAAGTTCAGAAGTAGCAGAGGTCATTCCTGTGGGGATTGCGCTGCTTTCTGACAGGTGCAGGGTTGCAGCAACCAGAAAGGCCATCAAAACGCCAAAAACAGTCAAAATATCTTTTCTAGTGATTTTCATACTTCGTAAATGGAATACTTTTTGGATTGCAACTAGTTACAAAAGCCCTTAAAATATTATCAATGATCCGAACTTCTTTCTGCTTAAATTTGTCGGATGGAAGGCCTAATAATTACAGCATGAACAACAAAATAATTGTCTACTTACTTATTCTAGCAATTTATTCGACCCCTGAGTCCGTTCAGGCTCAGGAATTAAACGGAGCATCGCCAGTAAAATGGATGACCTTTGAACAAGCGGTGGAACGTACAAAGACCGAAAAAAGGAAAATATTCATTGATGTGTATACCGATTGGTGCGGGTGGTGCAAAGTCATGGACAAAAACACGTTTGCAGATCCTACCGTGGCGAAACTGTTGAACGAGAAGTTCTATCCGGTGAAATTTGATGCCGAGCAAACAGCGGATGTAGTTTTTAATGGAACCACATTCAAATTTGTTCCCTATGGAAACAAGGGAACTCACCAATTGGCCGCAGCTTTACTAAACAACCAACTAAGCTATCCCACGGTTACTTTTTTAGAAGAGGATTTTACCGCTGTATATCCGATACCAGGCTATCGGAAGCCGGAAGAGTTTCATCCGTATCTGGTTTTCTTTGGCGGGAATCACCACAAGAAAGGCCAAAATTCTTATGCGGAATTCATGAAGACCTATAAGTCGCCTTACGTGACGGTTTCTAATTCTGAAATTCCGAAAAACTAATTGCTTTGACAGGTTGCAATACCTAAACGGCCCCCGGCATTAGATTTCGTTGCTGACGCACCAATGTTTCCTGCTGCTAAAACAATGTCTTTTTCGGGGCCCACATCGGACAAATGTATTTTGATGCAAGCTTCAAGGTTGGCCAAATCGGAATAGGTTATTGCTGTTTCATCGGCCAGTTTGGTCAAAGTAGTTTCACTTTTCCCGGTTTGGCCTGCCAATGGCGTTAACAATGCAGCTACGCTGGCTCCAATTGTTGATAAATCACCCAAATGTAGATGAACAGGGTATTTGGAGTCACCCGAAACACCAGTAAGATCTACCACCACAACTAGCGATCCGTCTCTCTTTTCTTTAAAAGCTACTGTTCCAGAAACATCATATTGTGAGGCCTTTTGAAGTGCGTAGGTTGTTTGTTTCCCCGTAAATTCACTTACATTCTCGTTTGATGAACATGCGCTCACCAAACACAAAAAAGTTACAATCCCTCCAATCGTTTTCATAGTTGTTCTTTTAGCGAGTATAAAGTTAAATAATAAAATTTAGAATTATCCCACAAACAGTCATTTCACACTAGATTTGTAAATTGTGTTTTTGGCATGGATATGGTTTATTTGATAACGGTTTAACTGATAATACTATTTGTGAGGTACACAATTTTTATACTTTTTGTTTTGGTGGCATGTAGCCCCGTCAGCACGCCAACAAAAAAGGACGACAAAAACCCAAAACCTGATTGGTTAGCGGCAAAGCCCAATCAACCTTCCTACTATGTTGGGATCGGTCGTAGCACGAAAGACGGTGTTACGAATCACATACAGGCTGCAAAAAAAAGTGCTCTTGAGGACTTAGTATCAGAGATTAAAGTTAACATCTCATCCTCTTCTGTATTGAGTTCGATAGATGCCAACAAAGAATTTCAAGAGAAATATGAGCAGATTATACAAACTACCGCTGCTGATGAAATTGAGGAATTTGAGCAGGTAGATACCTGGCAAGACGAACGAAATTTTTGGGTGTATTACAGACTCTCGAAACAGCGCTATAAAGAAATTAAAGACGAACAAAAGCGAAATGCTGTTTCCATCGGTCTCGATTTCTTTAAAAAGGCGAAAGAGTCAGAACGAAATAAAGAACCAGTCTTAGCCTTGGGCTTTTATTACCAGGGTTTCAGAGCCATTCAAAAGTACTTAGCAGAACCCATCCGATTGGAGTATGAAGGCAAGGAGATTCTATTGACCAGTGAGATTATTGCCAGTATGCAGGTTTTGTTTGACAAAATGGAGATAGCGCTAAATCCATCTCAAATCACGCTGAATCGCAGGGTTTCTACGAGTGAACAGACAATTACTGCCAAAGTTTTTGATAAAGCCACAAAGAAGGTAATTGCAGACTTGCCGCTGAAAGCGGAATTTGAAAAGGGATCTGGTAGTGTTTTCCCAACTTACAAAACGGACGGGAATGGTCTGACAAAAATTTTGCTGACAAAAATTAGCTCCCGCGACTTAGAACAGACGGTTTCTGTTAAAGTCAATCCACTTAGTTTTGCTGGATCTTCTGTCACCACCATCGATTCATTAATTGTGCAACGCATGGTGGTGCCACGTGCCACTGTGCTCTTGAAAGTACAACGGCCAACAGTTTATCTGGCGGCAGTCGAAAAAAGCCTGGGAGCGGTTAAGCAAAGCCAGCAAATCACAAATCGAATCAGAAATTATTTAACAAACGCTGGATTTGAATTTACCGAAGAAAAAAGCAAGGCTGAGCTGATGGTAGACGTGAATGCAAACTCTGAAAAAGGAGCCGTTTCTGGAAGTATCTATATCACTTATGTTACCGCGGTCATCAGGGTGGCGGCAGTTAAGGATAACAGGGAGATTTATACAACAACATTGGACAGGGTTAAGGGTTTTAGCCTTGATTTTGAAAGATCCAGCCAGGAAGCTTATAATAAATCGCTTGAAATTTTAGAAAAAGAAAAGTTGCCTGAGCTGCTAAACTCCATTTTGCAATAAAAATTGGTGTTTCTGGGCTACTAAGGCGTATTTTTACTTTGAAATAATAGTGGCCTGTAAATTGCATTCACTAACTTGCTAACCAAATTTAAATTCAATATGAAACGAATCGCAAATCTCTCTTTAGTACTGATGGTAGTTGCGGCCGCCATCATTAGCGGATGTGCCAAGAAAAAAACGCCTACTCCTGATGGCGAAAAAGAAGTTGTTATCCCTTGCTCGGGACCTGATTTTTTTACTACTAATAAAGTATTCAGGGCAAACTCAATTGGCGAAAGTATGGATCAGGTAACGTCAAAAAAGAAAGCATTAACAAATGCAAGAAATGACCTAGCCCAAGCTATTCAGACAACTGTAAAAACAGTCACTGATAACTACACGAACTCTCGGTCAATGAACCGCAAAGAGGAATTAGAGCAGAAGTTTGAGAGTTTGAACAGAGAAGTGGTGGAGCAATCTTTAACAGGCATTCGCACTATCTGCGAAAAACTGGTTCAAACCAAAGATGGTAACTACAAAACCTATATTGCGTTGGAGCTTTCTGCGGATGATTTGGTAAAACAGTATAACGATCGTCTTTCCAAAGATGATCGCTTGAAAATTGATTACGACTACGAAAAATTCAAGGATACGTTTGATAAAGAGATGGAAAAAAGGAAAGGCGGCAATTAATACGCTGTCGTTAAGAAAGAGAAATCCTGATCAGAAATGGTCGGGATTTTTTTTGGATATGGCTGGATATCCGGGTAGGCCATTGCAAAAGAAATTGGGGCGGTCTTAGGGACGGGCTGGTAGATGTGAAAGTCTGTGCGGTCAATCAGACCTGGTCGGGTCTGAAGTTTGTGTACCCATTAGCGGATCGATGACTACTTCCAGTTAGCAGGGTCAAGCCGCCAGGATTTGACATAGACCAACTGATTCTCATCTAAGTATTTTCTATCTAAAGCTTCTTGAAGGAGATGATTGAAATCACTCAGACAAATGAGTGATACTTTTTCATCTTCGAAGCTCTTTTCGCTCTGGTCAAAACCGTAAGTAAAAATGGCAACCATTCCAATTACGTCAAAGCCTGTCTCTCGCATAGCCAGTGCTGCTTTTAAAGAACTGCCGCCTGTGGAAATAAGATCCTCCACCAGAACGACTTTTTGATCGAGTTCAATTTTCCCTTCAATTAAGTTGCCCATGCCATGCTCTTTCGGTTTAGGGCGAACGTAGACGAATGGCAGGCCTAATTCTTCTGCCACCAATGCACCTTGTGGAATTCCCGCTGTGGCTACACCGGCAATGCACTCCGCTTGGGGAAAGTTTTCACGAATGGCCATCGCCAGGGCTTTTTTGATGAACGATCGGATAGGAGGATAGGAGAGAGCTAGCCGATTGTCACAATAAATCGGAGATTTCCAACCAGAACTCCATGTAAAAGGTTTTTGATGATTTAACTTAATCGCCCCAATATCCAGTAACTTTGCAGCTACTTCTCGGGCTGTTTTATTTTGAATCTTTATTCTGCTCATGAGGCAAGCAATTTATAATGAATCGGGCAACTGCCCAATTACGGAAGCTTTTATTCGTGAACGTTTTGTTGGAATGAGAATAATTTATGTTTTTGCAACTTCTTAAGAAAGTAGATCAGACCCTATGAACCTGTTCATCAACGATATTCCTGTTCGAATCTTACTTCCTGAAGAAAAGCCTGAAACTGGGCATTTTAATGTTGAGATTAATGCGTCCACGGAACCCATCAACAAAGCCAAGCTGCTGCACCATGTCTGGCTAAATCAGGCGAGCGTACAGGACATGGATCTGGTTTTTGACTTGATTAATTCTAAAGTTCCGATCAACCTGTTGTCGCTTACAGTCAGTATCAACGACTATGAGGCGTTCAAGAAATACTTAAAAGGAAAATTTAAGGTTATCAAAGCAGCAGGCGGTCTGATCAAAAAAAAGGACAAGTTTTTGATGATTTACCGCATGAAGAAATGGGATTTGCCCAAGGGAAAGCGCGAGAGTGGCGAACGATCGGCCGAAACAGCTGTTCGCGAGGTTGAAGAAGAATGTAATGTGCGAGTTAAGCTTGGAAAAAAGATATGTACCACATGGCATACTTACACCATGAATAAGAATAGTATGCTCAAAAAAACCAAATGGTATGAAATGGCTTTGGTCGATGATTCGAATAGTAAGCCAAGTGTGGAGGAAGACATTGAAGAGCTTCGTTGGATGACTCAGAAAGAAGTCTATCACGCATTAGAAAACTCCTACAAATCAATACGGTTTGTATTCGAAGAATACTATAAGACTGAAAAGGTTGGCTAGTTTAATTTATAGGGAAGAAATCCGGACACGTCCCCATTGTATTTATGTACTTCACGAATGATCGATGAACTGATTGCTGCAAGACCTGGAGATGTAATCAGGAAAACCGATTCTAAGTCAGCGTTCAAATGCCGGTTC
>JAJTGQ010000048.1 GCA_021299455.1 Flammeovirgaceae bacterium | reverse complement strand
GTCGTGGCCGTGGCAATGGTATAGCTGCTGCTCGTTGCCCCTGCGATCGGGGTGGTGTTAAATCTCCATTGGTACGTAGGGGCTGTCGTTACCCCCGCATTCACACTGAAGGTCACACTCGATCCCTCGCATACCGTTTGGTCCGCTGGGGAACTAACAATATTAGGAGGAGTATTTACAACCAGCAACATACCAAGTCCAAAAGTCCTAGAACAATTAGGTGATGAACTTGTAATAGTAATACCCGTTATTTGAAGGAGTTGTCCATTATTGGCAGACAACAGATTTGCAGTTAAAAAGCTACCAACACCACCGACATTTGCTACTATACCAGTAACGGGGGTTTGTGCAACCCCATTAATAGAATAATCAATCGTGGAAGTACTTCCCGGGACAAGCCCGGTCAAGTTAATCGTTGCACCGCCCCCTGCACAAATACTGCTAGGCTGGCTAGCACCAGAAAGTGTTGGCAATGGGTTGATAGAGAGCGAACCATATGAAAATCCATTACCTGGCTCAGCATTCCCTAAATTTCCCAAGCCATTGGCATTAAAGATCCCAGGATTTCCCAAAGCCCGTAAGATGTCGCCAGTCGAATTGGTACCACTGGCTCTTACCTGTAAGTTTATGATCGAAAAAGATGATGGAATATTAAAAATATTGTCAGTCGATATTACAAGAGTCAAGCTTGCTGAAGTTAAGGACTGAATGCTAGCGGAAACCACGTCATCAGCACCTGAAAAACCAACTGACTCAACCGACACAAATTCAAAGCCCACCGGAGCTGTGAGTATAAAGGTTTGATTGGTCTGAGGTTTTACAAAATCACCATCAATACCCTCTGCCACTGTAATACTTGGCAACGTTTGGGTTGCTCCGACACAGAAGATAGGCGGAGATGATGGAGTAACTACCGTTTGAGAAAAGCCAGATTGAGAAACACCCAAGACCAGAGCCAAAAAAGCTATGAAAACCAAAAAATTAGCTCTGTAGAGTAGGGTCATCTATGAGAATTCAACGAAGATTTGATGATGTATTGACTCCAAAAGTAACCATTTCATCGGAGAAATAAGTGAAGTTAGCGCCACTATTTCCTCGCTCAACCGACAATTCTAGTACCTTGAATCTATTGTAAATAAAACAACCCATTTAGCACACAATACTAAGGCGCCAATCTCCCTTCCGAATTTAATTTAAACAGTGCGATTTTCGTTTGTCCGTCAATACCGCCAAGAGTCATTGTCCCAATCAAAAGGATACGGCCATTTGGCAACTCAGTAACCGCCCCCACAAAATCATCTCCCACACCGCCAAATTCAGACTCAAACAATTTCTTCCCAGCGTTATCCAACTTTACCAAGTACATATCAGTTCCATTTGCGCCCGCCTTGTCTGAAGCAACAAAGTACCCATTCGTTAAAGACGAACAATTAACAGATCGCTGCTTTGCAGCCTTATCTAGAGGTAAAATCTGTCTAAAGGTAACGTCAGAATCATTCCAAGATAAAGGTGAGCCAAGTTTGACAAGATAAGAATAACCACCAGAACTAGTTTGAGAAATGCCACTTAACATAAACCCTAACCCTAACTGAGCAGGAGAAATCGACACGGAATTTAACTTCTCATCAGCATTCGAAATCCCGATGTCGGTGTTCCGCGGAGATCCAAATTCACCGCCCAAGTCAGTTCTTCCGTACCTTAGAAAATTAAAATCCCCATCACCACCATTAGAATAGCCAAAAACATAATAGTCGTTGCTACTCCGTTGAATAACCTTAACTGCAACCTCTTCCCCCACAAATCCTCCGGTAGTAAAAGTTGATCTGTCAGACCAAGTAGGATTGCTAATTCTCACCAAATTATTGTTGAATCGCAAATGCATGGGATCGGTCTTATCTGTTGCTATTGTCGCAAAATTTAACCCTGTAGTAGCTCCTGCCACGATAAATCCTGCAGGATTAAAAAGACCCTGACTAATTTGTGTAACAGAAAACGCATTATCATCCGCTTCTTGTCCGCTCGGAAGTTTCAAACCCTGCCTGGTGCTGTCGATAGCTACTCCATCTAGTGTTAGCCGGATCAAAAAGACATCTCGTTCTCCTCTTGTTTTCTCGGAATTACCAACTACAATTAAACTGCTCTTGTCAAAGGAAATTTCGATATCCTTTGCTTCTTCATCTAGTGAAAGACCGAGCGTTTTCTCCCATACTACCCTTCCATTTGGTGCAACTCTTGCAACATAAATTTGTTGATTTGAATCTGGTTGTCTGGAGTTGCCCAAGACAAACACTGTTCCGTCATCGCTCACCGCAAAATCAACACCTTGCTGATCTCCTTCATTTCCAAAATACTTAACAAAGTAGTTTTCATCGGGCGCCTCAAACAAACGCTGCGTATCGCATGAAAGCAAGAAATGCAGTGCTCCAAAAAGCAAAAAATAAAACCTTGATCTCATTTTGATTTTCCCTTTGGCCTAAATAAAGTGCGCAAAAAACCCTTTGCGCTCGGGCGTTTAATTTTTCGCGGATCATAGATCGGGCGAACATAACCCACCGAAATTGCTAGGTTGTCTAATCGGAAGAAATCACTTGTATACTGATATTGGGTTACAGTGCTTGCTAAAGTGATACCGTCTGCCTGATAATAATTTTTTTCAGGAATCGTAAGATTACTCAAACCAATCATATACCGGGCATCAGCATAGATATAGTTTTTTCCGATTTTATACTTTACACCACCACCGATAACCAATGAGCGATTTAAAAAATTTCTCTTATACGCTAGGTCTTCATCAGGCCCTTCAGCCGGCTTAATACTATTCCCGAGGCTAGGAGAAAAATCTGAAAATGTGTATGATGCGCTATTTGAAAGCAACAGATTTAATGCGAATCCCGCATACCCAAATGGCCTCCATCGGCCTGAATCATCAGAATACTTAACAAGAATTGGAAAATCAAGCCACGCGCTTCGATCCGTAATTAACGCCTTGTCATCTCTTGCAATATTTGTAATAGTCTCAGAATGAATTTTGGGAGCATAGTTTACTTCCGCGCCAATACTCCAGTTATCACTTAGGTTCCAATCAACTCCAATACCCAATTGAGGTATCCCCACCTTAAGAGATCTATTGATTGATACACCAGAAGAAAAAGTATTGAGCTCGTAAATTACGCGAGGGATAGATAAATTCGCACCGATCCGGACATGTGGTGTAAACTTAGGCCGTGTCGTAAACTTTCTACTTAGGTAGACCAGATCAATCGGATCACTTTTTTCGTTGGGCACAAATTCCGGATTTTCTCGTAAAAGCTTTAGATAGCTGTCTTCTGCGGCAATAGGATCATCCAAAACTAAGTAGGCTTGAGCCAATAAATAGAAGGCTCTGAAACGCTGGTCTGCTGTAAATCCTCCTTCTAAACATGTCTTTAGCACCGCAGGCAAGCTGTAAAATCGTCCGGCATCAAATTCAGTAGCTGCCTGATTCAATGTCTCTTCGCAAGTTGCTTGTGAAAAAACTGGCAACATGAATCCCCCAATAAAAAAGAGAAACAAAACAAACCGTCTGGCTAACAAAAACATTAAAAATCTTTTATTAGCAAGCTCTTACAAGTGGACTCATATTTGATGTCTGACCCAACATAAATGCGCCATTCTTCAACGGTCATATTTCTATTTAGGTTCGGACAAACCTTGTCGGCCAGCAAGCGGGTATCGGTAGGATATACCCTGATTTCGCCTTCATTGCAGGAGGCTATCAAGAACTTAGAATCGTTGGCAAATGCTACGTGCCATACGTTGCCATTGTTGTTGTCCATTACAATAGGTAGGTCCTCTTCATGATCTACCACCCACATTTGTAACCTTCTGTCTAGGCCAGCACTGGCCAGCAACTTGCCATCAGGACTAAACTCCAAGTCAATCACCCCTGCCTTGTGCCCCGTCAACTCTTTTATTTTCAGGGTATTCAGATCAATTATTCTAACAAGCCCCTTGCTAATTGTTTTACCTTCGCCAAAAATCTCTGAACCTAACGCGATCGTGTTGGGACGTGCAGGATTGAACGCAACTGACAAAAAACGACTAGATGATTCTTTTAGTATTTCCTTAAACGTGTAATCAACTGTGCTGATCAATAATAACGAACCCGCAGTAGAAGCACCTATTACCGAATTTCCGTCTGGGCTGATATCGATAGACTTAAGCTCGTAGGGCAAATTAAGAACTTTTTTGCTTTGGCCTGTCAAATGATTTGTGAGTCGCATTGTGCGATCGGAAGAAACAGAAATGAAACCGGAATTATCCGGTAAAAATTTAATGTCAGAAATCGCGGCAAGATGCCCTTTTACTCTTCTTGGAACCTTTTCAGGAAACTCCAGGTTAAAGATTTCAACATTGCTGGAATCACTTCCGTTGACCAAATATTTTTCATCTACACTGAGCGCTAATACTCTATTGGCATAGCCTTTATTAGAAAAGAAGGGAGCCTCAGTTTTTAAATCAGCATAACTACCTCGCATAATCCGACCGTCATTGCCGGTAGTGTAAAATTTATCTGTTTTTTGAGACACTGCTAATGCAAACATTTTGTTCTTCAATCCCCCCGGCATTTTCGCTGCGTTGTAGTTATAGCCAGACAATTTCGCCAATGAGTAATAAAGACCTCTGAAGACATAAGGATCATATTTTGGGCCATCGTATTTCGTGTGAAACAAATAGCCCTGCATAGCGGTTAGTCCTGCCAACTCTTTGTCATCGATACCTTCCGATTTTGCTTCTAGCGATTGCGCAACTGTTAAATAATAGAGGCGATCTGCTTTTTCAAGTGCCTGAGTCGCAACGATTGTTTTCGCTTGAGCAATCTCGTTGGCAGCCCTTTCTTTGATACTTGACTCGATTGCTAAATTTGTTTGACGCTTGGCCTCCAGATATTGTGCTTGGGCAAAATCCTTTGCGAGCCTTGTTTCCACAAGTGCACTTTCAAGTTTTTCCACACTTTGTCTAAGCTCTTCTTCCTTCTGTAAAACCTTTTTAGTTTCAGCTTGTGCAATTGAGCGCTGTTCTTCCGCATCTTTTCGTGCAGCTACTGCTTTCTTGGTCTCCTGCTGTGCCGTCTCCTTCTCTTTTTGTGCCTGTATCTTATTGATCAACCCATAAAAAAACAATCCAATAGAAAACAGTAGTGCAATGCCTAAAATAATGCTTGTGATACGGGCTCTGCGCAACATTCTTCGTTGCAGCATTTCCTGGTTCTTAAGCTCGGCCTCAAATGTAATCCGGCTGGTATCCAAAAACACGATCGCTCGCTCGAATGCGATGTCATACCGCTGCGCCCAGGCACGTGAGGGGTTTTGCTTTTTTTGCCAGTTAAGCGCTAACTGAAGATCGGGTGGGCGCCAAAGGCTGGTTTTGCCAATCTGGTACATAGCTGCGGCTTCCGACACCCGCTTATACATGCGTGCAGATTCATACTCCTCATCAACCCAACCGTTGAGCCGATTCCAAATACGCATTAAACTCTCGTGCGAGAGTTCAATGATAGAATCCGTGGTAAGTTCAACCTGATCACTTGGCATAAGGAAAGACCTGCCAGGCTGCCGAAATTTGTCGACAATAGCGATTACTTCTCCTTCAGATACTTCCGCTAGTTCGGCAATCAAACCGATCTTTGATGGTCTTCTGGTACCCTGTGACTCTTGTGATTTTTCAGTAATTGCTTTGAAAAGTGTTTCAGCGACAATCCGTTCATTAGTCGTCAATTCATCGTAGGCTTCGTTCGCATGCAGTGAAAGAGACTGCGAAATTTGCCCGATGGCATTATAATGCCGCAAGTCCATTGGCTCGCCCGGCTCTCGGTATGCTAACCAATAGTTCCATGTCCGCATCAAAGCGTGTTGAAGAATAGGAAGTTGATCTTGGTCGTCACCAATGTCACTTAAAAGCCGCTTCACCAGACGTTTTGATATTCTACCGCCTCCCACTGCCACTGGCCCCTCTATTACCAATCGTTTTTGCTCGCGTGTCATCTGGGGCACGAGGTAATTACTGCTATTTACGAGCTCAGTCAAACCTCGAAACTCAGCACAATTTCCTATGAAGTCGGATCGCATACTCAGCGCAACGTATGCTGAAGAGTGGGGCTGGGCGACTGTATTCAAAATTAGATTTACATATTCAATCGACTCATTATGAGCATTTTCGGTTTTTGATTCCCTGTATTTAAAAAGCTCTTCAAATTGATCAATCAGAAAGAAAACATTTTCATTTAACTCCGTGCGAATATAATTACAAACCTCAACCAGCCCATTTGAACCACTCCTCAGCACTGAGCTGATAACCGCCTTATGAATTTGAATATCAGATTCATCTAACCTGCCATCAGCTGCCAATACAGCAATAATTGAATCGGTTAGATTTTCTATTGGAGCACTTCCAGGTCTTGAGATGACAACTTTCCAGAGCGGACTGTTCTGCGTCATGAATCCCCCGTACAGCATTGGGATAAGTCCGCAATACATTAGACTAGACTTTCCGCTTCCGGAATAACCAAGAACAGTAACAACTCTGTTATGGGCTAGTTTTTCGAGAATTTCGTCAGCGTGTCCTTCTCTGCCAAAAAAGAGATGGCACTCATCTAACGAAAACGGTCGCAATCCCGGAAAGGGATTAGGATCGAACTTTTCGTTAAACAGAGACGGAGTTAATTCTTCGTTCTCTGATTCGCCTACTTGCAGCGGATAGTTCACCATCTAAATCAAATCAAGTAAAAATTTTTCAAGATGATAGTTTATGGTTTTATGTGTATTAACAGTCTAAAAAATTGCGAATAACTCGCAGACCCTTAAAAAATCGTCAAAATATACGAGAAAATTAAATATATTCCAATATCTGACCTGTCAAACTAATGTTATCGGCCATTAGTTCGTAAAACTCGTCTTTGTTTACTTTCAAAAGGATGGTGTCGTTCTTAGCGATGATGATATTGGTGTTGGCAAATCCAACCGGGGCAATAATCTCTCCAATGAATTGGCCGCTGGTATAGTCCATTTCATAAACACCCCTCTCGTAATACTGCACGGTGCCAGTGTAAACGATGAAGAAATCATTGTTCGTCTTTTCGTCAATAGACATGAACTCGTTTTCAGCTAACCGAAGCTCTTTTGAAATATCTGACACGAACGATAGCGCCAAGCCCGAGACGCCCTCAAAAATGGCCAATGATTGAAAAAAGACGATCTTCTCAAAAAGTCTGAGTTTCAGTCGAGCATCCGGTATGACGGATCTGTCTAGCCATCGTTTTCCATCGGCCCCTAATCGTCTAGTGTTGATCTCATAAGCTTCGGGGTTGATCTCATAAAGTGCCCACCCACTCATCTCTCGAATCAATCGATCTGGGTTAAACAAATGTGCGATGAGGTCAAGTTTAAAATCAGCCATTTTTTGAATGCCAATTTGCTCGATAGCACACGCTCTTGTCCACCGGTTTGTTTGGGTAAAATCGCGATTTAATAAAAACTTTAATGTCAACTTACTATCCAATTTTAGCTTGGGATAGAACATCTCCAGGCGATTTATCTTTTCATTATTTGAAAGCTCATCTAACACTGGAACTATCTTTAACTTGAGCTGCTCAGAAAGGAAAACATCCAATAGTTCCAGCGCATAACTCGTTCCTTCTGAAGTGCCGCTCTCAATATTCTCTTTTACCAACTGAATAGAACGCGTATCGTACAACATCGCGAGCAGCATATAGATATGATCAATATCATTTCTATCTTCCTCTTCCAGTGCTTTCCAGATTCGCGAGGTTTGCAATCCGTTTCCGATTGTCTCCATGGCATTCAAATTCCAGGCGATGTCTGCCACGTCATTCTCGATTGCATATTTGATTCGTGTAATTTGAGAAATCCCGGCTTTAAATCCGCTTTCGCCAAGAGACAATAGAACTTGTGATACCACAACTTTATCGGGAAAATCTATTTTTCCCCATAATAAATCCTTCGCGCGCGGACCACCAATCCGACCAATCACCTGAACGATACGCAAAACCGTTTGAGTACTTTGACCTGATTGATAAAACGCAATCTCGAGGTAGGGTAACGCCTTGCCACCAATCAACACCAGAGAACTCATTGCCTGGTTGCTGTAGATTGGGCTAGCCAGATTCCCGATCAACGACATAATTATTTCCGGATTATTGATCTTAACACTCGTGGCAATAGCTGTTTTTCTAACTTTTGGTTCAGCATCCGATAAAAGATCTATTAAAAACGAAACATTCTCTTCTGCCGATGAATGGAGCAAAAGCTCAGCGGCATACTGTCTATCATCCGGTTGCTCCGACCTCGCTAGTTTCTGGATTCGTTGTTTACTGATATCCCCTCCGTGTGCCAGAATGGCCTGTAAATCAATTTTGTTCAATAGCTTTTTTTCATCACTGCCAGATATGTCTTTATCTACGCGGATCACATACTGATCTGACACAGAAAGGCCTTTTACTTCATTCATTCTTCGCTGCGCATAATCACGAACACTATCCACTTCATTCTTCATCAATCCATTGATCCAGACGCCTACCTGTGCAGGATTCAATTTTTCTAAAAGGCGAAAGGAAAATACTGCCTTTGTCGATTTACTATCTACCAACTGCCTTTCAAGTCTGTTCATTACTTTCACAAATCCAACATCTAGCTTTTCCTGGCTGTGATCGATGTTCTCCAATTTGGATCTGATCTTCGCCTTATAGCCACCATACAGACGTTGAATAATCAACACATAACACAAGCAAAGCCCTGCAATGATCACCGGAATCCACACCAGTTGAAAAAAGGGGATCAATGACAACCCGAATATAAAAAGACCAGCAACCATCCTTCCGGATTCACTTATGATCCCCTCCACTTTAACTTGTATGCCAAACCTTGTGCGGTTGTCGAGCGGAACAAACATCAATTTATACACGGGGTTTTCAAGGGAATCTCTCAACATACTATTGAATAGTCGGCTGAGTGCGATGAACAAAAAGAAATAGATAAACGTATCTGGTTGACTTGCAATATCGAAACCGAAAAAAAGAGCAGCGAAAAATGAAACCACAGCAAAGAAACCAGTAACTATCGGAAGAATAAACAGCGAAAGTCGCAAGCCATAAGTGGTAATAATTCTATCATTAAAAAACGACTGCATTGCAAAACTTAGTAGGTAGATGGCTCCATTGAAATAAGCCAAGAAGTTTGTAAGATCACGCTGATTGGGATATTGCTCATTCAATAAATTCTGAAATATGAACTGATTAAAATTCAGTGTAACGACAGAGGTGATGAGAAAGAAGCTAAGCAGAACAACGTACTTATCTTTAAAAATCTTTGTAAACCCGGTTTCGCGCCTCGCCTCACTTGTGATTTTTGACTCTTTCTTAGCCAATCCAAATTGAATGGCAACAATTGCCAAACAAACAATGGCTCCAATAATGCTGATATCGCAAACGATCAAATAATCTGAGGTGTTTGGAAAAAACCTGGCTGACACGGGAATTAAAAAGTTGGTAAGAATGATCGCTAACAACTGACCCGTATCTATCCATCCGATAATCCGTTTCGATTGTTTAAAATCGAAGAGGCGGGCAAATAAACCCCAATAACACAAAAGCAGCAGAGCCGTTAATGGCCCCACTAGACAATACATCAAAAAGAGAATCTGATTTTGGAGATTTTCTGTTCCGAAATGGTAAAAATAATTGAGCGCAGAGGTGCAAATAAAAATCAGGACGAAGCTAAAAAAAACCAATGCAGAAAACCGAACTCGATTTTGAAAAAAAGAGAAGGTTACAGTGATCGCAATGCCCAAGCCACCTGAAATTAAAAACGCTTCATTGAGATGAGAACTTAACTTATTTAAAAAAAGCGATTCTGCTGTAACCTGATAAGTAGCTACGAAAATGCCTATGAAAAAACCCATTGAAAGCATAAGAACAACTTTCGTCTGTTCTTCTGGCTTTACATTCAAAAGGCGAAGAGCTCTTATATACACAGGTCTAAAATTACCATTAATTGCCAAAAACAAAAAAGCCAGAGATCATTTTTGATCACTGGCTTTGAAGCAAAAAAGAGCAAGTTATTTCTTCGCATCAACCGAATCTTTTTTAACAGTTTGACTCAATTGGAATGCCTCGTTCAGTCCTTTCACCACATCCTCGGTGATGTCGATACCTGCACTTCCGTATAAAAGATCACTAGAGGTGTCAAATTTTAGAACTGCTTGCAATCCTTTTTCAGCGCCATATTTTTTCAGGAATGTAGTGATGTTACCATACAATTCAGCATTTACTTTTGCCTGCTCATTTGCCAAGTCTTGTTCTATACTCTGCTGATAAAGGCGAAAATTTTGTTGCTTTTTTCCAAGATCCTCTTCCACCGCTTTTGCCTGGCCAATTGTCATTGTACTGATATTGCGCTGGTAGGCACCAATTTCGCTTTGCAGCGACTGAGCTCTGTTTTGAAGGTCTTGGTCTAATTTCTTTCCTTTGGCTTCAAAACGAACTCTAACTTCTTTGTAGTAATCATAATGCTTAAGAACAGAATCTGAATTGATGTAGGCAATCTTCAAATCTCCAGCCGGCACGAAAGTCGGTTGTGAACTCGTAGGTGAAGTAGAAAAGTGCAAATAGAATAAGATCGCAACTGCAACCAGTGAAATACCGCTCAGCGCGATGGGAACATTTTTCATTTTAGCTTGAATTTGGTTTTAAGGCTGCAAATATAAACAGAAAGGGTACAGTGCAAAACAAAAACATTCGCTACCAAGGCCTAATCTTCTTCGTCCAATTGAAAGGAATAAAGAGTCTCGTCAAGCACCAGTTTACTTGTTGTAAACTGATCGATAAATTTCTCGATGACTGACGCAGAAATTCGCTCGACCTGAAGCCCGACATCGAGGCTTACTCCAAAATCACCGTCTTCATCTATGTCAAGATACTCTTTTACTTTAATCGCCCCCTCCTCTTGCAAGCCTAAAATCACCTCCGCCATATGCAGACCGACCTCCTCCTGAAGGGTGGCCTCTTCCAGAGTAGTTGTCTCTGTCAAAGACTCATCTCTATTCCACCTGGGAAAACGCTCGGCTGTGATACTTTCCGCCAATTCATACAACTCACTTTCATGCTCTAAGCGAAGGGTGGTCAACACGGCATCATAAATGACTCTTTTACTTTGATAATGGCCGAGAAAACGAAAGTGAAAAAATTCTTCCGAATTGTTATGTTCATCGACAGGCAAAAATTTCTTTCCTGCACTGTCAAGTTTCGACTGAAACTCCGCAATTACAACGGGATCAAATCCTTCATTCATTTTGCGCTATTTTTGGTTTTCATCTTTGTACCATTCTGCATACATCGGATAGTTTTTGGCCGTGCGTTCAATCACCATTTTCATCTCCTCACCTACCTCTTTGATTCTCTTTGCAGGGATGCCCGCGAAAACGCTGCCCGGCTCTACTCTCGTTCCGGGAAGAACAATCGCGCCAGCTGCTATTACAGAACCCGATCCGATGATCGCATCGTCCATCACAATCGCCCCCATGCCAATCAAAACGTTGTCCTCGATCGTGCAACCATGTACCACCGCGTTGTGCGCAATCGAAACATTATTGCCAATGATCGTCTTTGCTTTCTGATAAGTGCAATGAATGACTGCACCGTCTTGAATATTGGATCGATTTCCAATGGTAATTGAATGGACATCGCCTCGCACCACCGCGTTGAACCAAACCGTGCATTCGTCTCCCATTACCACTTCACCAACTACCACAGCATTGTCTGCCAAAAAGCAGTTCGCTCCAAATTGGGGAGTAAATCCTCTAACCGACTTAACAATTGCCATATCTCTGTAAACTAAGCTACCTCAAGATTAAAAGAATCTATTAAGACCACAAAATCCTACTGACAAGATGTCACGATTACTCTAATTAATGCTAAATTTGTAACGAAAGAAATCAACAAATGAACAAATTGATTGAAAATATCGATTTCCTATCTCCAACAGATACAGAACTCCCTGAAACCATACGGGTGTCGCTTGATCAAAATACCGGAAAATCAAGAAAACTTTATATAGAGAGTTATGGCTGTCAAATGAATTTTTCTGACAGTGAGATAGTTGCTTCAATTTTGCAAAAAGAAGGGTTTGATACAACATCAGACATCAACCAAGCAGATCTCGTATTTCTAAACACTTGCTCAATCCGCGAGAAAGCTGAGCAAACGGTTCGTCACCGGCTCACCCACATCAATGGCCTCAAAAAGAAAAAGCCAGAACTGGTAGTTGGAGTGCTCGGCTGTATGGCCGAGCGATTAAAGACAAAGCTGCTAGAAGAGGAAAAAATTGTTGACCTCGTTGCCGGTCCGGATGCGTACAGAGATCTTCCGCAGTTAATTGGCCAGGTAGATGAGGGCGATAAAGCCGTCAACACTTTTCTATCACGCGAAGAAACTTATGCGGATATAAGCCCAGTAAGATTGAACTCGAATGGAGTGAGCGCATTTATCTCTATCATGAGAGGATGTGACAACATGTGCTCTTTCTGTGTGGTACCCTTCACGCGAGGCAGGGAAAGAAGTCGCGATCCACAGTCTATCGTGGAGGAAGCTACTGATCTTTTCAATCGTGGCTTCAGAGAAGTCACTTTGCTGGGGCAAAATGTAGATTCTTACAAATGGAGCGAAGTCGAAAACAATAAAGCACGTTTAGAGAAAAAAGAAGTTGACTCTATTGTCAATTTTGCCAATCTGTTAGAACTAGTTGCGAAAATAAATCCTGATTTGCGGGTTCGTTTCTCCACGTCTCATCCTAAAGATATCACAGACGAAGTATTGTACACCATCGCTAGGTATGAGAACATTTGCGACTACATTCACTTGCCCGTGCAAAGCGGCAATAGTCGAATATTGGAAATGATGAATCGTGGCTACACCCGAGAATGGTATCTCCAGCGTGTTGCAAAAATCAGAGAAATACTCGGAAATGACTGTGGACTTTCTTCAGACATGATCACTGGCTTTTGTTCAGAAAATGAAGAAGAGCATCAAGACACCCTTTCGCTCATGGAATTAGTGGGTTACGATTATTCGTATATGTTCCATTATTCAGAACGGCCCGGAACCTTGGCAGCCAAAAAGTTCCCTGATGATGTGCCTCTCGAAGTAAAAAAGAGAAGACTGGATGAAATCATCAAAATGCAAAGTCGCTTGTCCCTGAGAAGAAATCTTTTGGATATTGGAAAAATCCAGAAGGTTCTTGTTGAAGGAACCTCTAAGAAATCTACTGATCATCTTCAGGGTCGCAACTCTGCCAATAAAGTAGTTGTTTTTCCAGGAGGAAATAAAAAGAAAGGCGAATACGTCCATGTATTGATAGAAAGCTGCACTGGTGGAACGCTGATTGGTAAGCAAGTGTAGAAATGAACGAACAAACGAATAAATGACAGCAACAGAAACCGATATTTTAAATCTGAAAAACAGGTTTGGCATAATAGGCAACGCCAATCTTTTAAACCATGCCGTGCGTGTAGCGATGCAAGTGGCACCAACCGATATGACCGTTCTTATCACTGGCGAAAGTGGATCTGGAAAAGAATCTTTTTCGAAAATCATACACCAACTTAGTCCAAGAAAGCACGGTCAGTTTATTGCCATCAACTGTGGGTCAATACCCGAGGGTACGATTGATTCGGAATTATTTGGGCATGAGAAAGGCTCGTTCACCGGTGCGCACGAAGCAAGAAAGGGATATTTTGAAGTAACCAATGGTGGCACTATTTTTCTAGATGAAATTGGAGAAATGCCGATGGGAACCCAAGCGCGATTATTGCGCGTGCTTGAGAATGGCGAGTTTATTCGTGTCGGTTCATCGAAAGTATTGAAAACGGATGTACGGGTAGTGGCGGCCACAAATGTGAATCTTCTCAATAAAGTTGAACAAGGTCGATTTAGAGAAGATCTTTACTACCGTCTCAATAGTGTTCCGATCTATGTACCGCCACTTCGCGAACGCGGCAAAGACATTGAGTTGCTGTTTAGAAAGTTTGCTACCGACTTTGCGGAAAAATATAAAGTTAAGCCAATCACCTTAACAGATGACGCCAAAGAACTACTATTGAAATACCGATTTCCAGGAAACATCCGGCAGCTTAAGAATTTGGTTGAACAAATTTCAGTTTTATCGCCCGACCAAAAAGAAATCAATGCGGCTACACTAGATTTGTATATTCCAAAAGAATCCACCCTTCCAGCGCTCTACAATGGGCAGTATGGTGCAGAAAATATTTCTGAGCGTGAGATATTGTACAAAGTCTTGTTTGATATGCGAAAAGATGTTAACGATCTAAAGAAGCTAGTGCATGAAAGTTTCAGAAACCCAGACCAAGCCGCTCAACTCATAAAAGAGAACACTTCATTGTTTGATGGTATCCATCACGAAGAGAATACAGGGCGCAAGGAAACGGTCATAAATATTAATGCACCACGCGCAGTTGAGCAGGTGGATACCCCAGAAGAGGTTCAAGACATCACTCACGTTACCGAGGACGATTCTCTTTCCATTGAAAAGAAGGAAAAAGAACTCATCATGCGCGCACTCCGAAAGAACAACGATAAACGAAAATATGCGGCACGGGATTTGGGAATTTCAGAGAGAACACTCTACCGCAAAATAAAGGAATACGGGCTAGAGGAATAGACGCAAAAATTAAAAAAATGAGTTACCATTTGATTCCAGGCAGTGTAAAAAAATTTTGCTTGTTATTGGTTCTCCTTGTTTCCGTGAGCGGCTGCGGGTTTAAGTATTCGCTTTCTGGGGCTGCGACCACTGCAAAAACGATTCAAGTCGATCTTTTTTATAATAATACAGATCTTGGGCCCGCCAATCTGGGACAAAATTTTACCAACAAGTTGAAGGACTATTATCAACGCAATTCCAGTTTAAAAGTAGTAGAGGAGAATGGTGAATTGCTAATCGAAGGGACGCTCGTTCAATATGCTGTTGCTCCACTCGCTCCGGTGGCAGGCACTAGTGCAGCTCAGCCATCGCAGGCCGCTCTTACCCGACTGACCATTGGAGTGAAAGCCAACTATGTTGATACAAAAAATCCAAAAAATAGTTTCAAAGACAAAACCTTCAGCTTCTACGCTGATTTTCCAAATGATCAAAATCTTATTTCTATCCAAGAGAGTTTGGAGAATAAAATATTCGATCAGATATTTCTAGATATCTTCAATGCCACACTGGCTAACTGGTAGGTTCATTTTTTATTTTGATTTCGTTTTAGATTAAATCTATTTACTAAAAAATTATGTCTCGAATTCTAACCGGCATTCAAAGTAGTGGTAGGCCACATCTGGGTAACTTATTGGGCGCTATCATTCCTGCGATTAAATTATCAAAACTTCCGGGGAATGAATCTTTGTTTTTTATAGCAGACCTACATTCCTTAACTACTATCAAAAATGCACAACAGCGAATCGACAATGTCAATGCTGTTGCTGCTGCCTGGCTGGCATTTGGGTTCGACATCGAGCATAATCTACTGTATCGTCAAAGCCGAATCCCCGAAGTATGCGAATTGACTTGGTACTTGAGCTGCTTCACTCCTTTTCCAATGTTAGGTAATGCGCATTCATTCAAAGATAAGTCAGATCGACTCGCAGATGTCAACGCTGGATTGTTTACTTATCCTGTATTAATGACAGCAGACATCATTCTTTACAACGCCCACTATGTGCCTGTTGGAAAGGATCAAAAGCAACATCTGGAAATGGCGCGGGACATTGCAAGCGGGTTCAATGCAATCTATGGGGAAACATTTGTTGTGCCCGAAGCAAAAATAGAGGAACAAGTCATGACAGTTCCTGGAACAGATGGGCAAAAGATGAGTAAGTCCTACGGAAATACAATCGACATTTTTCTGACCGATAAAGAGCTAAAGAAACAAGTGATGTCCATTGTTACTGATAGCACACCCATGGAAGCTCCTAAGAACCCCGATACCGACAATGTTTTTGCCATCTATAAATTATTGGCAAGCGCAGAGCAAATTAGCTCCTTGAGGGCCAATTACCTCGCAGGAAACTTTGGCTACGGACACGCTAAGCAAGAATTATTTGAGTTGATAGTATCAAAGTACAAGAATGAACGTGAGGCTTTCAATTTCTACATGGCCAATCTACCCGAATTGGAGAAAAAATTACGGCAATGTGAAGCAAAAGCAACGGAAATCGCTCGAGAAGTTTTAGGTCGGGTTCGAAAGAAACTTGGTTACTAACCGGATGGCTAAACTTGGCTGAGTAAGAAATTTCTCTGACTCACTAACCATGTGGAACTAGTTCCAAAAATTGGCTTTGCTATTAAAGGAAGGACAAGGTATTAGTCTGTTTTTTCTCTTGACTCCCCTGCGCAGTGGCTTTGCCTCGAATTCGTAGACAACAGATATCTCATGCGCTCCCCCAGATGCGGTTGCGAGACCAGACGTACTAAAATCGTAACTATATCCAATCGTTAGGCTTTTAAAATACAATCCAAGAGTAAAGATTAATGCATCTTGTTGAATAGAATTCTTAACAGTGGACTCCCAAGGCTTACCTCTATACCAGACGCCTAACGACACAGGATCAATATGATAATTGAGTCCAACATCCATCTGAGACACCAACCCTTGAGCTCGGTAGATAAATGAAGGGGTCAGGTAATCTGGTTTTGCGTTTTTGCCAATACCGCGATTGATTGTAATTCTTCCGCCACCGTGTATCACCATTTTCGTGGGTAAGCGAGTTTCTGTGTTGAGAACAGATAAATTTGGATTGTTAATATGACTAAAAGCTGTGCCAAAAAAGAGAGCTTTGCTATATAAAACAAAACCTGCGCTAAAATCAAAATATTGAGTATTGCCAAGGCGTTGAAAAGCGGGATCCAAAGAGGCACCATTGAATTCCAAACCGTCACCGAATTGAAGCTTACTTCTATCTAGGCCATTAATACCATAGCCAAAACTTAAACCGGGTGAAAATACGAGTTTCTCTGAAAGCCTAACTTTGTAACTGTAATTTAATCCCACCGTTGTTGTTCGCCAACCTGCTGTACCCATCTTATCAGTGGTAGCAATAATACCGAAACCACTTCGCACTTCATCTACCCAAATATCATAGCTTGCTGCAAACGTTGAAAATGACTGTGGCAAATTAGGCCACTGAGTCCGATGAATAAAAGTGGCGCGTTGCTGGTTAGTGATGCCTGTAAATCCTGGATTAAGGTAAAGTGGAGACTGGTAATACTGAGAGAATTGAGGATCTTGACCGCTGGCGACAGCAACACCAAAAAACAACAAGCCGGGTAGTATAAATTTCTTCATCTCAGAATTCGCAAAGATATTCATTTTTAATAAAGCATAGTTATATCACCGACAGTAGTGGTTCGCTGAGAGTCTGAGAATCGGACAGTCAATTTATAAACATAAACCCCTGCTGGCATCAACTTGCCTTCCTTGTTATAGCCATCCCAGCCTACAACCGAACTTGTACTTTCAAATATTAAGTTTCCCCAACGATCGTAAATCTGAAGGTTGTATGCGTCAGAATCATTCGAGACCCCCTTAATCAATGGTAAGAAAACATCATTGAATGTTCCGTTAGAACCCGTTCCGCTACTACTTCTTCCGTTAGGATTTGGCGTAAACACGTTCGGAATCTTTGCTTGGCCTCCTTGCTTAGCTATGATCGTTCGCTTGAGCGTGTCAGCGCACACCACTCCGTTGCCATGATCAAATTTCGCGATCAACGATACTTCATATTTACCTTCTATGGCATAAGTATATTTTGGCTCAAATAGGTCAGAGGTTCCCCCATCTCCAAAATCCCACAGATATTGATTGGCACCGTTTGAAAAATTGAACGTAGACATCTCCGTATCAGGAACGTAGACAATATCTGGGCGTAAGTCAAAAGTGGCAAGAGGTAAATCATAAATCACAACATTCTTTGGGCCTGCAGTTGCAACCTGCCCCGTAGACGGAATGGATGTTCTATAACTTACTGAATACTCTCCTGGAGAAGAGACCTTAAATTCAATCGGATTTTTGAGACTAGAGTTAAGTAATTCAACACCTGTCGTTTTATTGATTACTCTCCACTCGTGTATAAATCCTGTTCCAACTACATTTTTCAATTTGATCGACCCAGGAAAACAAAGTTCCGTTGGATCTATATCAAAACTAGCAGCGATTGGCGGAAGTACAATTGGAATACTTTTACTAATATCGGCTTTACAAATCAATCCTCCGGAAGCGGCTTCTAGAACTTTGTCGATGACGCTTAACGTAACCGCCTTGACGCCAGGAGAAGAATAGACAACCGGAATGGGTGCTGAAGTTGTCTGCGAAAATGTAGTTGGATTTGCATCACCAGTTATTCCAAAACTCCATTCATAACGGAACTGTGTAAAATCCAAAGGAGTTGTTGTATTCGTAAAGGTAACAGTAGACGAACCGAGGTTAAAGTTTGGCACCACTTCAGTAAAGGATAAAGTAGACTGCTTGCTTACCGAAACGACTACAGATTGACCTGTGATATTCACCGGACAATTATAGCCATCCCTTACTGACTTTATCGAATAGGTTGTTGTGGTGGCCGGGGTTACTTTTTCAACTCTAAAATTACCTACACCATTTATTGTTTTATCAACGCTGGTCACACCATTGTTTTCATTGTAGACAAAACTGAATGGTGCCTGTCCACTAAACTCAAAAATCAAGAACTCAGAAGACCCTTTACAAATAAACAAGTCTGGATTTTGGAATTCAGCTTTTATTTCTGGGGCGACTGTTACTATTACAATTCTTTCATCGCTCTCACAAGACGTGGCACCAGGACCAAAAGCTTTGATTGTGTACGTCAAACTCACTTGTACACCTGTTGTATTCGTCAGTACTTGATTAATGCCACTAGCTGGTCCTGCTACTGGTTGTTCAACCACACCATTAACTCCCGATGGCGGTGGTGAATCGAGCGTCCAACTATAAATTGCACCCACCACATTACTTTCCAATTTTATATTTAAGTTAGGAATGGGTGAGGTCGCATTACAAACATCAATTCTACTAGGTATGCGTAACAAGTTAGGCTTCGGGTTCACCACCACAGGAACTGTAATATTTGCACCTGTGCAGTTATTTGCTTTAGGGGTAATTGTGTACGTCACCGTTACAGGCACATCACTATTCTGAACGGTAGGTGTGGCAGAGTTATAAAACAACGTTTGGAAAATCAAATTACCTGCGCCATTGCTAGCCCCACTGACGGTAGCTGGCGCAACTACCGTGTAGGTTGCTACTGTGTTAGCAACATCTGGCGTCAACGTAATATTGACAAAATCAGAACTACAAATGGGGGCTTGTACGGATGCAACGATAGTTGGATTTGGATTGACAGTCAGCAATACCGTTATATCATCGCTGTTACAACCCAAACTACCAGCCCCTACAATTTGAGAGCGGAATACATAGGTAACCGTCTGTGTGGTGATGGTCGGATTATCCCATACATCGCCAATTGGTTCACCAGTTTGGTACGTTGATTTTGGTGTCGAAGTCAACGTCATTCCTCCTGTAGGAACCGCACTAACCTTTGTAAACTGAATCGTTCCAATGCCTGGCGTGGTAGTCGATGAAAGTACCATTGTGGAAGGTGTACCTTCACAAATAACCTGTGTGGCCGGAGTGATAGACAGTCTTGGCTGAGGCTCGACTGAAACAACTAGAGTTGTAGGGGCTGGCGCGGAACAACCCAATCCACCTTTCGCTCCCACCGCTTTAGGAGTAATCAAATAGGTAACTGTGGCTACCGCATTTGTGTTGTTTACTAGTTTATCGCTAATAGTCGTTCCTCCCGGTAAATTTCCCTGACTAGCAAAGAAGCCAGAGACTGCACTTGGAGGAGTTGAAAAGGCCGTATAATCATAGGTGATGTTACCGGCCGTAGGAATAACCACAGAGTTTAGAACAAAAGATGTTTGGCTTGAAGAATTGGCAGAGAAACTACAAAGTGGTAATTGAGTAGGTAACACCATTGTAATCGCTGGCTCAACAGTAACTACAATACTCGTGGAAGGGCCAATACAACCAGCCAATGATACCGGCTGTATAATATAAGTTACCGTTAATGGTGCGTTGCCGGAATTTGTAAATCGATCCAGTGAAATATAGCTGGTGCTCGTATTGTTTAGAGAGGGGAAACTCACGTTCGCAGGATCGGCTGTTAATCCGGGAGCCAAAACACTTAGGTAATTATATCGATCAGCTGCCACCGTGGAGCCTTGGGTCGCCATGACCACGCCATTAGTTTCGCCAGAACACACTATTCTATTCAGCGAAGCTGACAATGCAGGCGCGGGATCGACATTCAGTATGACGGTCTGTACCGGGCCTCGGCAGCCTGCTGTAATGGGAACAAGTGTATAGGTTACTTGTCGCGTTATATTGGAAGCATTGGTGAAAACATCGGCCACCAAGAAGCTATTATCCCCTATTGGTTTTACACCGAGTCCTGCATTTGTTCCTGCAGGGGCAATAAATGCACCATTAAAATTCACTCCTGTCAGATCATACTGGTCTGGCGCTACCGAACCTAATTGTCCTGCCAACGTAATTGTTGGCCCTACTGCCAAGCCACTACAAACAGTTGCGATACCGGGTGCAAGAATAGGTTCTGGCTTGATATCAACACTGACCACGATGGGGTCTCCCAAGCAAGAGGCAGGAAAAGGTGAAATTCCTACAACTGTGTACTGAATAGTAATGGTTGAGTTTGTGGTGTTTATGAACTTGTCATTCTTGATCAGGTCGGATCCCCCAATGCTCAGCGGGGCGCGATTTCCTAAATCGGGAACCAATTTCCCCGTGGCTACGACTGGGCTGTTTGTAAGAATATTTACCCCCGGATCGAGTGCGATTGCAGGCACAATGGTTCGTGACAACAACTGATAAGTACCCGCAGTAACCGATGAGCCATTTGTCCCAAGGATAATTGAGTTGGCATCGCGGCTACAAATCTGCGGAGTAACTACAGCTGCCAGTACTGGCTGAGGATTAATAGTTATGGTAAACGTTGTGGCTGCTCCTTCACAGCCATTCTTTGTACCGCGTACGCTGATATTGGCAATCAGTGGAGTGCTGCCTACATTGATTGAAGATGTGAACCCAGCAATATTTCCCGAACCGCTAGCTGCCAAATTTATTCCGGGGTTATCGTTTGTCCAATCAAAAGTTACTCCTGGGTCAGCGTTCGAGGTAAACACAACCCCAGGTATTGGATCTCCAGAACAGCGAACGATCGATGACACCGCTGCCACAACTGGAGTCGTCTTAATCGTTATGGTAAACGTTTTTGCATTTGCGCCCGTACTTACACAACTATTTTTTGAAGAAGTTACTACAATTGTTCCAACAAAGTCTGACCCTGTATTATTTGCGGGTGCAGTGAACACCATATCGCCTGACCCGCTCAACGCTGTGCCAATCAATGGATTAGTATTCGTCCACGTAATGGCCGAGCCTGCAACATTACTTGTTAAGGGAATATTAACTAGATCTCCCGGACAGAAGGTCTTATTAGTAACAGTCGCCACTACCGGCTCAGGGTTGATCGTTATGGTAAATATTTCTACGTTAGACCCTGCGCTCGTACAACCATTTTTTGTAGCTGTAACAGTGATGGTGCCTATAAGATCAGAGCCAGTAAAATTATCTGGGGCAGTATAGCCAGCGATGTTTCCAATTCCACCGGCAGCTAGTCCAATTGCGGTATTGGAATTTGCCCAATTGAATACTTCGCTACCACCTGTGTTTGCGGAAAAGCTAATAGCAGTTATCACCTCACCAGAGCAAACGGATACATTGGTTACATTGGCTACAACGGGCTGTGGTTTAATCGCAATCGTAAATATTTTGGCATTTGCGCCAGCGCTCGTACAACCATTTTTTGTCGCTGTTACCGTAACTGTTCCGACAATATCAGATCCAGTAAAATTATTTACTGCCGTATAGGACGCAATGGTTCCTGAGCCTGATGAACCCAAGCCAATACCAGTATTGGTATTCGTCCAATTAAAAATTTCACCACCACCGGTGTTTGCAGTAAATGTAGTGGAAGGTACAAGGTCACCAGAACAAACGCTGATTGAAGCAACTGGGTCAACAACTGGTTGAGGTTTAATGGTGATCGTAAACGTCTTTGCATTTGCACCCAAACTGGTACAGCTGTTCTTGGTTGCCGACACATTGAAAGTCGCCAAAATATCCACTCCGGTGAAATTGCTTGGAGCAGTATAGCCTGGTATGTTTCCAGTACCGACTAAAGGTTGCCCAATGGCAGCATTGGTGTTAGTCCAGTTGAAGATTTCACCACCACCGGTATTGGCACTAAAGTTAATTGCAGAGATCGCTTCACCAGAACATACAACTATATTCGAAACTGAACTAACGACCGGCTCTGGTCTAATCGTAATTGTGAACGTCTTGACGTTTGTTCCTCCACTGGTGCAGCCATTCTTTGTGGCTGATACTGTAATTATTCCAACGATATTGGAACCGGTCAGGTTAATGGGCGCAGTATAAGATGAAATACTACCAGTTCCACTTGGCCCAAG
This sequence comes from Flammeovirgaceae bacterium, assembly GCA_021299455.1. Taxonomy (GTDB): domain Bacteria; phylum Bacteroidota; class Bacteroidia; order Cytophagales; family Cyclobacteriaceae; genus ELB16-189. The sequence continues at coordinate 43,618 of JAJTGQ010000048.1, read as the reverse complement.
CCCGATACCTGGGTTATTGTTAACCCAGTTGAACGTTTCGCCACCGAGTGTATTTGCGCTGAACGCAATAGCTGGCACTGCGCTACCTGAACAAACCGAAACATCTGTAATAGCATCGACCACAGGCTCTGGTCTTACCGTAATTGTAAATATCTCCAGATTCGCTCCTGTACTTGTACATGCATTCTTGGTGGCCGCCACTGTTATGGTGCCCACAATATCCACACCAGTCAAGTTAACGGGTGCCGTAAAGGCACCGATTGATCCCGTTCCACTAATATTTATGCCTATACCTGTATTAGTATTAGTCCAATTAAAGTTTTCACCTCCACCTGTATTGGCAGAGAAGTTAATCGCGCTGATGGCTGCCCCTGAACATACCACAATGTCAGCCACGTTTGCAACGACAGGTTCCGCCTTGATTGTAATAAAAAAGCTCTTTGAATTCGCTCCAGAGCTTGTACAACTATTCTTTGTGGCAGCCACTGTAATTGTTCCCACAATGTCTGAACCAGAATTATTGGTAGGAGCCGTATAGGCAGCAATACCGCCTACGCCATTTGCTGGCACTCCTATAGATGTATTCGAATTTGCCCAAGTGAAAACTTCACTACCCCCTGTATTGGCCGAAAAGTTGATAGCGGAAATGGCACCCCCAGAACAAACAGAAATATTTGCAATAGCAGCGACAACGGGCTGTGGGCGTATCGTAATGGAAAACGTTTTTGAATTTACACCACTGCTCGTGCAGCCATTCTTTGTAGCCGTTACTATAATTGTGCCAACGATATCTGATCCAGTAAAATTACTGGGTGCCGTGTAGGAAGAAATGTTTCCAGTACCTGTAGAACCAATCCCAATAGAGGTATTGCTGTTTGACCAGTTGAAGCTTTCGCCACCACCCGAATTTGCCGAAAATGCAGGCACCGAGATCAAATCTCCAGAGCAAACAGAAATATTCGCAATCGGGGCTACTACGGGTTGAGGTTTAATGGTGATGGTAAACGACTTTATATTTGGCCCAGCACTTGTACATAAATTTTTGACAGCCGAAACTGTTACTGTACTTACGATCTCACTTCCTGTGAAATTGTTAGGAGCAGTATAGGCCGAAATGCTTCCAGTTCCTGAGAGCGGAATCCCTACAGCTGCATCTGTATTAACCCAATTAAATGTCTCCCCGCCTAATGTATTGGCACTGAAAACCATAGCCGGAACGACATCTCCGGAACAAACAGAGATGTTGCCAAGGGTAGCCACAACGGGCTGTGGGCGAATAGTAATAGTAAACGATTTCGCATTAGCTCCGGCACTCACGCAACTGTTTTTGGTAGCAGACACCGTTATTGTTGCTACGATGTCCGTTCCAGTAAAATTATTTGGACTCGTATATGAGCTAATACTTCCCGTTCCGTTAGCAGACAACCCAATAGAAGGATTAGAATTTGTCCAATTGAATGTTTCACCGCCAGCCGTATTGGCCGAAAAAATAACCGCTGGAACTGCGTCTCCTGAACAAATGGAAACATTAGCAATCACATTGACAACAGGCTGTGGTCTTATCGTTATAGTAAATGATTTTGAATTCGGTCCAACACTCACACATCCATTTTTAGTGGCCGTCACCGTAATCGTTCCAACGATATCCACACCACTGAAGTTGGAAGGTGCTACAAAAGCTGGAATGTTGCCACTACCTGACGCGGCAAGACCGATTGACGTATTGGTATTAGACCAGTTAAAAGTTTCTGCGCCACCGGTATTTGCTGAAAAGTTGATTGCTGAAATCGCATCGCCCGAGCAAACTGAAATGCTGGGAACTACAGCCAAAACAGGCTGGGGTCTAACAGTTATAGAAAATGACTTCGAGTTAGCACCGGTACTCAAACAGCCATTTTTTGTAGCAGAAACAGTTATTGTTGCCACTATATCAACACCGGTGAAATTGGTTGGTGCAGTGTAGGCAGCGATGCTTCCCGTACCCGTAGCTGCAAGGCCTATCGAAATATTATTATTCGACCAATTGAAAGTTTCCCCGCCAGCGGTATTTGCTGAAAAAGGTATAGTCGCAATAGGATCTCCGGAACAGACTGAAATATTCGTGATAGCATTAACGACCGGCTGAGGCTTGACCGTAATTGTGAAGGACTTCGCATTAACACCCACACTTGTACAAGCATTTTTGGTAGCAGTGACAGTGATCGTTCCAATAATGTCGACTCCAGTTAAGTTCAATGGTGCGACAAAACCGGCAATACTTCCTGTGCCACTTGCCGCCAATCCTAACGAGGTATTAGTATTGTTCCAGTTAAAGGTCTCACCACCCCCTGAGTTGGCTAAAAAGTTTATGGCAGAAATTGGATCACCCGAGCAAACAGAGATATCACCAATAGCCGCAACAACTGGTTGAGGCTTGATAGTAATTGTAAATGTCGTTGGTGAACCGGAACAGGTAGTCGGAGCGGTACCTGAAACTCCAATCGTGGCGACAATGTTGGCTCCGGTATTGTTTGATGGAGCAACATAAGAGCCGATGTTACCAGAACCCAAAGCTGCCAAGCCAATCGTTGTATTGGTGTTAGTCCAATTAAATATCTCACCGCCACCGGTATTTGCAGAAAAAGCAATTGAGCCGATTGTTTCTCCAGGACATACAATAATATTTGGGACGGCTGCTACAACTGGTGCTGGTTGAACTGTGATAATGAAGCTCTTTGAGTTACCTCCTGTGCTGATGCAACCATTTTTGGTTGCCGTCACCGTTACAATAGAGGATACGTTAACACCTGTAAGATTAGCGGCTGCTGTGAACGTGCCTATATCACCCGTGCCCGAGGCTGCAAGCCCCACTGCCGTGTTGGTATTTGTCCATGTAAATGTTTCTCCGCCAAGCGTATTCGCGGTAAAGGCCGGAACCACTATCGAACCACCAGAGCAAACGGTATTATTGGCGATCGCATTTACAACGGGCTGCGGTCTAATGGTGATTGTAAAAGTTTTTAAGTTTGTACCCGCACTTGTACATCCACTTTTTGTCGCGGTTACGGTCAGCGAGCCAACAATATCACTTCCACTGAAATTGATGGGTGCCGTATAGCCTGCAATATTGCCTGTGCCTGTGGCCAGAAGCCCAATGGCTGTATTGGTGTTCGTCCAATTAAATGTTTCGCCTCCAGATGTATTTGCAACAAAAGTAACTCCAGGCACGGGATCTCCCGAGCAAACAATGATATTAGAAACCAGGTTAACTATGGGTTCTGGACTAACAGTGACTGTTACAGTTTGTGGATTACCCGCACAATCTGGAGGGGATGGAAGATCGCCTTCAGTCGGGATGACCTCATACACAACTGTACCTATTACCCCGGAGGTGTTAAAAAGCAAATGATTCACGTTTCCGGTTCCCGTGCTACCACCGGAAGGAAACGTTGGAATCGCTGCGCCTCCAACAAAAGTCACATTTGCCGTTGCTGTTATTATCTTCCATGAAAACGTACTGCTGGGTATTGTCGCAGAAAACGGGAGGATAGAAGAAGGAGCCAAACCACTACACAAGGTGATGTTGTTTGCTGATGTCATTTGTGGAACATCATTTAAGGTCACATCAATTGATACTGCTGTCCCCGTGCAACTAGTAACATTTGTCTCAGTAACTGACACACTTGGCTGAGGAAGAGTCGAAGTCCCCCAAATCACATTAATAGTTGCGCTCCCAATTGTGGTTGACGAACCGATTACGGTTCCACCAATTACCGTCCAATTATATTGCGATCCGGCATTGGAAGAAGTCAGTGAATAGGATTGAGTTGCACCTTTACAAACTTGCGTTGCCGGGCTTGAAAACACAAGAGGAACCGGTGCCCCCGATACAACAGAATTAAAGCTCGCTATATTTCCAGTACAACCATCTATGGTCTCGCTAGCAGTTATAGTAAAGCTACCAGGGTTCGGAAAAACAACCAGTAGCAAAAACGCTGAACTTGTAACCGTATAATTGGCCGTTGAAACGAACCCCACTCCATCGAACACCTGAAAGCCTACACCGCCACCGTTAATCGTCCAATTATAATTATGAATGGTTCCGTAATTGTTGGTCAGTGGATTCACCTGGAAAACTTTGATGGTAGAAACACTTGAACAAAATGTTCCATCACCAGTAATAGGATTATTTACTGGTTTAGGTTTATAGGTTAGAACAACATCAGCTATATCAAAACACTGCGGAATAACTGCGCTGGTGAGATCAATCACCTTAGCGTGGATTGTTTTTGTAGCAGCGAGTTGGTAATTTGATTCTTGACCCGGTAGAGCTCCGGAAGGGATAAGAGCACCCAACGCTCCGGCATTATCTTCATACCACTCTACGTCACGATTTACGACAGTTCCCCCATTAGTCACCCCCAACGCCCCCATCTCAAAGCTCGTCAAATTTATCCCAGTAGCCAAGCCAGCGTTCACGGCATCCTCACAGAATTCATAGGATTTATCAATAGCAGCAGGCAAGGCATTGACGGTAAAAGTGGTTTGACCGTCATTTGTACACCCAACAGCCGATGTGGCTCTGAAGAAAAATATTTGGCCATTTGTAACAGTGACAGGAGTTGTGATCTTCGGTGTGCCCGCAGTTCTATTCGCAGCTGATGCATACCAATCCACGGTGGGCGCCCCACTTACAGATGCCGAATAGGTGGACAATGATATGCTGGCAGCACTCAGGGGCAAACCCACGATGTCATCACAAAGCTGTGGGGTTATTGTCAATGCCGTTGGCAGCGCATTAACGGTTGCAATCATCGTACTTGAAGAAGTAGAGCACACCCCTAATGCACTTGAAACCGTCCATGTTAGATTGGTTGCGATAGGCGGGCCACCGGGGGCGTTTTGGGGCAAGCCGGAAACAACGCTATTAAACAGGTTAGGATTAGTAAAACTAATCGTTGAGGTCGGAAGTTTGACTAGTACATTGTCAAATGCCACAATTTCACCCACCGCATTTGTACTTATTCTAACAATGATTTGAATATTTCCGCCACCCGCCAACCCAGCTGCCGTTGCCGTAGCGTCAGCAAAATTTCCAATTAAATTTCCGTTGGATGAAAAAATTGTTTCTGGCCCTCCATTTAACTTGTAGAATACCCTCACATAATCTGCATCAGCACCAGCGTTCAAATTGTTTGAAACGTTATCAACAAAAACAGAAGCATCTACTGTCGCAAATCCAGCCAGACTTATTACAGGTGTTTGCCAAAACACTTCCCCAATATTGATTGCACCCGCACCCAGATTTCCATTTGTATTCTCAGCTTCAAATCGCTGGCCGGCTCTTACCTCAAAATAGCCGCCTGGTATATTTTGAGGAAACGCGTTTGGCGCAGACGTATTGATTGTCCATCCATTTAGTGAAGCCGAGTTATGAGTACCTATTGCAATCGGAGTTTCAAAATTTTGTTGATAGGCAATTGCTCCTGGGGCAGTCCATGCACCAGTTCCGCTACTAGTGGCCGCTGTGGCCGCAAGTGTAGTTGAAGGCCCACAGAGAGTTGGTTGATTTGCGCCTGCTACTGCACTGGCAGGCTGAACGTCCTGAGTTTGTGTTACCGCAATCCCCGTGTTACTAAAGCACCCCGTGGTAGTATTTCTTCGGAACGCATAAAAGGTTGCAGTAACTGAACTTGTTGGCGTGAACGAGCTGTTCTTCACGCCACTTTCTAATCCTAAACCCGGTGCTGCCGCAACAAAAAGAGCCAGTGCGGGCCCCCCTGTCGACCATTTTATTTCTTCATCAGCGGCTGCCGGAGCAGTAACAGTTAGCGGAACTCCGCCCCCACTACTACAAGCAATGTTAGCAACCGCACCTGTTGGGGCGGCTGGTCTTGGATTTACAACTAGAGTCGGTCCATTGATAGGCACAGCTCCAGCACAAAGTGTAACGGTATTAAAAATGCTGGTAACAATGATCTGATACCCCAAAGGCTCGGGGGCATTTCCCATTTGAGCATAGGTGGGAGAAATTATAACTACCCCTGAGGCATCGGAGGTGAAGTTTGCAGGCGCTACAATTGTCTCAACCAACGTATTCAAGTTTCTAAACTTGTAGCCAATGTTATAGGTCTGAACCGAATTAGGAAACAGATCCAATGACGCTTGAGGAGGGCTTGTGGCTCCCCCGTTGTCGCAGACAGCCGAAGATGCCGTAAATGCGTCCACGGCAGGTGGTGGTGTTAGGCTAGTCGTTACCGCAGCACTTCCCGTAATATTCACGCTGGGCGCATTAACCGTGCACGAAGGGCTATTGTTATCAGATATTGAGACAATGGTATAATTGCCCACAGAAGGGTTTGAAATGGTGAAAGGAGAAGTAATATTGTTTTGTGCAGGCTGGCTAGTGCCATTAATGGCATACACTAAATTAAATGGGCCCGTACCTGTAAAAGTAAAGACAATGTCTGGCGCAGGGTTACCACCACAAACCGCACCACCTCCCGACACATTGGCCGTTGGCAACGGATTTACAGTTATTTGGACGATGTTGCTAAAGGTGGAAGAACAAAGACCTGATGTCGCCCTTCTCCTGTAATTATAATGCTGTGGGGTAGCAGTTAGAGCAGGAGGGCTATAGTTTTGAGATGTACTAGCTCCTGGGGCGTTTGAATAAACGCCTGCCGGACCGGTTGTACTTACTTCCCATTGATAAGTATAGGTTGATCCATTTCCGCCAGTCGCTGGGGTACCGGTCAACCCAACAGGAGTTTGGCCAGCGCAAATACTTTGCACGGTTCCAATGGTTCCTGCATTAACAAGATTATTAACCGTAACCGTAATCGGTGGAGTTGAAGTCGCAGTGTTCACGGTACATACACCCGATGTGACCACCCTTCTAAAAAAAGTGGTTACGAGCAATCCTGCAGGTGGATTGTATGTTACACCCGTTGCTCCAGAAATATTTGCGTAAGGCCCACCGATGGCAGTGGCTGACTCCCATTGATAGGTATAGACACCACTACCTCCTGTTGGGGCTATCGTCTGGATAAAAGCTACCGGATCTCCCGGGCTTTCGCAGATCGTTTGGTCGCCTGTTACCGTGCCCGATGTTGGGGTTGTATGAACGGTTATTTGGATCTCATTGGAAAGAGCAACTGTACAAGTACCCGTACCCGCCCTTGTTCCTGAAGTCGCTTCTCGCACATAAAATGACGTCTGGGTAATGGCCGCTGACGGTGTGAATGGCCCAGCCGTTGTCGCCCCAACTCCTACTGCATTAACGTAGGGTCCCCCAGAAGTTGTGGAAACCTTCCACTGGTAGGTGTAGGTTCCCGCACCGTCACCACCGGTAGGCAGAACTGAGTTGGCAAAAACAGCTGGCGTATCTCCCGAGCAGATTGGGTTAGGACCGGGATGAGTAATTGTTCCACCTGTTACGTTTTTAATTATTTTAAATGGAACAAGGGTTGGTAAACTTTCGCAGCCGTTTCCTGCCGTTTGAGTAATAAAAAAGTTTGTTGTCGTAGTTGATGCCGGGGTTTTACTAACAACTCCTGGAACACTAGCCTCTGTTCTTGGATTAAAAGTAGTACCTGTTTTCTCTAAGTCACCAGCGACCAATCTCGGAAATACGCTCGACCAATTATAGACACCCGTAGCACCTCCGGATTGAGTTAGTAGATAATTGGCATCTGCCTGATTCTCGCAAAAATTTGGCGGATTGGGAGTAAACGTTATTGCAGGCGGTGTAGTAATAATTTGAACAAAAGAAGTACTCACCTCCACAGGCGCACTTGACGGATAGGGATTGCAAACCCCCCAATACTGTATGGTTACATAAAATTGCTGGCCGGTAACTTGATTTACAGCGGATTGAGTGGTTATTAATTCAGAAATAAGACCTGATGTGGTCGCATTGGCAGGAACATTCAGTTCTATAACACCATTTCCATCCGGGGTTCCGGGTCCTCCACCACCTGTCACAACAAACCCATTTTGCATAGGTGTGGCATTTGGCGAAAAATCAACGATTGATGAGTTAGAAGTAACCAAAACAGGGTTTGGAGAAAGCCCAGCAACTAAAGCCGCAATAGGTGTATTAGTGGTTACTTGTGTCACACCGACACGGATATCTGGAATTAGACTTGCGGCTGGTGCACCCCCATAAATAAAACGAACCCATCTTTGGTTATTATTAAGCGGTGTTGCCGCTGCGCCTTGGGCAGGAGTCGGCAAAACGGTGCCGTCTCCAATGCAATTGAAGACTGAAATATCTCTGAACCTTACGCCCACATTTGTGCCTTCACAAACTAACGCGCTGGTTGGTGTAACAGGGGGTATTGTTGGGGTAAGGGCAACGGTACCGGTATTTTGATCGTCATAATCAAACGAGTTGAATTGGGTATTTCTTTGGAGTAATGCGTCTCCGGATGCAGAATAAAGTGGCGCAACAATGCGTATAGGAAAGTGAGTAGTTCGAAAATTACAAACGCCTGTGTTATCGGGGTAGCTAAAAGCATTGGTTCCATCTACCACCGTATTCCCAAGGTTGGCCTGAACTATGTTGAGACCTGTTCTGAAAGAAACAGGAACTCCGGGGCTGTTTGGAAACCCGCCATATGTAAAAAGAGCCAACGGTGGTTGGGTAGTACTGGGATCGCCACCGGTATTTGAAAGGTATCCTTGAAGATCGCTGGTTGAGGCACCGCTACCCCAGGTAACTCGAAGCAAATTCGCATTAGTGTTCCAGTTTGTACTGTTTCGATAGCGTAGGCTGTAGGTATAGGTCCACCTCCAGAAGTTGGTGTTTACGGGAGAACACTGATCTAACGAAGTTTGTACCCCTTCACTTTGAAAAAGTATGTCCGCAATGACAGGGTTGTGAGTGTTTTTGGAAACGATATCAATATTATTGTTTGCGTTAGCTGGCACCCCACCCGCCAAAAGTGAACTGCCCGCATTATTGAATCTGACAGTCAACGTTTCACCGGGTAATAAAAATGCAGGATGCCCGGGAATACTTGATGCATCAAATCGAACAAAAATGGAATTGAAAACCGGAAGAACTGCTGGAATGGGAACGTTGGCTGCTGTACTGTATCCGCTCGATGCGTTTAACTGACCAAAATAACCAAAAGCGACTCCTGCCCCGGCCACAGTGGTTGGAACGGCCACTCCGTTTACTCTTACTGTAAAATCCGAAGCGCGAGTTGACCCACTTAACGCCCCTCCACCCATAGAAACGACAATTGTGCGCTGATCAAAAGATTGATGGTAGGGGAAAGTAGCCCCTATAATTGGACCCTGTGCCAAACCTTCTTTGACAAACCCTGACAGAAGGATAGCCAACAGTAATATAGAAACAGGTAAATTTTTTGCTGTGAAACGAAGATTATCTAATAATCTCATGCTATCCGTTGAAGTTTACAAATTCTAGGTGGTATATACTTGTCGTTATTGATGAGTAACCACATTACAAAACACTAGTTATCCAACAAACTTAACGACTAAAACCTACAAATTAAAATAATTTCCAAGTATATCCACTAGTTTCTCAAATCCCCTACCTTTGCGCGCGAAATTTTTAACTGAAGAATGTCTTCAACCACTAAATATATTTTTGTCACGGGCGGTGTAACTTCTTCGTTGGGGAAGGGAATCATTTCAGCCTCTTTGGGTAAATTGCTTCAAACCAGGGGTTTTACGGTAACCATTCAGAAATTTGACCCCTATATCAACATTGACCCGGGTACCTTAAACCCATACGAACATGGCGAATGTTATGTGACAGACGATGGTGCGGAAACGGATTTAGATTTGGGGCATTACGAGCGTTTTTTAAATGTACGGACCTCGCAAGCCAATAACGTCACCACCGGGCGCATTTATAATAATGTGATCACCAAAGAACGCAAGGGCGAGTATTTAGGGAAAACGGTACAAGTAGTGCCGCACATCACCGATGAAATCAAGCGCAATATGTTTTTGCTCGGTGAAACTGGACAATATGATTTTATTATTACTGAGATTGGTGGCTCTGTAGGTGATATTGAATCATTGCCCTTTGTAGAAGCAGTTCGTCAGGTGCGTTGGGACCTGGGCTCGAATAATGCGCTCGTGATCCACCTAACGCTCATCCCCTATTTAAGCGCGGCCAAAGAATTAAAGACCAAGCCTACTCAGCACTCTGTAAAAGAACTGCTTTCATACGGTATCCAACCTGATATTTTGGTGTGTAGAACCGAGCATCCGTTGTCGATGGAGATCCGGAAAAAACTGGCGCTGTTTTGCAACGTTAACTTGAACTCGGTCATTGAAGCCATTGATGCCGACACGATCTATGATGTGCCGCTTTTAATGAAAAAAGAAAAGTTGGATGAACGTGTATTGGCCAAGTTAAAAATGACCACCAAACACGAACCCGACCTAGAGCAATGGAAAATATTTCTCGGCAAGTTGAAAAACCCACTCAACGAAGTAACAATCGGGTTGGTCGGGAAATATGTTTCTCTGCCGGATGCTTACAAGTCGATTGCAGAATCATTCATCCATGCGGGTTCTCAAAATGATTGCAAAGTGAACCTCAAGTGGATATCTTCTGAGGACATTCACAAAGACACGGTTGAAAATATCATTGGCTCACTAGATGCCGTTCTTGTTGCGCCCGGTTTTGGTGAACGTGGACTGGAAGGAAAAATTGAAGCCATCAAATACGTGCGCGAACACAAGATTCCGTTCTTAGGCATCTGCCTTGGGATGCAATGTGCGGTTGTGGAGTTCGCCAGAAATGTATTGCATTTGGACGCAAGCACAACTGAACTTAATCCCAAAACAAAGCATCCTGTCATCGACATGATGGAAGAACAGAAAAAGATTACCAATAAGGGCGGCACCATGCGATTGGGATCTTACGACTGTAAAATCAAAAAGGGATCAAAGGCGCACCATATTTATGGCGATACGCTGATCCAAGAACGGCATCGCCACCGCTATGAATTCAACAATAAATACCTGGAACAAATAGAAGAGGCAGGATTGAAGGGTACGGGTGTTAATCCTGAATCGGGTTTGATCGAAATTGTAGAGTTAAAAGATCATCCTTGGTTTGTGGGGGTGCAGTTTCATCCTGAGTTAAAAAGCACGGTGCTTAGTCCTCATCCGCTGTTCGTCAAATTCGTTGCTGCTGCGATGGAGTATAAGGGGAAGTAGAATTTTAGACATAAGAATTTAGACGCAAGACATAAGACTTTAGACGTGAGACATGAGATTTGAGACTAGGTGCAATTAGCTTATTATGATTCAACATTTAACACCATTCCGCAATAAACATTAATCATTTAACATTAAGAATTTAAAATTAAAGTAATGGATAGGAACTCGGCCATAGGGATGACATTGATAGCAGTACTATTGATGATCTATTTTTACTTTTTTAGCCCCGCGCCTACTCCGCCTACTACAGTCAAAACAGATTCAATTGCTGCGGTCCAAAAAAGGGAAGTGGCTAGGCAAATTGCACCCAAAATTGACAGCGCCACCATCCAATCCTATGGAAGCCTAGGAAGTTTTCTCGAAGGAAAAGAAGAATCGGCTACGCTAGAAAACGCTGATTTGAAGGTTGCTGTTTCAAGCAATGGGTACGTCAAAAACGTAGAGCTAAAAAACTTCAAGACCTACCATCAAAAGCCGCTACTGCTTATTAACAATGGAAATAATTCCTTTGCTCTCCTTGCCCAGTACGATGGCAAAGAGGTGGATCTTTATAAATTGTTTTACCAGATAGAATCGTCTAAAAGAGGTGATTCAACGGTAGTCACGCTGTCGGCCAAATTGGGTGAAAACGCGTTCATCAAACACATTTATTGGTTAGGAGCGAATGGTTTTAAAGTGGGCTACAAGGTTGAGACTTCTGGCATTTCCCTCAACGGAAAAAATATGGCTTTTGAATGGAGCGATCCAATTCCGTTACAAGAAAAAGATATAAACGACAGCCGAACAAAAACAACAGTGGGCTATTTTTTAGCCGATGGGAAATACAATAACCTTGGAGAATCCAATGACGTAAAGGAGGAAACGCTTGCCACACCTGTAAAATGGGCTTCCATTCGTCAAAAGTTTTTTATTAGTTCCATCATTGCTGAGAATACTTTTGTGGGAGGAGAATTGAAAATGTCAACGAACCTGTTGGATTCTTCGATTGTCAAAAATGCAAACGTAAAATTGTTTATTCCAATAGAAGATTTCGCCACGAAAAAAGCGAACTTCCATTACTACTTCGGACCGAACGACTATGACGTTATCACAAAGGTGACAACCGGATTTGAAGAAAATCTGTCGCTGGGATGGCCTCCCATGAGTTGGATCAACCGATTCGTGATCATACCAGTTTTTCATTTTTTGCAAAAGTATCTTACCAATTATGGGCTGATCATTGTTCTCCTGGTACTGATGGTGAAGATTGTTCTTCTACCACTCTCCTACTCATCTTACTTGGGCATGGCAAAAATGAAATTGCTAAAACCTGAAATGGATGTCATTAAAGAAAAGAACGGAGACAACATGGCCCAATCTCAACAAGATACCATGAAGTTGTACAAGCAGGCGGGTGTGAACCCTTTTAGTGGCTGCATTCCCCTGCTTTTGCAAATGCCCATTCTCTTTGCAATGTTTTACTTCTTTCCTATTTCGATTGGCCTTCGTCAAAAATCGTTCCTTTGGGCGGAAGATCTCTCTACTTACGATTCGATCCTAAACTTGCCGTTCACCATTCCATTCTACGGAGCACACGTTAGTCTTTTTGTGCTGCTTATGACGGTGTCTACGTTGATTTATACCTGGCAAAATAATCAGATCAGTTCAGTGGCCGGCCCAATGAAATCAATGTCGTACATTATGCCTGTAGTCTTGGTTTTCGTATTGAACTCTTTCTCAGCTGGCTTGAGTTTCTACTATTTTGTTTCCAACCTGATCACATTTGCGCAACAAGCAATAATCAAGCGTTTTGTTGACGAAGACAAGATTAAGGCGATCATGGAAGAAAACAAGAAGAAGGCCGCCACCGGAACAGGCAAAAAGTCAAAGTTCATGACGAAGCTGGAAGAGGCCATGAAAGCCAGTGAAGAGGCGCGAAAAGCGGCCGAAGCGAAGAAGAAAAAGAAGTGATTTCAATTTGAAGATTTGAAAATGGATGGATTTGAAAATTGACCTTGGTTCAAAATACATTTCCAAGCCAGCTAAATCAAGTTTTCAAATCTTCAAATTAGCCCATTTTCAAGTCAAATGTGCATTTCTTGTTGATAGTCGGTGGATAAGTAACGTTTCACGAATGTTCCACGATTGCGCCTTAGACCTATATTTGCCATATCTATTTGAAAATTTGAAAATGAGCCAATTTGGAAATTCGCTCAGGTGTCAGATTGTTATGATCTTCAAATTTTCAAATCGTTAAATTTTCAAATCAAATTCATGGGTAAAATCATTGCAATTGCAAATCAGAAAGGTGGTGTCGGAAAGACGACCACTGCTATCAACTTAGCTGCAAGTCTGGCGGTGTTGGAGCATAAGACACTGTTGGTGGATGCAGACCCGCAGGCCAACTCAACTTCGGGGCTGGGCATGAACCCAAAAGAGATCAAGAAAAGTATATACGAATGCATGGTTGACGGTATTCGGCCGGAAGATGCGATCTTAAAGAACGAATTGAAATATCTTGATGTCCTCCCTTCTCATATAGATCTCGTAGGCGCAGAGGTGGAGATGGTGAACATTGAACACCGTGAAGAAAAAATGCGCAACGTACTGTCGAAAATAAAGAATCAGTACGAGTTCATTATTATCGACTGCTCTCCTTCGTTGGGTTTAATCACCATTAACTCATTAACTGCCGCTGACTCCGTTTTGATACCTGTGCAATGTGAGTATTTTGCATTGGAGGGACTCGGCAAGCTTTTGAATACGATAAAAATTATACAAACGCGTCTGAATCCGAAATTGGAGATTGAAGGCATCTTGCTGACGCTCTATGATTCACGCACGTCCCTCGGCAATCAGGTAGTTGAAGAAGTAAAGACACACTTCAAGAATATTGCTTTTAATACCATTATTCCGAGAAATGTAAAGCTAAGTGAGTCGCCCAGTTTTGGATTACCTGCCATCGTCCATGACGCAGAGAGCAAAGGAGCGATCAGCTATCTCAACTTGGCACATGAAATATTGAATAAAAACGGTTTTACAAAATGAGTAAAAGAAATGCACTAGGCCGTGGGCTAAGCGCCTTGTTGAGTGACACGCCTTCTGACGACCGACTAGAGGTTGATGTGGCACAGCCTGCGAGTTCAGGCAATGTAAATGGCATTGTCAATGAAATCTCATTAACAGAAATCGAGACGAATCCATTTCAACCTCGCCAGCATTTTGATGAAGAGGCATTGAATGAATTGGCCGAATCAATTCGTGTCCACGGCATCATCCAGCCAATCACTGTCAGGCGTCTTGCACCACATCAGTATCAATTGATTTCCGGTGAAAGACGTTTTCAAGCTTCTAAGAGAGCGGGCCTTTTAGCAGTGCCAGCATATGTACGTTCAGCTGATGATCAGCAAATGTTGGAAATGGCGCTGATCGAAAACATTCAACGTGAAAACTTAAATCCGATTGAAATTTCATTGAGCTATCAACGGCTTATTTCGGAATGCAATTTAAAACAAGAGGAACTCGGGGACCGCGTTGGGAAAAATCGCTCAACGGTAACAAATTATCTTAGATTATTGAAGTTACCTCCTGACATTCAGATTGCTTTACGCGACAATAAACTATCAATGGGGCATGCGCGCGCCATCATCAATGTCGACAACACAGAGTCACAGCTCTACATTTTCAAAAAAACGCTCTCGGAAGATTTATCGGTCAGAAAAGTGGAAGAATTGGCCCGGGAAGTGATGACGAAGCCACAACATCAAGAGGGTGGCAAAACTGAAACATCGCCAGCCTCCAAAGAGATTAATCATCTACAATCACGCTTATCATCACACTTTGGCACGAAAGTTAGTGTAAAGAGTGACGGAAAAAAGGGCGATATTCGAATTCCGTTCTTGTCGGTAGAAGACCTGAACCGGATTTTGGATATTCTAAAAGTATAGATGAAGCATTTTTTAGGCACTTGGTTATTGATCGGGGTTTGCTCGTTGGCCTACTCGCAGGAAGCAAAAAAAGATTCTATTCAAAATACTCCAACTGATACCCTCATTTCAAAAAGTGGCAAGAGGGTGGTTGACATCGACACCTATTCGCAACGATTCAACCCAAGAAAGGCAATGCTATACGCGGCTGTGCTTCCCGGGTTGGGTCAAGTGTACAACAAGAAATATTGGAAACTACCACTGGTTTATGGTGGATTCTATGCGCTCATTACCGTTGTTGATTTTTACAGTAAGACTGGGAACAAGGCGCGCAACGATCTGTTCGATCTTTTAGACGGCAAAGTAAACGCGCAAAGTAGAAGTCTTTTATTCGATCTAACCGAAACCCAGCTTAGAACCATTATCGACCAAGCCCAACGTCAGCGAGATTACTTCCTCATCTTCACCGGGTTTCTTTACCTATTGCAAATGGTAGATGCGCATGTGGATGCTCATCTAAAAGAATTTGATCTCAACCCGAAGCTGAAGGTGAGAATAGAGCCACACATGGAAAATAGCTACTATACAGGTACCAGCACGGGCATAGCAATAAAACTGAGATTTTAATAATGAGGATTCTATTAATTGGTTATGGTAAAATGGGCAGAGCCATTGAAGCTATTGCTATGGGGCGTGGTCATGAGATAGTTGGCAAGGTGGACACCTATGAGGAACTCAATAGGTTCAACCTAAAAGCGGACGTGGCCATTGAGTTTACACAGCCAGAATCCGCTGTTAAAAATATTCTGTACTGTTTCGATCACCAAATACCGGTCGTGTGTGGCACCACAGGTTGGCTAGATCAAAAAAGTGAAATTGAAGATCTATGTCTTGAGAAAAAGGCGGGCTTTTTTTATGCGGCTAATTATAGCTTGGGCGTCAATCTTTTCTTTAGGCTGACCAGCTATCTGGCCAATATGATGAGACCCTATGCGGACTACAAGGTTAGCATTGACGAAACACACCACACCCAAAAAAAGGATGCCCCAAGTGGCACAGCAATTACGTTGGCAGAAAGAATAATCCTGGAACAACCGCTCATCAAAGAATGGCAATCAACTGAAACCCAAGACCCATCTTCCCTCGTTATTCGATCTCAACGGATAGATCCTGCACCGGGAACGCATACGGTAAAGTATCAATCGAGTGTAGACGATATTGAGATTACACATACTGCTCATTCGCGCGAAGGCTTTGCCCAAGGCGCAGTGTTGGTGGCTGAGTGGATGGTGAATCGCGAAGGCGTCTATTCAATGGACGATTTTTTGAGTTTGTGAGATTTTTCTAAGATAAAATTCAGTTTATTTGCACGCTAATTTAAGTCAACTATGGATTTTGCTTATACACTGGGAGTTTTTTTTGCAACACTGCCTTTTCAATTATTGAACTCGTTTGGTTTGTATAGGCTATTTATTAAGGCAGGGAAACCGGGTTGGCATGCATTTGTTCCAGGCTTAAATTCGATTACTACACTGGAAATAGTGGGCAGAAAACCAATTGAGGTTTTACTTGATGTCGTGCCGATCATTAATATTTTTCAATATGTGAAGAATATGGTTGAACTGCTGAGGTGCTTTGGTGAAGAAAGATCTCTTAGAAAAACTTTGGCCATAGCACAAGGATGGATATACTTACCATACTTCGCATCTAAAAAGAACACAAAATATTTAGGGGTTATTCAATCTTTGCCCCTTACAACGGCATCTAACAAAAAATCAACTCTTCGCGAATGGTGGGATGCCATTTTATTTGCAGTGGTTGCCGCCACGCTTATTCGCTGGCTAATTATGGAGGCCTATACGATTCCTACTCCTTCGATGGAAAATTCTTTGCTGGTCGGTGATTTTCTTTTTGTTAGCAAGTTTCACTATGGTACACGCACACCGCGTACGCCTCTGCAACTTCCATTAACCCACCAAAAGATCTGGTTCACTGATATACCATCCTACCTCCCGTGGATTCAACTACCTACATTCCGCTTGCCTGGGATAACGTCAGTAAAGAATAACGATGTGGTTGTCTTTAATGTGCCTCGCATCGAAGAAAACAACTACGGCATTTATGACAAATCAATATGGATCGATTATCCCGTAGATTTAAAGACAAACTATATCAAACGATGTGTGGCCATTGGGGGAGACGTGTTGGAAATAAAAAATAAGCAGCTCTTTATTAACGGCAAGCAAGCCGAGAATGCACCCGAGATGCGCTTCCGGTATCAGGTAATCGCTAAAGATGAAATCAATCAGCGTAATATTGAAGCCCTTGGGCTTGATGGCGATGACTTTGAATTGCACGGGCGTGCAGACAATGACAATCCAACCCATGTCTACTATTCCATGTATTTGACAGAAGCCACATTAGCCAAAGTAAAAAGTCTCCCCTATATTCTTTCAGCTGAAATGGAGACTGGTGGTGGCGAATCAGAAAGATTTCCCTTTTCAACCTACACCGCTTCCTGGACAGGAAGCAACTATGGGCCGCTTACTCTTCCCAAAGAAGGCATGAAGATACCCATCAATGACTCAACGCTTTCTATCTATGGGTTTACTATAAAAGCCCACGAGAATCAGAAAGATGTGGTAATTGAAAATGGAAAACTAAAAATTGAAGGAAAAGAAATAGCTGAGTACACGTTTAGCCAAAACTACTATTTCATGATGGGCGATAATCGTGACAATTCACTTGACTCAAGATACTGGGGCTTTGTGCCTGAAGATCACATCGTGGGGAAAGGATTTTTTATCTGGCTATCGCTTGATAAATATGGCACCTTCATTGACAAAATTCGATGGAGCCGATTCTTCAAGCTGATTAAGTAATCTGCAAATGCTTTTTCTGGAGGGGTTTTCACCAATTTATTGGAGAGAACCCTTTTTGTTTTAGATAGGCATTTGCTAGGCTGAAATGCTTACATCCTAGAAATCCTCTATTGGCTGAAAAAGGAGACGGATGAGGAGCCGTCAAAACATAATGCCTTGAGCGATCAATGATCTCTCCTTTTTTTTGCGCGTAAGCGCCCCACAACAAGAAAACAACATTTTCTTTTTTCTGCGAAACCAATTGAATTACAGCATCTGTAAAAACCTCCCAGCCTTTATTTTGATGGGAAGCCGGTGACGAGTCGCGAACCGTTAAAGTAGCATTAAGCAACAGCACGCCCTGCTGCGCCCATCTCATCAAATTTCCGGATGACGGAATTGGGATTTGTAAGTCAGCTTTTACCTCTTTAAAAATATTCACCAGCGAAGGAGGTGATTTGATTCCATCATTTACAGAAAAACAGAGACCATTGGCTTGCCCCGCGCCATGGTAAGGATCCTGACCGAGGATTACAACACGGGTAGATTCAAACGAACAGCATTCAAATGCATTAAAGATATCTTTTGCTAAAGGATAGATGGTTCGAGTTGCATACTCAGCTTTGACAAAACCGGCCAGTTCAACAAAGTAGGGCTTATCAAATTCCTGGTTCAGCTTTTCTTTCCAGGAAGACGCCATTTTTACATTCATAATAGCGTAAAAATAGGTTAACAAACAGTTTTTCGGGGCATTTCAGGAAAAGATTTGCCTAAACCGTTACTTTTTTTCGCTCATTATTTTCCAGTATTGGTGCTACCGTATAAAAGAAAAAAGTCATACTTTTGATCAGCATGGTAACAGAAATAACACGTGGCATCAAGGTAGTTGTCGAGACCGAGTACCAACCCTCGTATTCAAGTCCCAGCCAATACCACTACGTGTTCACCTATAAAATCACTATTGAGAATCAAAGCGATTTTACCATCCAGTTAAAAAGAAGGCATTGGCATATTCACGATGCTGGCTTCACAATGCGTGAAGTGGAAGGCGAAGGCGTAGTTGGGCTGCAACCTGTGCTAGAGCCTGGCGAGACGCATCAATACGTTTCTGGTTGCAATTTGAAATCCGGAATAGGTAAAATGGTAGGCACTTATCAAATGGAACGTGTGGTAGACGGTGCTTTTTTTCAAGTAAATGTACCTGCGTTTGTTATGGTAGCCCCCTTGCGCTTGAATTAACGCGAACGAAAAACGTATAGCCGCTGACTTTCTTTCAACTTACTTCGTACCTGAATTATTGGCTGAACGCAGTCGATGAGCATTCCATTCACTCCCCCTACTTTTTCGATCTTTATACCAACGTTATCAAAAACTCAAAACCTAATGTTGGGTTTGATAAGATTGAGGCTATTCGTGCGAAATTAGTGCAGGATCAATCACAGATTACCGTTCGTGATTTAGGGGCGCCTTCACAGTATTTTAAGTCAGATAAAAGGACAATTGCAACAGTTGCTACGAGCAGCTTAGCGCCTGCAAAAATGGCCCTTCTACTATATCGACTTGCAGTCCACATTAAAGCCAAGCAAATCGTTGAACTTGGAACTTCCTTCGGAGTTACCACTTTGTATTTGTCAAAGTGCACAAATGCAACAATTTACACCTTTGAAGGAAACGTGCCGATGCTCAATATCGCACTTACTAATTTTGAATCAACGGAAGTAAACAACGTTGTTTTGGTAGAAGGGAATATTGATGAAACATTACCAGAATTTGTGGAGGCCAATCGGAAGCTCGACTTCGTGCTAATGGATGCCAACCATCGGTACGAACCAACGATAAAGTATTTCAACCTTTTAGTAGAAAGAATGACGTCTGATGCGATCGTTGTAGTTGACGACATTTACCAATCGAAAGAAATGGCAAAGGCGTGGAAGGAGATACGAGGCCACGAACTTGTCTATGGCAGCATGGATCTTTTTCGCTTTGGCTTGTTATTCTTCGATTCATCCTTGAATAAGCAGCACTACACCTGCGCCTGGTAAGCAAAGTCCTATTTAAAGACTATTTTTGAGGAGCAAAATGGACCTATTGAAATAGCTATGGAAAAGAGTCAACCCCAGCAACCAAAAAAATCAAATAAGTATCTAATTATTGTTTTGCTACTTCTTGTGGTAATCGTTATTCAAAGTGTGAAGATTTACCTCGACTACCAAGAGAAAGCAGAGGTAAAAGAACAGTTGGTTACCACCGAGACCGATCTGGCGGGCACCATGCAACGCCTAAATGATGTCAAAAATGAACTTGACCAAAAAATAGTAGAGATCCAGAAATTAGGCGGAAACATTGCCGACCTGGAAAAGGCAAAAGCAGAAATACAAAGAGAACTACGAAGAACTACCCAACGTAGCGCGAAAGCAGTTAAAGAGCTAGAAGATCGCCTGGATGGCTATGAAGAGCTACTGAATTTGAAAGATGCAGAAATTGAAAAACTCAAAACGGTCAACAAAGAACTTTTTAGCGAAAACAGAAACCTAAAAACCAAACAGAATAAGTTAAGCGATTCCATTACGGCATTGGAAAAGAATAAGAAGGAACTGGCCAGCAAAGTTGCTATTGCCTCTCAGTTGCGCGCGGAAAATATTGCGATCAAGGCGGTAAGCTCGAAGGGAAAAGAAAAAGAATCCCCCTTTCGGAACCGGCAACTCGAGAAAATAAAAGTTGAGTTTACATTGGCAGATAATAAAGTCGCGCCTATTGAAGGCAAGAAGATTCTCATCCGAATAATCGATGAAAATAGTCAGGTTATTTTTGATGTTGCCAAAGGGTCAGGAACATTTATCCTAAATGGAAAAGAAGAATTTTATACGGCTGCCCAAGAAATCTTGTTTGACAACACAAAACAAAAATTGATTTTCTATTACGAGAAAGGTTCAGAATATCCGGACGGAACCTACCAGGTAGAAATCTATTCCGAAGGCTATCCGATGGGAAAAGGGTCGTTTACAGTGAAATAGAAAATCCAAATTCTTAATTGCTATGTAAATAGACTAAACGAATTCAATAAAACATGAAGAAGCTTGGTCATTTCGTTTTCTGGCTACTGATCATAGCCCCAGCACTGAGCGAAGCTCAAAGCAAACCACCTTCACACGAAATTTACGATCGATTGTTGAAAAAGAATGTAACAGCCGATGGGAAGGTCAACTACAAGGCATTCATCAAAGATTCCGTTGAACTTAATAAATACCTTGCCATCCTGAGCAGTACACCTCCCGATGAAAAAACCTGGAGCAAAAATGAGCAGATGGTTTTTTGGATCAACGCCTACAATGCATTTACCATTAAGTTGATCACGAAGTACTATCCACTAAAGAGTATTAAAGATATTGGAACAGGAATTCAAATTCCGTTTGTTAATACACCATGGACAGTTCGCTTTTTTAAGATTGGCAATGACAGAATGGATCTTGACAATATTGAGCACGGCCGCCTTCGTAAAAAGTTTGATGACCCGCGCGTGCATATGGCTTTGGTATGCGCCAGCAAATCTTGCCCTATTTTGTTAAACGAAGCCTATGATGCCAAGCGAATGGACGAGCAGATGGCTAGGCAAGCAACTGCGTTCCTGGCGGATCCATTCCGCAATAAGATGTCGGCCGACAAGCCCCAGTTAAGTATGCTATTCAAGTGGTATGGTGGCGACTTTAGCAAGAACGGAGGTACTGTGAGAGGCTTTATCAATGCACACTCCCCTACCAAAATCAAGCCTGACGCCAAGATCTCCTACCTGGACTACGACTGGGGGTTGAATGAACAATAGCTAAGTCAGTTTGGCTTAAATCAGCTCAAAAAGCCTTATTTTAGCCTGTTTTGGCAAAGAAAACTCTCGTTATCTAGTGTTGGACAAATTCTGCGTTGACCAGTTGTCAATTGGGCATTTTTCAATACCTTTGCGCCTCATTTTAAAACAATTGTTAAACCCATGAAAAACTACGAGACGGTATTCATTTTAAATCCCGTTTTGTCTGAGGACCAGGCAAAGGATACTGTCGAGAAATTCGTGAAGTTGTTAACGAAGGCAAAAGCCAACGTGATCAACGTAGAAAAGTGGGGACTTAAGAAGATGGCCTATGCCATTCAAAAAAAGTCTACCGGTTTCTACAATCTCATCGAATTCGCGACAACAGACAACACACTCATTAATACACTGGAGACGGAGTATAGAAGAGATGAATCAGTAATGCGATTTTTGACGATCGTATTGGACAAACACTCGATCGTTTACAACGAACGCAGGCGCAAAGGAGAATTCAATAGAACGAAAAAACAAGCACCGCGCAAGGAGGCGGCCAACGCATGACACTAGTAAACGAATCCGTAAAACGGGCAGAAGTAAAGCCCAAGTATTGCCGCTTCAAGAAGAACGGCATCAAATACATCGACTATAAGGATCCTGATTTCTTGTTGAAATTTATCAACGAACAAGGCAAGATTCTTCCTCGCAGATTAACTGGCAACAGCTGGAAGTATCAGAACAGAGTAGCGCAAGCCGTTAAAAGAGCTCGTCATGTGGCGATTCTTCCTTACTTGGCTGACCAGATGAAATAGCCCTTACTAATTTTATATAAAACGACATCACAAATCAGGCTATTCCATGTGCCCTAAAGAAAAAATAGTTAACACATGAAATAACCTTTAACCTGTACAACCATGGAAATAATTTTGAAGCAAGACGTAACAGGACTCGGTTACAAGAATGATACGGTAAAGGTAAAGCCTGGCTACGGCCGCAATTACCTGATTCCAAATGGAGTGGCTTTGATCGCTAACGATTCTAACAAGAGAATGGTAGCTGAGAACATTCGCCAGGCAGCACATAAAGCAGCGAAACTGAAGCAAGACGCTGAAGCATTGGCAGCCAAGATAGGCGAAATGACATTGGAGATTGGAACAAAGGCAGGCGAATCCGGAAAGATTTTCGGAGCTGTTACAGCCGTTCAGGTTTCTGATGCATTGAAAGCCAAAGGCTTTGATGTGGATCGCAAAAAAATCAGCTTTAAAGAGCAGCCTAAGCAATTAGGAACTTATATCGCGAATATTGATTTACATAAAGAAGTGAAGCACAGCGTTACAGTAAATGTAGTGGCTGAGTAGTATTTCAAATTAAAAAAATAAAAACCTTCTCAAGAAATTGGGAAGGTTTTTTTGTTTTCAGCTCCATTACTTTTTCACAATCTTAACCTGCTGATTTGTACTTCCCTGTTCTGCATTGATCAGGTACGAACCGCTTGGAAACCCAGCTATACTTATCTCTACTAATTCCTTGCCCCGACTCTCTTTCTGGTAAAGTACTTTTCCGTTTAAGTCTGTTAGCTTTAGCTGTACTTCAACCGTTTTTGCAAACCCGCCCAAAGATACATACACTCGATCTTGCGATGGATTGGGATATGCTGTCATCTGGTCATCGTCCGAAGCTATGTCTCCGGTGATAAGAACAGTTTGTTCATCTGACAGTTGGCTTGTACAGCCTTCAATGGTTACCCGCAGGGAATAAACGCCTTCCTGCGTAACCACAAGGGTAGTGTTAATAGCTCCGGAAATCGGATTTCCATTGAAGAACCATTGATTACCAGTGCCTGCACTGCTGGTAAGTGTGGGTGAATCAGTATTGGCACCACTAACCGTAATTGTTGGCATTGCTGGCCGAATACAAAAACTACGATCTACACTGGGTGCGGCATTGAAATTAGCATTGCCATCTTGCTTGGCGCGAATAGTTGCTAACCCAGGCGCGGCAATCGATACAAGATTTCCTGATAGCGTTATTTTATTTTGGGTAAGTGATTCAAAACTTACAGGTAGGCTCGATGAAGCCGTGGCTGTTGGTACAAAAGCAGCATCCCCTACCGTTCGGTCTGAGAGAGTTGAAAAGATAATAGTCTGATCTTTGGTTAGTATTGTGAGAGTTCCATTCACGTTCGTAATCATATAGTTGTTATCAGTGCCACCTGTAAGTGTAATCGGGTACGCTCCAGTATTGCTGGTTGTAGTGGCTATACTAGAAATTGATGGTGCTATGTCAATCACGCTTGGATTATCAGTCCCCACAAAGCCAGTGTAGGTAATCGTAAAAGGAGGGTTTGCATCACCGAAGGTCTTTGTTTTGTTCTCGGCAGTAGCCGTGAGGGCGGCTTTATTTACAGTGAGCGCTTGTTGGACATTAGCTGCAGGGTTATACTCTGAATTACCCGCCTGACTTGCTGTTATCGTTGTTAATCCTGCTCCTACAATAGTCACACTATTTCCGCTGATCGTTGCAACTGATGTATTACTGCTTGTATAACTGATAGGTAAGTTAGAATTGGAAGTAGCACTCAAA
This sequence comes from Flammeovirgaceae bacterium, assembly GCA_021299455.1. Taxonomy (GTDB): domain Bacteria; phylum Bacteroidota; class Bacteroidia; order Cytophagales; family Cyclobacteriaceae; genus ELB16-189. The sequence continues at coordinate 19,280 of JAJTGQ010000048.1, read as the reverse complement.
GTAAAAGCAGCGTCACTAAATATCTTATTTGTTAAGGTTGAAAATGCAATAGATTGGTCTTGTTTTACAATGATTGAGAAAACTTGTGAGCTAATAACCTTTTGACCGTTGGCATAGACACTGATAGGGCTTGAAGATGCGCCAACAGGCACCGTAATAGTCATCTTTGTTGAAGTGCTGGCCGTTACTGGTGCTACCACCCCGTTGAATGTTACATAGTTATATAGCGGCCTAGTATCAAAGCCTCCACCATTGATGGTTACTGTAGTACCCAAAACACCAGAAGTAGGCTCAAAAGATAAAATGGAGGTGACGACATCTGTCAATGGGCGAGACCAAACCCCGCCATCTCTTGCTGCATAAAGCATATCATCAGTTACCATTAAGTCATTAAGGCCGGTGCCCGTACCCACGTGCCCACTTGTAGGTAAACTATTATCGTTTACGACAAATATATCACCACTTAGTGTGCCTACAAAGATACTATTACCGCTGGCTACCAATGAACTTTTGTCTGGGGGCTTGCCAACATAATATGCCCAACTTAGGCCATTATTAGAAGATACATACACCCCATCCGACATTCCCGCAAACAGCTTACTCCCACTTGCAGTTAATGTTTTAGCATCAAGGCTTGTTAAACCCGTATTAACAGCCGTCCAATTCGCGCCATTATTGATGGAGAGAAATACGCCACCACCAGAAGTTCCAGCAAATAAATTGCTGCCAACTGTTGCTAATGAATTAACATATTGATTTGATAATCCTGTATTCATAGCTGTCCAATTTGCACCGTTATTGGTAGAAGTATATACGCCATTGCTTGTTCCGACAAACAGATTTGTACCGATAGATGCGAATGATTTTATTGCGATAGTACTCAAGTTGACCGGGTTATTCACCAAGCCAGAGTTAATGGCCGTCCAGCTTGCCCCATTATCACTGGAACGAAATATTCCATTGCCATAAGTTCCCGCATACAAGTTGCTGTCACTAAAGGCTAAAGAAATAACCCATGGATTTGTCAAGCCGGTGACCGTCCAGCTTGCTCCAGTATTCCCGGAGACGAATACCCCTTGGCTAGTTCCTGCAAAGAGATTGGTGGCATTAGCTTCCAGCGAATAAACTGATAGATTTGTCAGACCGTTGTTTGTAGCAGCCCAACTTGTTCCACTATTAGTCGATAGAAATACTCCATACTGCGTTCCAACAAAGAGATTACTGCCGCTAACTGCGAGCGAATAAATAGCAGATTGACTTCTTAAGCCTGTATTCGCAGCAGTCCAGCTTGTGCCATTATTTGCAGAAACAAATAGTCCATTGGAAGTTCCTGCAAAGAGATTCGTTCCACTTGCTAGAAATGAAATTATGTAACCACCAGCCAAACCTGTACTTGAAGCTGTCCAGCTTGCGCCATTATCTTTGGAGAGAAACACATTACCACTAAATGTACCTGCAAACAAGTTGTTGCCGTTCACAATCAATGACGTAATACTTTGATTTGTCAATCCAGCATCAGTCCAACTAGCACCTCGATTAGTTGATAGAAAAACCCCGCCTTCAGCCGTGCCAGCAAACAGGCTGTTGCCGCTCACAACTAATGACTTAATTTGAAGGCTCATTAAGCCTGTGTTCACTGGTATCCAACCCGCAACAGTTTGGAGATATACACCATGATCGGTTCCAGCAAATAGAAGATTGTCGATCACTGCGATTGATGTAATGATAGCATTCAGCCCCTTACTGCCTTCTAACCAGCTTTCTCCATTATCAAATGAATAAAAGATACCAAAATTTGTTACCGCATAAACAATTGCTCCATTGACCAGAAATGAACTGACGGATAAATTCGTAAAGCCATCAGTAAAGCCATTTGTCAAACCTGAGTTTACAGGTGTCCAATTCGTACCATTGTTAGAAGAACGAAATATTCCATTGCCTGCTAATCTATTTACATCCGTTGTACCTGCAAACAGATTGTTTCCATTTACTGCTAGGGCCGTTATTGGTCCCCCGTACAAGCCATTGTTTTTTTCAACCCATTGAGCTTCAGTTTGCAAACCAAAAATTAATAAGAATAGTAAAACGACTATTTTTTTCATAATGGAATTAAAAAAAAGTATAATTGCATACGGTCAATGAATACCGAAAAAAAAATCCAAACAACCAACTAAGCGGTTTCAACCTTCTCCACCAACTCGTCATACCAACCTTCTCCATATTTACGGATGAGTGGATCTTTCAAAAACTTATAAAGCGGAACTTGTAAAGATTTTCCGTACGAACAAGCAGCTGAGCAAATGCTCCACTTATGATAATTCACAGCTTCAAAACCTTTTTTGTTTTTGGTGATCCGTATCGGATACAAATGGCAAGAGATCGGTTTTCTATACTCAATCTTTCCATCCAAATAGGCTTGCTCAATGCCACATTTTAAAATTCCCAAATCGTTGTAGTGCGCATAAGCACACTCCTTCCCTCCTATCGTTGGGGTTGAATAATCTCCATCTTCGTCTAATATGTAAGCACCTTGCTCTTCAATTGATTTTAGCCCTTCGGGGGTTAGGTAAGGCTTTACCTTCTCTTGAATTTCTTTCATAATAGGCAATTCATCTTCTTCTAAAGGTGCACCCAAATCGCCCTCTACGCAGCAGGCGCCTTTGCATTTCTCTAAATGGCATACAAATTCCACATCACGGATGTCGTCTGAAACCAAAACCTCTCCAACTTTAATCATTTTTCACTTCGTTTAAATGTAAGCTTCGCACGTTGCGAGTCGCAAAAACATAAAATTAAACCCAATTTTCTACTCAAACGCGCCCCGCGATACTAACTTGCAGAATAAATTATGGATAATTATTTACAGACCTTAAATGAGCCTCAACTCGAGGCCGTGCTCAATACGGATGGTCCTTGCATGTTGATTGCCGGTGCAGGGTCTGGCAAGACCCGCGTGCTCACCTACCGCATAGCCAACCTCATGCAGGGTCACCAGGTCGATCCTTTCAACATCATGGCGCTGACCTTCACCAACAAGGCCGCCAAGGAAATGCGTGATCGGATTGAAGTAGTCGTTGGAGCCGATGCACGAAACCTATGGATGGGTACATTCCACTCGGTATTTGCCCGAATTTTACGTGCTGAGGCGCATCAGCTGGGATATCCCAATAATTTCACCATCTATGACACAGACGACTCTAAATCGTTGCTAAGATCGATCGTGAAGGAGATGGGTCTAGACGAAACACAGTACAAAGTCAACACCGTTTACAACCGCATCTCATCGGCAAAAAATAAACTCATCTCTTGGCAGGAATACCTGGCTCACTCGATTATTATGGCTGATGACGCTTCAAGTATGCGCCCTGAGATAGGAAACATCTACAAGGCGTATGCACTCAGGTGCTTTAAATCGGGCGCCATGGACTTTGATGACTTATTGTTTAATACCGACAAATTATTCAAAGAACGTCTGGATGTGCTGAACAAATACCAACAGCGATTTCATTATGTACTGGTCGATGAGTTTCAGGACACGAATTTGTGCCAGTACTTCATTGTGAGAAAACTAGCAGCAGTTCGGCAAAATGTTTGCGTGGTAGGTGACGATGCACAAAGCATCTATGGCTTTCGAGGCGCAGATATTAGCAACATTTTAAATTTTGAGAAAGACTACCCCGATCTGCGTATAATCAAATTGGAACAGAACTACCGCTCCACCAAGACAATTGTTGAAGCAGCCAATTCGGTGATCGCCAAAAATAAAGCGCAGCTACCCAAAAATGTTTGGACAGCTAATGACGATGGCAGTTTGGTGGAGCTGATCAAATCGGTGTCAGACAATGAAGAAGGCAGGCTTGTTGCTTCTTCCATTTTTGAAGAAAAAATGCAGCACCAATGGAAGTTTAGCGACTTCGTGATTCTCTATCGAACCAATAGTCAGTCGCGCGCGATTGAAGAAGCACTCCGGAGGATGAACATCAAATACAAAGTGGTGGGCGGGCTTTCATTCTATCAGCGCAAAGAAATAAAAGATCTACTTGCCTATTTGCGTTTTTCATTGAATCAGCAAGATGAAGCTTCCTTTCGAAGAATTATCAACTTACCCAAGCGGGGCATCGGTGACACAACCATTGATAAAATTATCGTAGCGGCTAATGATCATGCGATTTCTATTTGGGAAGTGGTTCAAAATGCAAGCTCCTTTTTGGGAGGCCGTGCGGCAAACCCTATTGATGACTTTGTCACCAAAATAAAACGTTTCGCCATTGAAATCCAGAACAAAGACGCCTATGAAGCGGCTGCAGAAATCGCAAAAGCTTCCGGTCTTTTAAAAGAACTTTATGAAGATAAAACAGTCGAGGGATTAAGTCGATACGAAAACGTTCAGGAACTACTAAACGCCATTAAAGAGTATGTGGACGATCCTGAAAAAGAAGATAAAAGTCTCGGGGCTTTTCTACAGGAGGTTTCTCTTGTGACCGGCCAGGACGAGAATAAAGATAACGACCCTGACAAGGTCACGTTGATGACGATTCACATGGCCAAGGGATTGGAATTTAAGAACGTTTATATTGTTGGCTTGGAGGAAGACCTGTTCCCTTCGCAGATGATGTTGAGCAGCAGAGCGGAACTAGAAGAAGAACGAAGACTTTTTTATGTTGCCATCACACGGGCTCAACAAAAACTGTTTCTATCATACGCACTTACGCGGTATCGCTTTGGTCGTTTGAAGAATTGTGAGCCTAGTCGTTTTCTTGACGATATCGATAAGCGATTTATAAAAATAAGCACCCGTTTTGGAGGTGTCGATTCCGCTCCAAATCCCAACTACGCAAAGAGTCTTGTATCCGGCATTAAAAAGACGATCAGCACTCAACCTGTTCAACGCGTGGCGGCCTATAAACCTTCCGCTGATTTTGCCCCAAGCGATACCAAAGGCCTTTTGGAAGGAATGAAAGTAGAACACCCGAAATTTGGCTTTGGCACAGTGGTAAAACTAGAGGAAGTAGGGGCTGAACGAAAGGCCAAGATCAACTTTACTGATTTTGGTGAGAAAACATTATTACTTAGCTTTGCCAAGCTGAAGATACACGAAAATTGATGAGTGCCAAGCAGATCATAGAAGAGATTGATAAGCTTCCTAAAAGTGAAAAGGAAGAAGTTTATTCTTATTTCGAAGAGCAATTGAGTTTATCGAAAAAGAAAAAAGCCGTTGAAATCATAGCACGATTAAGAGGAAGGGGCAAGAATATACTCAATCTAGAGCCACAAGAATACATCAATGCAATTCGAGCAGATGATAGGATTTGATTCTGTTTTCGTTGACTCTGTTGCTTTTATTTATCTGATTGAGAACCACCCTACCTATTACGGTAGGGTGGAGGATTTCATTAGTCAAGAAGTGCAAAAAGAGAACCCATTGGTTACAAGTGTCATAACCGTTTCTGAATTTTGTGTTAAGCCTTTCCAGGAGAATGATAATACTGTGTTGCTTGACTTCAAAAATACTTTGGAAGAATTAAATATAAAGGTTGTAGACATTAGTTGGAAGATTGCCGAAGATTCATCCAAGCTAAGAGCAAAGTATAAATTTCTAAAAACAGCCGATGCCCTACAAATTGCAAGTGCAATTTCAATGAATTGTAAAAGGTTTTTCACCAATGATATTCAACTTCAAAATATTAGCGAAATCAAGATAGTTTTAATTCAGGATTTATGATCGGAGAATATAACACCCAACGTGAAGGCATTATCTTAAAGGAGTATGGACGGAATGTTCAAAAACTAGTCAACTACATTCGAACTATCCCCGACAAGGAAAAGAGAACCAAGATGGCTACCACACTGATCGAGTTGATCAAGCAACTTGCGCCAGTTGTCAAGGAGCCCCATGAGAATCCACAACGGATGTGGGACGATCTTTATATCATTGCTGATTTTAACTTAGATATAGACAATCCTTTCACGACTCCTGATCGCACCATTCTTTTTAAGAAGCCTCGTAAAATGGAGTACCCACAAAGCGAGGTGCGTTTTAAACATTATGGCAAGAATGTCGAGCGACTTATAAAGGAAGCCATAAAGAAAGAAGATCCACAAGAGCGTGAAGAAGCTTCCATCTACTTAGGCAAACTGATGAAGACTTTTCACAGTAACTGGAATAAAGAGACATTGGATGATTCTGTGATTGTAAAAGATCTCAAAAATCTATCACAAGGAAAACTGGTTCTCGACCTTGAAAAAGTACGCGAAGAGAATTTGTTTGAAAAGCTTTATCGCGAACGCAAAAATCCAAGACCTAATGACAATCGTGAGAGTCGTGATAGTAATAGCAACAACAGCAATCGCAATCGCAATCCACGCTTTAACAAGAATAGAAGAGGCAACAACCCCCACCGCAGAAGAGATCAATGAGTTCATTCAAAATTAAAGGCGGCCAAAAGTTAAAGGGAGAGATCACACCTCAGGGTGCCAAAAACGAAGCTCTACAAGTTATTTGCGTGCCGCTGCTCACAAGTGAGCCAGTCACCATTCACAATGTGCCCGACATTCTGGACGTGAATAAATTAATAGAACTGGTTGGCGATTTAGGTTGCAAAGTTGAGAAACTAGGAACTGGCTCGTTTCGATTTACTGCCGCCAATGTAAATACCGGCTTTTTGAAAACAGATATCTATCGCAAAAAAGCTGCAGCATTGCGAGGGTCTGTAATGTTGTTAGGCCCGATCTTAGCACGGTTTGGCGAAGCAAACATTCCAAAGCCTGGTGGTGATAAAATAGGACGTAGAAGATTGGATACTCACTTTATTGGGTTTCAGAATTTAGGAGCAAAATTCAATTACAACGCTGACGAGAATCTATACAACATTGATGCATCTCATCTGAAGGGATGTTACATGCTACTGGATGAGGCGTCTGTTACCGGAACTGCCAATATCATAATGGCTGCTGTGTTGGCGAAAGGAACAACTACCATTTACAACGCTGCCTGCGAACCTTACCTTCAGCAACTTTGCAACATGCTCAATCGCATGGGCGCTAAGATAAATGGAATTGGATCCAACCTAATTTCGATTGAGGGTGTTGAAAAATTGCACGGAACCGAGCATAATCTTCTCCCCGATATGATTGAGATTGGTAGTTTCATCGGCCTGGCCGCCATGACCCAATCAGAAGTGACAATCAAGAATTGTCGTATCGACATGCTAGGAATAATCCCCGAGATATTTAGAAGGCTTGGCATAAAAATGGAATTCCGTGGTGATGACATTCACATCCCGGCTCAAGAGCGGTACGAGATTGAAACTTTCATTGACGGATCTATTTTGACTGTTGCCGATGCACCTTGGCCAGGATTTACTCCAGACTTGTTAAGTATTGTGTTGGTGGTGGCTACCCAAGCCAAAGGTAACGTTCTCATTCACCAAAAAATGTTTGAGAGTAGATTGTTCTTTGTCGATAAGCTAATTGACATGGGCGCCCAAATTATTCTCTGCGATCCCCACAGAGCAAGTATCATGGGACTTGACCGGAAACAATTGCTCCGCGGCATCAAGATGTCATCGCCAGATATCCGCGCAGGGGTTGCGCTACTAATCGCAGCGCTTTCTGCCTCAGGCGAAAGTGAAATCTCAAATGTTGAACAGATAGATCGGGGCTATCAAAATATTGAAGGACGTTTGAAAAAATTGGGAGCATCAATCGAGCGAGTGGCTTAATTGACAATTCATAACCAAGCTATTGACTTCGCTGTTGTTGGCCGGAATGTTATCTGCTTGTGGTGGTTTGAAAAAAATCCCTGAATCACAATTGATTCCTGGTTATTATGAGTTTAAGCAGCCAGGCGAACGCTTTCGTAAAGTCTATGTAGATGTGGATCACGATTCAGTGACCATCGTTAGTACAAATCAAACTGTAGCTAATCCTACCAAGCAATCGACAGATCAACTATTCCTAAAACGCAGCTTTGATGTGGACGTGCTTATCACTCCTTTCAAATTCAGGCCTTCGACCGCGAATTTTCCAGTTCAGTTAAATACAGATTTTAACGGTAATATTTTTTTAGGGTATCGGCTTGATAGATTTCGAGTTCATTTTGATAAAAATCCAGTTCGACAAACCAAAAAAATTCACCATCGGGCAATGACGGTCGGTGCTATTGGAGGATTTGGTACCGCATTTGTCAGTCCTTGGACGACCAACTATAAGACGACTGATGAATACAATGCATTTATTCTAAGCCGTGGTTTCGCAGCAATGGTTGGGTTTAATAATCTGACAGTAGGACTAGGAATTGGTTGGGATTATATAACCGATAGAGACAAAGACATCTGGATTTACCAAAATCAAGCTTGGTACGGTCTGACATTGAGCCTAAATCTGAATTGATTGAACGCAAATACTGCTAGAATACAACATCTTCGTAAACCCCACGTACATATCTTCTGCAAGAAAGTCTACCTCGCAATGCAGAAGGTTTGAACATTGATTTTCCCATGAGCATTCGCACACACTCTTGAATGCCCTCGGTAATACTTGGGTGGGGATGTACACACTCTGCTAATTCTTCTATCCCTTTATCCATGGAGATAAGCACTGCCACAGCCTGAATGGCACTACCGGCATGGAGACCCACAATCTTCATTCCCAATATTTTCATTGCATCGTCATTGGTAACCAGCAATTTTATGAAGCCTTGCGTATTTCGCTTTGCTATGGCGCGTGCAATCGTACTATATTCCAACGTAACCACTTTATACTCTATCCCCTTTTCTTGGGCATGAGTCTCATTTAGCCCCACTCCTGCCACTTCAGGACTTAAGAACATGATCGTGCTGATGTTTTCATAAACCAGCTTGCGATCGGGCTTACCAAAAATTCTTTCTACAGCATAGCGTCCTTCAAGCTCACCCACGTTGACTAATGAAATATCTGCAGTGAGATCTCCTACCGCGTAAATGTTCGAAATGTTGGTTTGCGTGTCATTGTTGTGGATGCCCCGTTTAGTGATATCAATGCCTACTTTATCATCCCAAAGATCTTCCAGGTTTGCTACGCGCCCTACAGACACTAAGGCTTTTTCAACATTGAATGTTTCTTTACTACCATCCGTATACTCTAATTCGTATTCGACCCTACCATGAATGATTCGCATCCCCAACAGCTTGGAATTCCGGTGGATGAGAACTCCATTGTTTTCCATGTTGCGTTCTATAATGTCGACCACATCTTTATCTTCGAAAGGAAGAATGCGATCACCTTTGTCAATCAGATTGACTTTTGTTTTACCAAATCCACTAAATATAGTAGCGTACTCGCAGCCAATAACCCCAGCACCAACAATCACCATACTCTCGGGAAAATCGGTCATACTCTCAATGCCTTCGCTAGTCATTACCAACTTTTCATCGATGGGTAACTCAGGCAAGTACCGAGGTCTGCTTCCGGTGGCAAGAATTATATAATCTCCATATACTACTTCCTTTCGCGCTCCTACAGAAATTTCAACCTCATGCTGAGAGAGAAGTCGTGCATCGCCTGTTTTAAACTCCAGCAAGTTGGCATAGGGCGAATGACGAAGTTGATCCATGTGTTCTTCCAACATCGATTTTCTTTCCTCTACTGCTTTTCTCACTTCAGACTGGATTTCATCATAACTGATCGATGGTGCTTTTATGTTGTATCTCTTTAGGTTTTTTCGAAAAGCTGAGGCCTCGCGAGATAACTCCCACCAGGTTTTTGAAGATAATGCCCCATTGGTAATACCTGCACCACCAACCTTATTCTTCTCCACGAGCAAAATTTTCTTCTTAAAATCAAGTGCGCGCATGGCAGCAGCATATCCGGAGGGCCCTGCGCCAATAATGATCAGATCAAATCGTTCCATAGACATAGACTAAAACAGTTAAAAAGTAAGATATTTGGCTGACAATAAAAACTTGAACTTAAATTAAGTCGGTGGAAGAGTTACTCGAATTAGATAAAAGGTTACTTCTGTTTCTAAATGGATGGAATAGCCCTTTTTTTGACTCTGTTATGTTAACGTTAACCGAGACATTTGTTTGGACACCACTATATGCCACTCTTATTTATTTGGTGATCAAAATCTACGGAAAGTCAAGCATATGGATTCTATTGGGAGTAGCGCTAACTATTTTATTATGCGATCGTATTACCTCTGGGTTTATGAAACCTTTTTTTGCACGCCTCCGTCCTTCTCACGAGCCTAGTCTAGAAGGTCTTCTTCATTTGGTAAATGACTATCGAGGTGGATTGTATGGCTTCGCCTCGAGCCATGCAGCAGACACATTTGGTGTTGCCATGTTTGTTTGGTTGTCCCTTAAAAAGTACTATCGATGGATCTGGGTCGTCTTTGTTTGGGCCGCCCTAATGACCTACACCCGAATTTACCTAGGCGTTCACTATCCTTCAGATATTCTTGTCGGAGCCTTGATTGGGATGACGTTGGGATGGTTATCCTTAAAAGGAAGTTTCTACGTATGGAACAAAAACAAAAAAGCCCCATTACTTTCGTAAAGGAGCCTGTTTAATAAGACTAGTAAAACTATTTTTTTCCGAATATTCCACCTAGCATTCCGCCTAGTCCACCCAAAGCACCTTTACCATCACCGCCAGCTACTTGCCCAATTAAACTGCCTACATCTAGGCCACTATTCCCTGATACTGTTTTTAAGATTCCACCTAAGTCAAAGCTGCTGTCCGTGGGATCATTTGTTTTCGTCACCAACTGACTCATCACAGTAGGTAGTAAGCTAGAAGCCATGCTCTGTGCAGCTTGTGGAGATATTCCAAATTTGGAAGCTACGCTGCTGGCAACAGACGTAATCAATGAACTTATAATTGGATTACTGGTAAGCGAAGATCCCCCGCCCTGAAACAAGCCAACAAGTTGGGTCAAGTTACCTTGCTTTGCCTGTAATTGAAGTCCGTTGAATATCTGGGAAGCTACTTCTTGAATAGCTGCATTGTTGTGCTGGTTAGGAATCGCACTGTTGTTAACGATGGCTTTGCCTGCGTTTTGTTCTACTAGTTTTATCAATTGATCTAACATATTGTTATAGTTTAAATGATAATGAAAAGGTTATTTTTTCTAGCAACATGCGAAAAGAATTATTCATTATGCAGGAGTCGCTTAATGTACTTGCCCAAAATGTCAAATTCTAAATTTACCAAGTGTCCAGTCTTTAATTGATGGAAACTAGTATGCTCAAAGGTATAAGGAATGATGGCCACCCGAAAACTATTTTTTGCTGAATTGAAACAAGTCAGACTTACACCGTTGATCGAAATTGATCCCTTCTCAACTGTTACATTTCCGAGTTTGGAATCATATTCAAAGTCAAATAACCAACTCCCTCCTACCTCTTGCACCGATTTACAAACACCCACTTGATCCACATGCCCTTGCACGATGTGGCCATCAAACCTTCCATTGGCTAACATGCAACGTTCTAAATTCACGGCATCTCCCGGTTGGAGCGTTCCAAGATTTGACTTCTGCAATGTCTCATCAATAGCTGTAACCCAATGTTGGTTATCTCCTATTTTTGTAACGGTTAGACACACCCCATTGTGGGCTACACTCTGATCTACTTTTAGCTCAGCACTAATTTCACTTTCAAAAAGAAAATGTTTGTTTGTTCCTTCTTCCACTATTCGTGAAAGAGTTCCTACTGATTCGATGATGCCTGTGAACATTGTTATCGGACTGATATTTTGTTTACCGTTTCCAGTTTCTGGTTTCAAGTTCCCAGTAACAAGCAACTGGCAACTAGAAACTATTTTTTCAACTTACCCACCGCTTCTACCTGATCAGGTCTAAGTGTAGGATATTTGATATTCAACTGGTCTAGGTATGTCTTATACTTAGCCGGATCGTAATAAAAAGGCTTCAGCTTGGGCGCAAATTCCTGCATGATTTTGGTGTTGAGTGTAATCGCTGGATTATCCTTCTCACCAATCAATGGAATATATTGAATCTCTTTTGTTTGCTCTGTCCGGTAGTATTCCCAGGCCTTTTTTAGCACATCAGGCTTCGTAAATAAATCTACTAATGTCATCGCTTCCGCTTTGGCACCTGCCACAATCCCTTTATGGGCAATGGGTGTTGCCATTGTGATTGCATTAGACCAATGATGGCCAGGTAAATTTGGTATGTTGGAAGGATAGTTTAAGTTAATCGTTGGCAACGACCATGATATGTCCGCGATATCATCCGATCCTCCGCCCATCATCATCATTGGCCTGCCCATTACATTTACCATCCCCACGGAGCTTGGTAGTCCGATCGTGTCAAGTTTTAACGCCAGCCCATCTGTTTTCGTAGATTTCATTTCAAGTTGAGTTGCTTTGGCCAATAACTGATCTTCGGCTGACCAGGTTGGCAAACCTACCTTTTTAATATTCTGGTACATGATTTCAGCCATTGGTTTATTGAAATGAGCAGGCCACGCAGAGCCTAATATCTCATAGGTGAACTTTGTATCGGTCATTAGCGCAGCTCCTTCCGCTGTTTTAATGCCCTTATCGAATAGTGTTTTTATGGCCGGGTAGGTACGCTCCCTAAAATAATACCAAACAGATGCTTTCGATGGTACCACGTTCGGTTGATCGCCCCCATCAGAGATCACATAATGAGATCGGTGTGTTAGCTCCAAATGTTCTCTTCTAAAGTTCCAACCAATATTCATTAACTCGACTGCATCCAATGCACTGCGACCCCTCCATGGAGCACCAGCTGCGTGGGCCGCCTGTCCTTCAAAATTAAATTTTACGGAAACCACACCGTTATAACCATTGTCGCCATATCCAATTTTTAGATTGTCGCCAACATGAGTGAATATGCAAGCATCAACATCTTTAAAATAGCCAGCACGTATGTAGTAGGCTTTTGTACCGACCAATTCTTCAGCAATACCAGGCCACAACATGAGTGTACCAGATATTTTTTCTCGCTCCATAACCTTTTTTAAGGCAAGGGCAGAAATGATATTTAACGCTTGACCTGAATTATGACCTTCGCCATGACCCGGAGCACCTTCCACAATTGGATCATGATAGGCTACGCCAGGTTTCTGTGATGCCTTGGGGATACAATCAACATCCGACCCTAAAGCAATTATGGGCTTGCCATTGCCCCATTTGGCAATCCATGCAGTAGGTATACCGGCTACACCTTTTTCTATCGTAAAGCCATTTTTTTCCAACAGATTTGTCAGGTAGGCAAACGTCTCTACTTCTTGAAATCCGAGTTCGGAAAAACTGAAAAGCATATCATTGATTTGCTGTCCGAGCTCGGCATTCTTTTCGACTTCGACCGCTACTTCTTGCTTGAGTTTGTCGATTTTACTTTGTGAAAGTTGGGCGGTTGAGAAAAGAAAGGGAAAGAGTAGAAAAGCAGTAAACAACGTTTTCATAACAGATGATTTAGGTAGTGATGCAATGTAGTACTTTGATTTGAAGGGATCAAAATGCCTTTTTGTTGAAAAAATGACATCAAAAAATAAAAGTGAAATTTTTGGTTTATATTATAAACTACTTTACACTTGTTCCGTTAGTAACCATATGACCAACGAAACCGAAAAGCTGAGCCCGCAGCAAAGCCTCGATTTGATACAGAGCATGATCAACGAGGCAAAGGGCAACGTGCGCGACAACTCATTCTACTACCTCTTTTGGGGTTGGGTGCTGATTACGGCACATCTGGGAAGTTTCACCTTAAGTAAGATTGATTTTGAGTATCCATTTGCCGTATGGCTGATTGTGATACCGGCCTGGATCATATCATTTGCCTACGGGTCGCGCCAAAGAAAACATCACAAACGTACGACTACGCACCTCGAAAAGATCAACATCACGCTGTGGGTTAGTTTTGGAGTGTTGGCGGTAGTCATTCCCTTTTTTGGCAGCTTCATCAACTACCAAATCAACCCGATGATTCTACTGGTTGGAAGTATGGCTACATTGGCTTCGGGAGTCATTCTAAAATTTAAGCCGTTGATAATCGGTGGAATTATCTTCTTTGTTTTCGGCTTATCTTGTTTCTTCGTTTCAAATGAGTATCAATCGCTTCTTTCCGCGTTAGCGATCACGTTGGGTTATCTTGTTCCGGGTTACTTGCTAAAATCACAGAAGCGATAACTATGTTCAAAGAACTTGATCCCCTACTCCACTCACAACTCCGGCTTGGCATCATGTCGTTGTTACTTGGATTAGATTCTGCTGACTTTGTTTTTCTGAAAGAAAAGACAGACTCTACTGCAGGTAATTTGAGTGTGCAACTGGATAAACTCTCGGAGGCTGGGTACATCCAAATTGAAAAATCCTTCAAGGGAAAAAAGCCATTGACTACCTGCCGGATCACGAAGAAAGGCATTAAAGCATTTGAAGACTATGTCAACTCACTAAAAACCTATATCAAATAATTTTTTTTGTTCATTTAGTTTACATTATAAACCTGTTTACAATTATGAAAAAGTTAATCGTTTCAATTTCATTATTCATCATTTCCACACTCATTAGCGCAGCTACGATGAGCCAACCCGTCAACGACCTGATGTACCAGGCCTACATCAAACAGAAAAAAGAACTATGGAAAAAGAGTGTAGAACTCGCCACAGTTGAGTTCAAACAAAAACCAACGGACGTTCATGCGCACCTTAAGTTAGGAGTGGCTCATTATGGGTTGTTGCTAAGTACGATGAGTACTGAAGATAAAGATTTATTCGATGAGTATGTTTCGGCTACTAAAGATCGGCTCAAAGAAATCATTGAACTTCCTTCAACCGCTGCTGAAGGCAAAGGATTGTTATCGGCCGTTTTAGGATTGCAAATGGCCTATAGTCCAATGAAGGGAATGTTGTTGGGTGGCAAAAGCAGTAATCTCGCAACAGAGGCAAAGGAACTGGCACCGACCTCTCCCCTAGCCTGGCGATTTTATGGAATCAATAAGTTGTACACGCCTTCCTCTTTCGGAGGTGATATCAAAGAAGCAATTGTTGCATTGGAAAAGTCGATTGCATTATTTGAGTCAACTTCCATCTCAAAAAACTGGCTTTACCTAGATACACTCGCACTACTTGGGCAAGCCTACACCAAAGCGGGTGAAAAGGCAAAGGCAATTGCCACGTTCGAAAAAGCCATTGCCGCTGAAGCGGGCTTTACCTACGCCAGGTCGTTGCTCGCCAAAGCAAAAAATAGCTGATTCCCGGCAACTCTTCCGCTCAACCTCAGTCAATCATAAATAAAATACCATGCGGCTACTGATTTCATTTCTGTTGTTCATCATCGCTAGTCTTGATTGTGTGAGTCAATCAACAATAACTGGAAAGATTACCGACCAGCAGGGCAACTCCCTCCCGGGTGCGAGCATTTACATTCTTAATACACTGGATGGCGTTTCCGCGAATGCCGAAGGAACCTATACGCTTGTTACTTCTGAAAAAGGAAATCAGGTAGTGGTTGTTTCAAGCATTGGCTACGAACCCATCAACCAATCAATCGTGCTTGAGAACAAAACGTATACGCTGAATTTCAAATTAAAAGAAGCAATCAGTGAGTTGGAAGAGGTCGTCATTTCCGCGGGAACAATAGAAGCTACCAACGACCGCAAGGTAGCCGTACTCCGTCCGTTGGATATTGTAACCACCGCAGGTGCTGCGGGAGATATCATTGGCGCCATACAAACACTCCCCGGCACTACGCGAGTAGGTGAACAGACAGGTTTGTTTGTTCGAGGTGGCGATGCCAGCGAAGCAAATGTGATCATTGACGGGATGATCGTACAAAACTTCTTTACCAGCGATGTGCCCGGCATTGCTCAACGAAGTCGCTTCTCCCCTTTTCAATTCAAAGGCACTTCGTTTAGCAGCGGTGGGTACAGTGTGCGGTATGGTCAGGCGTTGTCGTCCGTGCTGGAATTAAGCACCAATGACATGCCTGCAAAAAGCACCGTGAATGTTGGCCTTAACATGTCGGGGCTATTTGGCTCGGTGGCAAAAGTGTTTGAAAAAAATTCGTTGGAGGTAACGGGAAGTTACATCAACGTGGCTCCATTCTATAATCTGGCGAACACCAATTTCGATTTCTACAAAGCACCCGAGGGTGTTTCCGGCTCAACGCGATGGGTACACAAAAACGGAGATAAGAGTATCTTCAAGTTGTTGTTCAGTCATGGTGGATTTAGCAGCGGAACAGAGATACCCGACATCAATAACGCGAGTCAACGTTTTCGTTTTGGAATAAAAAACAGCAATACCTACTCCAATGCTTCTTATTTCGAAAACATAAACAACAAGGTGTATTCCTTTTCGGCTGTTTCGTTCGGTAGAAATGTAGATAACATCAACTTCGGGGCAACTCCTTCTAAAACGGAAGAATGGCGTTTGCAAGGCCGGACGGAGTTAGGTTTTGAAATCAACAACAATCTTCAACTCCTTTCCGGAGCAGAGTGGCAACGGTTTAGCGTGCAACGAAGCTTTGATGCGTTCAACTCAGGATTTGACGAAACACAAACAGCCATCTATACAGAGCTTGAGTGGAAACCTTCGCGCAAATTTGGCGTGAAGTCCGGTTTGCGCGGAGAGCACAGCGATCTGCTAAGTCAATTTGCCCTCAGTCCCCGCCTGTCGGCCGCTTACAAAGTTGGCAAACAAAGTCAGGTATCTATTGCCAGCGGGGTCTTTTATCAGAATCCGAATAACCGATATCTGCTCGCTAATAAGTCGGCAAGTTTCCAGCAGGCCATCCACTATATCGCCAACTATCAATGGATTACAGACAAGCAAACGTTTCGTGTAGAAGGGTACTACAAATCATACGACCGATTAGTGAGGGAGTTGAACGTGCCGTTTAATCCAAATGCCTTTCGATTCATCTCGGGTGACATTGACAATTCCGGAAATGGCTTCGCACAGGGCATCGATGTCTTCTGGCGCGATCGTAAACTAGTGAAGAACCTCGACTACTGGATTTCATATAGTTGGGTGGACACTCAGCGGCTATTTGAAAATTTTACTGCCCGTGCCACGCCCACGTTCATATCTGATCACAACCTTAATGTGATTGCCAAGTACTTTATTGAACCACTAAAAGTAAACATAGCGGCCACCTACACCTTCGCTACAGGCAGGCCTTACTACAACCCCAACAGTGCTGAGTTTCTGAATGATCGTGTGCCGCATTTCGAGAATATCTCTTTGAATATAAGCTATGTTACAACCATCAAAAAAGTGTTTGCGGTGTTCTATGCAGGTGTAGATAATGTGACCAATCGCAAGAATATTTTTGGTTATCGCTATTCGACCGATGGCACTCAGCGGTTTCCGATCGAGCCTGCACTCTACCGCTCCGTTTTTGTGGGAATGAATTTTTCGCTCTCTGCCTTTAACCGAGATGAACTTTAAAACATTTAAGCAACCGCAAAACAAATCAATACTCAATTTAACCACTCAACACTATGAAAAAGCTAATGATCTTACTATTTCTCGCACTTACAACAATGGCCTATTCACAAACTATCGAAGAAGCAATTCAAACAACACTACGTCAGTTTAACCCCGGAGATCGTACCGCTACAATGGCGGCAGTCAATCGCTTTGATCTGATTGCCAAAAAATGGAATACCGATTGGGTATCGCATTACTATGCCGCCTATGCCAAAACATTAGCCGGAGCAACTGAGACGGACATGGCGAAGAAAGCTCAGTTTTTTAACGAAGCGGAAAAGAGTTTAGAGGCAGCCAAAGAAAACGGTGCTGACGAGAACGATGAAGTCTACGCACTACTGGCGATGATCTCCAGCAATCGTATCGAACTGGAACCCGAGGCGTGGCAAAAACATATGGAATCGTACAATGCAAACCTTCGCAAGGCCAAGCAACTTCGCAAAGAAAATCCCAGAATCTATTACATCGAAGGCATGAGTAAGTTCTATACTCCAGAAGCCTATGGTGGCGGCAAAGCAGCTGCACTTATCTACTTTGAAAAAGCAAATGAATACTTTAAGACGGAAACAAATACAGACATTCGCAAACCCACTTGGGGCAAAAAGCAAAACGAAGAGATGCTGAAAAAGTGTAGCGAGTAATAAGCGGCATATACGATGCAATTTTTTTGGTTATCCAAAAGCGCCAGCTTGGAGTTCCTGTGGGTCTAGTTTTGTGCAAAAATTGTTTTCGAGCCCCTGAACCAGATGCTTCTATTTAATTTGCAATCCAAATCGGGGAAAGAAACGTGGGACTACGTCATAAATAGTTTAATTTCGTGTTTCCATGATGCGTACTCTCGTTTTCGCAGTTATTGCAATCTTACTCTTCTCGTGTGGTTCTTCGGGAGGCACGAAAGTAGTCAAGCCCCGTTACCACCATGTATGGGCAAGGGGAAACAAATATCGCATTGATATCCCGATTGGCAGTCGGCATATCCGCATGTTTGAGCGGAAAAGGACAAAGACTGTCAGAATGAAATAGTATTTT
The DNA here is from genome assembly GCA_021299455.1 of Flammeovirgaceae bacterium. Lineage (GTDB taxonomy): Bacteria > Bacteroidota > Bacteroidia > Cytophagales > Cyclobacteriaceae > ELB16-189. The sequence continues at coordinate 783 of JAJTGQ010000048.1, read as the reverse complement.
TTAACTCAGTCCTTTTAGTAACGATTCAATGTTTTTGCGAAAAAACATTTTGGCTGGATTTATCTGGTTGATGTAGGCAGTTATTATAGATCCATAAAAGAGCGCCATAAATGCGTTGGTGATATCGCGGGTAGAAGTTGTTTTGGTTATTTCCTTTTTGAAGATGGCCTCCAAAGAAAACTTCTCGATCATCTGATCCAGCGATTGTAACTCAATCAACTGTATGTCTTTTACCTCAGGGAACAATAATTTTTTCTCTTCAGCCTTTAGCGGAAATGGCTTTATCGTTCGCCCCATGTCTGAAAGGTAGCCCACCCAACTTAAAATTATTCCGGGATGAGCATCAAAGTCTTCACTAATTTTATCAAACAAAAATTGAATACCAGCCAAGCCCTCTCTTGGCTTCTCCTTTAGCTCCACTAAGCGCCTTAAACTCCAGACTCTAAAATAGTACAAAAGCAGATCTTCTTTCTGTGGAAAGTACTTAAAGAGTGTTACTTTAGATATTTTCGTTTTCTTGCAAATCTCATCCACATGAATTTTATCGAACGATTTAGTTCCAATCATTTTGATGGTGTGATCCAATATGGCCAGTTTTAAGATGGCTGCTTTTTCTTTTCTTAGACTCATAGTAAAGTTCGATCCGAAATAATACATTTAAACTACAAAACCAAAATGTAAATCTATGAAGAGCTTGTATTTCTTACTAGTCACCACTCTACTCGTTGCGTGTCAAAAACCAAAAGAAGATCAACCGCGGGTAACAGGAGTAATTGCAGATTC
>JAJTGQ010000124.1 GCA_021299455.1 Flammeovirgaceae bacterium | reverse complement strand
TACCTTTTACCTTACCATTCTTTTTGGTCATTTTAGACCCGCAGTGAATGCAGTTTTTTTATTCATAGCTTTGATTTGACCTAAAGCTATGGCATTCAATAATTTGCAAGGTTTCCAGCCTAATAAATGTCCATTAAGCCGGGTTTGATCGTTTCGGCTTTTCAAAAAGAAAAATGGCGCCAGCGATTGATGAATTTTTATGAAGTAGGGCGCATGGGGCTCTCTACTTACTTGATTCAAGCCTTGGTGGGCACGGTGCTTTTGTTTGGGTATGGTTTTGGCTGGCTCGGAGATTTCGGAGCAGGCATTTGGGCAACCATTGCCCTGATCGTGTTTACTCTTCAAATACTATTTAGCAAGTGGTGGCTGGCCCGATTTCAGTATGGCCCTGTTGAGTGGCTGTGGCGGAGCTTGACCAACTTCAAAATTCAATCGTTGAAGAAGTAGAAGCGACTTGGCTTTTGTTTCTGCCATCATCAAAAATTCCTTAGTTTGCACATCAATCTATGGCCAATACCCTCTTTGCTGATAAAGATTTTAAGCCCGAGCAACTTAACACCTTTATTCAAAACGTTCCGCAGCTAGAAGAGAAGAAAAACATCATCCGCAATTGGCAGAAGGCCATCGCCAACGGCAAGGTGCAAAAGAGCAAAGAAGAGCAAATCAAAAGCGAATTCTTAGATAAGTTCTTCGGCCAAGTGCTGGGCTATAGCTACGAAAGCCATGAGGCTGAGTGGAACCTGGAAAAAGAATTCAAATCTATTGCCGACAATAAAAAACCCGATGCCGCACTGGGTTTCTTCGATCAAAAAAACAAAGCCGATGTACGCTGCGTGATTGAAGTAAAAGGTGCACTCAGCAACCTGGACAAAAAACAAAACCGTGTAGATTTTGCCGGTAGCCCTGTAGACCAAGCCTTTGCCTACGTGCCGCGCATGCCCGGCAAGTGCGAGTGGGTGATTGTGACCAACATGATTGAGCTACGACTCTACTCGCGCACCGAGATTGGCCGCTACGAAAGCTTTCAAATACCCGAACTACTTCAGCACAACTATCTTGCGCGATTCTTTTTCTTGCTCAGTTACCAACAGTTGTTTTTAGAATCGGGCTATTCGAAAATCGACCAGCTTTTTCATGAGCGCATGGCCGAGCGCAAGGTAATAGAAAAAGAATTTTACAGCCGCTATCATGAGTTGCGCATTGCGCTATTCAACAACTTGCGCAAAGAACATCGCACCATACCACCTAAAAAACTTTTTGGTCTTACGCAAAAACTACTCGACCGGCTCTTGTTCATTTGCTTTGTGCGCGATCGCGAACTGCTCGATGCCAACCGGTTCCTAAACGATGTGCAGCAAGCCGTGAAGCGCAGCTTCCGCAAAAAGAAAGAAGCCATCTGGACGGAGATGAAATATTTCTTCACCGCTATGAACGAAGGGCTGAGCGAAAACGAACGCGACATACCTGAATTTAATGGCGGCCTCTTCAAAGAAGATGAGGAACTGAACGGACTTCACATTCACGATCATCAACTCACCGAAATCATTCACTTCGTTTCTTCTTACAATTTCGATAGCCAACTGGACGTAAATATACTCGGCCATATTTTCGAGCAGTCTATTTCAGATATCGAAGAGTTTCAGTCCACCTTTGATGAAGACAAAACGAAAGCCACACGCACCGACAAGCGAAAGAAGGACGGCATCTTCTACACGCCCGAGTACATCACTCGCTACATGGTGAAAGAAGCCGTGGGCGGATGGCTGGAAGACCGCAAAAAAGAAATTTTGCAAGAGCTTAAACTGGATGCTGCCCCTGTTTTATCGGCAGAAGAAATTGAAAACGCCACTGTGGCGCCCAGCGAAAAAGTAAAAACCACCATTGCTTTTTTAGAGCGCTACCGCGAGCAACTGAAAAAGGTGAAAGTGGTAGATCCCGCGTGCGGCTCGGGCGCCTTCCTCAATGCCGTGTTTGACTTTTTGTGGCTCGAGTGGGACGTGCTGATGAAAGAGTGGAACCAGCTCACCCGCCCGTGGAAGGAACAACTGCGCGACCATGCCGTGGCCGAGCCACTGGAGGTGTACAACGGCACAGACGAATGGAAAATCAAAAAAGCCATTGTGGCCAACAACATTTATGGCGTAGACCTAAACCCCGAGAGCGTAGAAATTTCTAAACTGAGCTTGTGGCTGAAAACCGCCAACCGCAAAGAAACGCTGGCCGACCTGAGCGGCAACATCAAGCAAGGTAATAGTTTGATTGACGACCCCAAAGTGGCGGGCGATGATGCCTTTGATTGGGACCATGCTTTCGCGGAAATAATGCAAGCGGGTGGCTTTGATGTGGTAGTGGGAAATCCGCCTTATGTTCGACAAGAGTTGATGAAAGATATTAGCAGCTACTTAGAACTGAATTATGAGTCTTACTCTGGCAAGGCAGATCTATATGTATATTTTTTTGAACGAGGTATTCAAATTCTAAATCATCACGGACGTCTTATTTTTATAACATCAGGAAAATTTTTGGAAGCTAACTACGGAAAACCTCTTTTAATCTTCTTAACAGCTTACGCATCATTGGTGGAAGCAATTGATTTCGGGTATCTTAATGTTTTTGAGGACATTAGTGCTTACCCTATGATTACTCATTTCCGAAAAAATAAAGCTGATGATAACTTCTTAAAGTATACGAAAATTGACAACCTAGATTTTAGTGAGCTATCGTATAAAATTGGAGATTTGGATTCAATTGTTATCAGTCAAGAGAATTTTATTAGCAATGATTTTAAGTTTATCAATGAGAATCAAGCAAGCCTTCTGAGGAAAATCTGTTTAGATTCCTCATCAATTGAAAAAATCTATAGCCTTCCTTTGGTAGGAGTAAAGACAGGATTCAATGAAGGTTACCTAACTGAACTTCCTATCGGAGATTTCATAAAAGACTACGTTTTCGGAAAAGATGTAAAACGGTATGCAACAGTAGAACCGGAGAATCGAGTATTTTTCCCTTACAAGTTTGAACAGAAATATGCGCTCGTCAATTTGAAGGAATCTTCAATATTATCAGAACTAAAAAAGAACAAAACGAGACTTGAGTCAAGGGCAATCATTAAGGAGGGACTTTTAAACAAAACAAAAATATGGTATGAATATCAGCAGATAAATAAGACACTGAATTTTGACGATGAATTCATCATTTACCCAAATGTTTCGCTTGGTCCAAATTTCACACTAAGTAAAAAGGCAGTAGTTGATATGACTGCCTTCATTATTAACTCAAATGATAGATATTTGCTGTCGATACTGAATTCCAAGTTGACCGATTATTTAATGAATCAATTTGCAATTTCTAGGCGGGGTGGATATTTGGAGTATAAGATACAATACATCGAAAAAATTCCGATTAAAGAAATTACAAAAAAGAAGAAGCAGCCTTTCATTGATTTGGCAGAAAAAATGCTCACCCTCCACCAATCCATTTCCAAGCAATCGCAAAACTTCATTGACCTGCTTCGCGCCAATTTTGTTTTTGAGCCTACGCCTAAACTAAAAAAGTGGCACATGCTGGAGTTTATTGATGTGATTGCCGAGCTAGAGAAAGGCGGTGCCAAATTGCCACCCAAAAAGCAGGGTGAGTGGCTGGAGCTTTTTAAAGCAGAAAAAGAAAAAATCAAAACCACCCAAAACGAGATTGACAAAACCGATAAAGAAATAGACCAACTGGTGTACGCCCTCTACGAGCTTACGCCTGAAGAGATTGCGATTGTAGAGAAGGGATAGTAAGCGATCAAGAAATAAAAAAGCATGGATAAAAAACAGCAAAAGATGATGCTCGACCTCCACCGACTGATGGAGGCAGCCAACTTAAAAACAAAAGAAGATTATGAATGCTTCGCCCGCGAAATGACGGGCAAAACCATTCCGGAATTTGACAAAGAAGCACTGAGCAAAGAAGAGCAGGCACAGGACTTGGTATACCAGGCCAGCGAAGTAGATGATGTGCTGGAAGCTGATCGACTTATCTTTCAGGCTTTTCTGCTCGACCCCGATTGTGTAGAAGCATATGAATACTTGGCCGGAGTAGCGGGCAGCCCTATGCTGTCGTTGATGTTGTTTAGAAACGGTTTTACAGCCGCGCGCAAGAAATTGGGCGAAAAATATTTTAAAGAAAACAAAGGACACTTTTGGGGCTTACACGAAACACGACCTTTCATGCGGTGCATGCAAGGCTATGCCGATGCACTGTATTTGGTGGGTCAGGCAGAAGCTGCCCTCGATGTCTATTTTGAAATGTTGGAATTAAACCCAAACGATAACCAAGGCGTGCGCGACCAAGCCAGTTTACATTGCCTCGAACTCAATCGGCTGGACGATTTTGAAAAATTGGCCACAAAATACCCTGGTGGCATCACGGCCTTTTATCTGTTTAACAAAGTCTTTTATTCTTTTTTAAAAGAAGGAGATAGCGAGACTTCGCGCGCATTGTTGGCAGAGGCACGCGTTCGAAACAAACATGTGCCGATGCTGTTGATGTCGCGCAAGGAATTGCCCCCACTGTCGGACACCTATTCACTAGGCGAAAAAAGTGAAGCAGTTTATTACGCCACCTTCGCGCGGCCCATTTGGCAGGCAAAGATTGGCAGCATTTCATGGCTAGAAAAGATTTATCAGAAGCGGTAGTTGTCTTACCCTAACTCCTAGTCGTCAGACCGCTCCAAGCGGTCTTACGACTTAACCTAACGACTTAACGCAACGCGGAAAAATCTTTGCTAATAGCGGATTTGTTTTTATCTTTCAATATGCGTTCGAAGATTTTCATTTTCTTCCTTCTTATCGCTTGGCAAATTGGACTGGCTCAGGGCGATTCGACCAAGCGGAAAAAGCAAATTGGTTTTTACTCACATGCAGGTGTTGTTCATGGCGATTTCGCAAAACTTAATTCGACCTTGTCGAGTCTTGGATATCCAACACTTCAAAATTTTTATGGCGGTGGGACTTTTGGCTTCACCAGGCATGGCAGTAAGAACAACTCGTATTCCCACCTAGCCGGTTCGTTTTTGCAATCAGATCCAGGTTTTCTAGATCAATCAGCCACAAAAGATGTTCGATTGAGAAATTGGGAACTGCAGTTGGGAGGCAATTTTGATTTAGTAAAGCACCCGAAATGGTTAATTTATCCTTTTCTCACAGAAGGCTTTGGCTACAGTGAGCTGACGCTGTACGACAACATTGTGCGGCAATCATTTGCCAGCAGTGTGGCTACTTTAGCAAGTCCCGATTCAAAAACATGGTCAACGTGGTATCTGTTTCTAAATGGTGGAATGGGCATTGAACGCAAGTTTCGTGTTTGGGTGTATGATTTTTATGTAGGAGCTTCTGGTGGTTACCGATTTAATTTTACTTCTAGCTACAAGGCAGATTACCCTACTAACGATAATGCGCCCATTGGCTTGAGTGGCTTCGAGTGGAACATCCGAATTCGATTTGAAATTTGGGATGTTAAAAGATTAAACAGAATGGACAAGCGATGGGGGCAGAAGAATAGAAAATAAGAGAGTTGTTGGTCATCCGATTATTAATTTGAAGGAAAGCAAGTAACTTGCTTTCCTTTTCTGTTTCCAGATCATTGCATGAAGAAGTACTTTTTGAAATTATATCAATACAACGCCTGGGCGAACGAGCGCGTCATGGCCTGCCTGAGACGCCAAAGTGTACAAGACGAAAAAATCCTATCGATTTTTGGGCATGTACTGGCTGCGCAGTTTTTATGGCTGCATCGGATCAAAGGACTTACTCCACCGAATGTCAAATTATGGGGAGAGTATACGCTTGATACATTGGAAAAGATGGCGAATGATGCTAACCAGCAATGGCTTGATTTTGTAGAAAGTAACGATACTTTTGATCGGGAGCTAACCTACACCAACTATACGGGAGACCCCTACACGAACAATGTGGAAAGCATTATGATGCACCTCGTTAACCATTGCTCCTATCACCGGGCGCAAGTTGCCTTGCTCCTTCGGCAACAGGGATTCGAACCAATCAACACCGACTTAATCACCTATGATCGTGTGGTGCGAGGTCAATGGAAAGAATGATCAAAAACTTTCAGGTCGATATTTATGTTAGAACCACACTTAACCAACACTAAAACCCATGAAAAAACTATTCTTCGTTATCGCTTTACTTGGCTCAGCAACGGCATTTGCCCAGAAAGACATGACCGTATGTCACACTTCAGCCACTGATAAATTTGCTGTGTTTGCCTCCAACAAAAAATTCAATCGTGATCACCCAAGCCCGCTGCCATACGTACACGAGAGCCAGGCAGGAGGAAAGATGATTAAGATAAAATGTGCCGATGGCGTAGAGGCAAATGCCTATTTGATTGAAGCAAAGTCAAAGACGAATAATTGGGTTTTTGTATTTCAAGAATGGTGGGGTTTAAATGATCACATTAAGCGTGAAGCTGACAACTTGTTCAATGACTTAGGCAATGTGAACGTCATTGCACTCGATATGTACGATGGTAAATTGGCGACCGATCCACAATCAGCCGGCAAGTACATGCAAGAGTTTAAAAAGGAACGCGGTGCCGAAATAGTGAAAGGAGCGTTAGCTTTTGCAGGACCTACTGCCAAGGTAGGTACAATTGGTTGGTGTTTTGGAGGAGGCCAGTCTATGCAAGCAAGTTTGATTGCAGGAACACAAGCTGCAGCCTGCGTTATTTACTACGGTCAGCCTGAAGATAATATCGAACGCCTAAAGACATTGAATTGCGATGTACTAGATATTTGGCCCACTCAAGACAAATGGATCAATAAAGAATTGACTGATAAATTTGTGGCGAACATGAAGGCGGCCGGTAAAAATTTAACCGTGAAGTCATATGAGGCAGACCACGCATTTGCCAACCCTAGTAATCCAAAGCACAACAAGGAGTTGGCCGCAGATGCGTATAAGAATACGTTGGCGTTTTTTAAGGCAAGACTAAAATAAGTTGAAAATTGATTGATTTGAAGATGAACCGTTGAGGGTTTACAATCAGTCTGGACTATTTTCCGAACGGCTAATTGAATTTTCAAATCGAATCATTTTCAAATTTTCAAATTAGATTTATTCCCAAATCACCATTCCCTCCTTAGCATGATACCAAGTAGAGTATTTTGGAACGTGTATCTTCTCTACCTCATTTCGTTTTACTTTCATGGTTGGCGTCATCAGTCCATTCGGAATTGTCCATTCGCCTTGCATGACTACGGCTTTCTCTAGCTTCTCATACGATTCAAGACCTGCATTTACTTCTACTAATGAGGCAGACAAGCTTTGAGTCAGTTCTTGTTTTGATTTTGCTTTTCCGGCTGCCGATAATACAGTTAATGCCAAAGGTTGCGGAATGCCCATGCCCACTACACACACTTGCTCGATATCTGAATTGGTGAGCAATTTCATTTCAATAGGAGAGGGAGACACATATTTTCCTTTGTCGGTCTTGAACTGATCTTTTACTCGGCCCACGATTGTTAAGTAGCCGTTTGCATCAATCTCACCCTTGTCGCCTGTTTTTAAATAACCTTCCTCATCAAAAGCTTCGGCTGTTAACTCAGGTTCTTTGTAATAGCCTTTCATATTGGTTGGGCCTTTTAAGCGAAGCTCGCCATCAGGAGAAATTTTTATTTTTAATCCAGAGTAAGGGAGACCTACAGATCCGACCTTATTTTTTCCGACTCGATTACAATGAGACACGATGCAATCTTCCGTCATACCAATCCCTTGCAAAATGGTAATACCGATTGACTCAAACCAGTTCAACAGATCCACCGAAATGGGTGCGGCACCAGAAAAAATGTAGATGGTATTTGCCAATCCCAGTTTCTTTCGGATGCTCTTTTTTACAATTGAATTGATGATAGGGATAGAAAGCAATGTGCTTAATTTCTTTTGAGGCATTTTCTCCAAGACCTTCTCGCGGAATTTTGCCCAGATGCGAGGCACAGCGAAGAATAGGCTGGGTTGTGTTTCAAATAGATTTTTTGGGAATGTTTCCAACGACTCAGCAAAGGTGAATTCGCCCCCCCTATAAAAACCACACATTTCGATGGCCACACGCTCAGCAATATGACTTAAGGGCAAGTAGGAAAACAACTTCGGATACATGGGCACGCCCAGTTCGGTCATTGCATTTTTGGTGCCATCAAAATTTCCAACGGTGTGCATCACGCCTTTTGGTTTGCCCGTAGTGCCTGAAGTGTACATGATACTTAGAAGATCATCACTTGTCCAATTGGCGACTTGAGTAAGTGGCTGTTGACCAGCGACCATTTTTTCCCAAGAGTGCTGCTCCTTTATTCCATACAACTCGATTCCTATTCGAATCATTGAGGATGGAATGCCATCCTGCTGTGTAGAATAATCATCTAACTTTCCTATAATAATGGCTGCTGATCCACTGTGTTCAAGAATTTGTTTAATCGATGGGGCGGTTAAGGTGGCATAAAGTGGAACAGAAATATGTCCTGTCATCATAATGGCCAAATCGGCCATGATCCAATGCGCACAATTTTTAGAGAGTAGAGCAATATTGCTTTTAGGCGGCAGGTTTAAAGAGTTTATGCCAGCTGCTAGTTTGCGAGCTTCTTCACCTGCTTGTTGATAGGTCCATGTTCGCCATTGGCCATTGAAGGGTTGGCGGAGGAAGGTATTGGTGGGCATTTGCTTTTCCCATTTACAAAATTCGGCAAGGGGGCTACTGGTTTCCATAGGTTAACAATCGTTTGAAATCCGATTTAGCAATAAATTAACATAAAAGAAAAAAAACAAAATAGAACCAGCAGAAAACCTGTTTGCTACTATCAGAAAAGAAAGTGATTAATCGGCAATGGCATAACCTTGGCTTCTTGATTTATCTGGTTCTCAAAATTATCTGACGTTTTCAAAAATCTTTCCTTTTCCAAAACATCATACTGGCAAACTCCGGTTTTTGGGAGCTAACCCCTATCTTTATAAGTGTATTAATTTGTCATATGAAAAGGATTATTTTTTATTTGATTTTAGGCACGCAGGCATTCGTTTGTTTAGCACAACAACGCGAGACGTTTGATTTGGCCACCTTTATTCCACCGGCAGGTTGGCAAAAGGAAGCAAAGGACTTTGCGGTTTCCTTTGTTACAACAAATGCTCAAACGCAGGGGTGGTGCAGGGTGACGATTTACAAAAGTATCGTCAGTAGTGGAAATTCACTCACCGATTTTAATACTGAATGGAATGCGTTGATTACGAAAAATTATCCCGATGCTGCCTTGCCCACACCGGAAGCTACCACTGAAGATGGCTGGACCTCTCAATCAGGAGTAGCCAAATTTCAGTATAATGATCAGGATGCGTTTGGGTTGCTCACAACAGTATCAGGCTATGAAAAAGAAGTGAGCATTGTCGTACTCATGAATCAGGAGGAGTTTATGCCAGTAGTAGAAAGATTTTTGACATCTATTGATTTGAACAAGCCAGCTGGGGTCTCCAACAAACCAGTTGTACCTGTGAACCACACTCAATCAGGTCAACCAACTTCTGGAAATTCAAGTACGGGTGGCATATCCATTTCCACTACTAACTTTGATGATGGCTGGGTGGCGCAGCCTTTTGCAGATTGGGTGCGTATTGTGAGCGGCACAGCAGAAGTTTACATTTATTATACAGACGATTTCTCTTCGAAATACAGTGGTCAAGTTGAACCCGAGAACCATTATTGGAGTTCGCTTATTGCCCAACGATTTGATATAGTCAACGAAGCGCGATGGGTAGAAACAACTTATCCACCCATTTATTACAAAGAAGGCGATGCTGTTTCGAAAGAAACGAGAAAATCGTGCTTCATTGCGATGGACGTGTTCTTTACAAACGGAGGTGCTCAAGTGATCTTAGCCGTATCGCCCACCAAGGATGCATTGAAGCAAAAATTTCAACATCCGCGCGACCTGGAAAAAATGCTTGTCTACAATAAGTTTGCGGTCACCGAAAAGGACTTAATTGGAGTATGGGAAGAAAGCACTGGGACAGGTATCGACATGTACAATTCAGTGACTGGTTCCTACGCAGGCATGAGTACTACAGCAGCGGCCAATAAATTTACTTTCAAAACTGCAGGTGACTATGAAAGCACGCACAAGGGAGCATTTGGTATGGTGGGAAGCATGAAATTTTATGATCAAAAATACATTGGAAAATATACCTTGACCAATTGGGATGTTACCATGACCAAGCGCTTTGAAGGAAAGACGGATGTTTTTTGGGCGCAGTTTCAAGCGGTGAAGGGAGGAAGAGTCTTGCACATCACCAACAAGACATATAGCGGTAACTCCTACCATCTGGTAAAAACAAATTGATGCTTAAAAATTCATCGGATCGTAGAAAGCAACTGGAAAGACCAGAAGTTTTCTTCCTAAAAACTCAACACCCCGTTATTCCGATGAAAGCCAAGCGCATTGAGGCGATAGCCGATGGTGATCTCATGGCTGGTGAAGTTGGTACCTACTGATGAGCCAGTCGGCATCTCAAAAGTATAACCAAAGCGGAATGAATCGTTCCACAATGCTTGCACAAAAAGCCCGTATGTATTAAAGCTGCGAGTGAGTAAACCGGCCTGGTACTTTTCATTAATGATAAAAGAAGCATTCAGATCTATGGAGGCGGGAGCCCCGCTAACAAACTTCAGCAACGTGGATGGCTTGAATCGGATGCGCTCAGATAAAAAGAATAAATAGGAGCCCATCAGGTAATAATGTTGTGTGTACAGCGAAGCTTGTTTGCCCTGCGTTTCAATCGTGGTGTTGAGCATGCGTGGCACGGAGAGGCTTACAAAAAATTTGTCGTCCTTTAGAATGGCGCCAAAACCGAAGCTCGGTTTTGTTTCGCTGGAATTGCCTTGAAACAATGGATCACCCGAATCAAATGGATTTACTTTTGAGTTATCGATTTGGTAGTTAGCAATACCGGCCTGCAAGCCGAAGGACAAAATTTTGCTGTCCGTTAGATTGATGCGGTAACTGTAGCTACCAAATACTTCATTGATGGTGCTGTTTCCGATTTGGTCAGAGATGACCATCAACCCCGCGCCCATTTTGTTATCGTGCAGCGAAATGTGTGAGTTAAAATTGATGGTCTTTGGGCTGCCTTCAAAACCTGCCCATTGGCTACGATAGCCCAACGAAAAATTAAGGTTGTTGGTAAGGCCGGCATAGGCCGGATTGAGCACAAACGGATTGTTGAGGTATTGTGAATAAAGTGGGTCTTGCTGAGCAGATGCAGAAAGGCAGAAGAAGATCAACAAGGCGACAAAGTAAGTTTTCATATACCAAATATCACTAATTTTTTTTCGAGTTGAAATCACATGATCATGTGAGGGCGATTTCAATTTCAAACATCCGTTGACGTTATTCATCGCTGTTAGTTTTTTAATAAAATAAAGCCTGTCAACGTTTTCCCTGCACCTATCAAGTTGACTTTATAAAAATAGGTTCCCGAAGGAAGCTTACTTCCACCTGAGCTAAGTCCGGCAAACACACGCGTCTTATTATCATAATCCGAAATGGAAAACACCTCATCGCCCCAACGGTTGTAGAAGCTCACCTGGTTTTTGGGCGATATCGATTCGATGTATTGTAAGACTAAAAAATCGTTTTTGCCATCGCCATTTGGTGAAACAGCGTTATAGATTACAATCTCACCGACCACTTCTATTTCAATTTGTTGGGTAGAGCAATTGCCATTGGTATCGCAGGCCCGTATGGTGATCTTCTCTTTTCCAGCAAAAACAACACCTTTATAGTCGAGTGTCAAAACACCTCCGTTAATCGTGGCGATTGCCCCGCTTGGAGGAGGCACCGTAACTGTTATCGAATTGATATCGATGGTTCCGCTCGGAGTGGTAATCAGTGTTTTCAGATCAAGCGTTTTGTTGTTGCCAATCGTAATAGAAATAGAGGTAGACGCGATGGTAGGCGGAGCACAAGCTGAAGCTATTGGTGTAACTACTACAGCTGTTCGTGCACTCTCACACGTTCCGATGAGGACACTCACATAAAAAGTAGTGACCACAGAAATGCCAGGTGTTACAAACGTGCTGTTCGTTTGCCCTGTGATGGCCGTTCCGCCACTAGCTACGTTGTACCAACGATACTGCCCGGTTGTTCCACCGGTGGCTGTTAATGTTGCAGTACCGGCCGGGCAAACCGAAACGGCATTAGCTACAGGACCACCAGGGATTGAATTGACGGTGACAACAAAATTGTCAGACTGCAAAATTAATCCTGTTACAATTGAATTAGAAACTTGCACGGTGTAATTACCCGCATCGGCCGCAGTGACATTTGCCTTGACAAAATTGGTGGATGTCGCACCGGTAATGAGTACGCCATCCTTATACCACTGATAACTATTGGCGGTGCCGGGCGTAGAAAAATTGATGGTCAATGTTGTTCCTACACATGCAGAAGCAGCCCCGCCCGGCAAATTATCTTGCGGGGAATAAACAAATCCTGTTTTGCCGATGTTGGGCTCTAGGTGACCGAAGTTTAGGCGATTGTCAAATACGCGAAGATCAACGAGAGCAGTCGAAACAAAGGGAGGGATGGAGGTAAACTGATTGCCACGCACATTGACAATGAACAAATTGGGAAACGTGCCTATTGCTGCGGGTAAATCACCGGTAAATTGGTTGAGTGAAATTACGAATGTTACTAAGTTTGAAAGGTTGCTAAGCGATGCGGGTAAATTGCCCGATAGTTGGTTAACCGAACAACCAAAAAACTGCATGTTAGTGAGGTTGCCGAAAGAAGATGGGATACTACCTGTAAACTGATTGGCGTCCAATACGAGACTGACAAGTTGTGTCAAGTTTCCAATTTCGGGCGGCAACGAACCTGAAAATTGGTTGGTGCCGATTTGTAGAGTTTTTAATGCTGCTAACTGCCCGATCTGCGGAGATAGGGTTCCGCTTAAACTATTCCTTGATAAAATGAGAGTTTCGAGTTGTGTAAGGTTAAACCAAGAAGAAGGAATGTTGCCAGTGAATTGATTATCTCCCAAATCTAGATCCCTAAGACTGGCCAGATTGCCAATTGATACTGGCAATGACCCAGAGAGTTGTTTCACTGAGAGGTAAAGTACTTGTAAATTGGTAAGGTTGCCAATGGATGCGGGGATCGCTCCACTGAGGACGTTGGTACTATTTCCATTTTGTCCTAGATTTTGTCCTAGATTCAAATGAGTCAGCGAAGTGAGGTTACCTATTTCCACTGGAAGTGAGCCCAACATGTTGTTGCCTCCTAGATCGATGCGGGTGACGTTACACCCAATTATTGTTACACCATACCATGTGCTCTCATCGGCACTTAGCCAGTTGGTATTGTTTGTCCATGATGCACCGTTGGTGGCGTTGTATAAAGCAATCAACGCAGCCCGTTGAATAGCAGGTACACAAGACGCAGTAATTCCATTCACACGAGCAAATGCGTTTCTGGCGGTACCGTCATAGTTGGAAAAACTCCCGACAATCAGAATTTTTCCATCTGGTTGTACCGCGGCATCTACGAGTGGGGCATCTGAGCCCAGTTGTGGATCGAAAGAACAGTACAGACTACCATCAGCATTCAACATTAACAAACGAGTTCGGACTTCATCATTGTACGTTGTAAATTCACCTGCCACCAACAGGCGATCGCCAGCCAGCAACTTGATGGAACTTGGTTGAGAGCCAGCGTACAGGGAGAATCCGTTGCCAGCCAAAAAGCTCGTATCAATAGTTCCATCGGAATTAAGGCGGGCGATATTACGAGCAGGAAAGCCAGCGATTTTTGTGAACGATCCAACCAACACGATTTTCCCGTTTGACTGAATCACCATCTCGGTTATGTCACCATCCAGTGGGTTAATGGTAGCAAACGTAGGGTCAATACTTCCAGATTGCTCCACGCGAATTACACCTGAAGGCCCTGCAGCGAGGATTTTTCCATCGGCTTGTTGCAAAATAATATTGGCATTAAAGTCAGGTAGCGGTGTAAAAGAATTGTCGAGGGTTCCGTCTTCATTCAAGCGATATAAAAAGACACCCGCAGCGGTATCGTCATAAATCGATAGCAGTACTTTGGCATCAGTTTGATACCCGAGGCTAAACACAGTACTCGCATAATACCCAGGTGAATTAAATGTGTTATCTGTTGAGCCATCTTCATTCAACCGTTTGATATAAGATACAGTGGCAACCTCTACCACCAATATCTTGTCGTTGGGCAATACTTTTAGTTGTCGGTCATTCGGGTAGTAGCTTAGAGAACTCGCAAATGAGTTGTCTAACGAACCATCCGGGTTGAAGCGAAGCAGGCCATCATAACTGCTTCCATTAATAATCGCGGAAGGCGTTGCCACAATGCTCTTGCCAGTGGATTGCAATTCAACAGCCGTGAAGGAAGCAGGACTTTGAACAAGAGGATTAAATGAGGTATCCAAACCACCACCCTGTCGTGTTCCGGGCGGACAAGCAAACGGAACGATGGTGAAGTTCGATGCACTTGTGGCCGTGTTACTGGAGACTGTCACCGAAATGGATCCTGTGGTGGCACCGGGAGGAACGATGGCCGTGATACTCGTAGCTGAGCTCGATACTACGTAGGCCGTGATACCGTTGAATTGAACTGAGTTGTTAGCAGGTGTGGTACTAAAATTTGTTCCCGTGATGGTTACGCTTGTGCCGATGGGGCCGGAGGTGGGTGTGAAGTTGGTAATGGTAGGAATAGCAACATCATTGTTTATCCTCCCCATGCCATAGCGGCTAGTGCCGTCATATGAAACAAAGTCACCGCTGATTAAAATCTTGCTATCAGGCTGAATCGCAATACTACTAACTGCGACATTTGAACTCAACCCAGGATCAAATGAACAATCCACTGTGCCATCGGTGTTCAAGCGCACCAGGTTCTTTTTTTGTGAACCATTTACATTTGCAAAATCGCCCGCTACAATCAACTTACCATTGCTCATCAACGCTATGCGATACGGGCCATTGAGTGTAGCCAAGTTAGCGATGCCCTGCGCTACAAAGGACCCGTCTAGACTACCGTTTGCATTTAGGCGGACAATACCAAAACGATTGCTGCCTTGAACAGAAGTAAACTTACCTACAGCAATTATTTTTCCATCCGGCTGAATAAGCAAGTCGCTGATGGAATGAATGGTAGTAGATCCGGCATCAAAACTCGCGTCTGCACTACCGTTAGGATTAAGTCGATTAAGCGAACCGGAGGCTGCCGCTATCAATATTTTGCCATCGGCCTGCACTTCAATTGCGCTGGCGAGGAAAGATAGATTTGCGAATGTTAAATCAGTTGTACCATCTGCATTCAGGCGACTAATTCCCATCCCGCCCATGTACGAGGTATTCGAATAAATGATTTTGCCATCGGGCTGTAAGGCCATTGCGGAAAGTGATGATGAATACGATTGAGGTGCGTTGTTGTTGAAAGCAAAATCGTCAGTCCCGTCTGCATTATAGCGGATCACCTGATCGTTTGCATAGCCTAAAATTTTATCATCCGGCTGAATCAACGGAATGGTTTGCTCGGGGATTTGATTAAATGTGCCATCCAACGTACCATTTGAATTAAAGCGGATGGTCCCAAATACAGGAACTCCGCCAACAGTTGTATTTGGCACGGCTGCTATTATTTTGCCGGTGCTTTGAATCGCTACTCCAGATACACTGGTTGGGTTGTCAAAATTAGGTTGAAAAGTAGCATCGATAAATCCGGCTGTTCGTGTGGCCGAGGTACATGGATCGGCAATCGCGACATAATCATAAGATTGTAATGTCACTCCGGTTGCAATGCTGTTATTTACAAGGACATGATACGTTCCGGCATCGCCAACCACGGCCGATGGAATGGACAATGTTGCAGAAGTTGCCCCCGGTAGGAGCACTCCATTTTTATACCATTGATAACTGTTGGCACTACCAGGCGTAGTGAAAGGAATGGTTAGGTTTCCACCTACAGTGAATGAAACAATACCACCCGGTGGCAATTTAGCTTGTGGACTATAGGTGAAGTTTGAGACCGCTGCATTTGGTTCCAGATCTTCAAAGGAGAGAGAATTGTTTCCAATCGAAAATGAGTTGAGATTGTAGTAGCCGGTAATATCAGCCAACTCATTAAAAAAATTTCCCTCCAAAGAAACATCAGACATACTCATCGATGCAAGACCAATAGCTGGAGCAACACCGCTTAGCCTGTTGTTGCTTAACGATACTTCAAGAAGCGATGAAAGATTACTTAACTCGGGTGGGATCGAACCATCTAATTGATTGCTTTGCAGAAATAGATATTGGAGGTTATTAAAATTCCCTATCTCTGAAGGTATTCCATAATATAAATTGTTATCGGATAAATCTAGGCGCTGCAGGTAAAGAAGGTCACGTGTTTCGAAGGGTAAGTAGCCATTTAAATTATTCGAGGGCAAGCTTATTTCCGTGATGTTGCATCCGGTAACCGATACGCCAAACCAGGTGCTTTCATCAGCACTTAGCCAGTTTCCATTGTTGGTCCAGTTAGCGCCATCGGTGGTATTGTAAAGTTCAACCAAGGCTGCACGTTGCAGCGCAGGAACGCATGATGCCGAACTACAAACAGCACCACTCGGTGTATCACCCGAAATTGTCCATCCCTTTGTTGCTATTAAATTAGTTCTGGCTGCAACGGCATTGGTGCCGTATTGCCTTCCAGTAGCTCCAAGTGCTCTGCCATTTGGGGTTAAAGGGTTGGCACTCCATCCCGTTAAGGTCGATGAAAAGCTATTGCAATCCATGCCGCTATTATCAAACATGTTGCTCAAGTTAACTCCCGAGTTTAGTGCCCATGAGCCAAGGTTTTGGTTAAAGGCAAGTGCCTCGGAAAACATTAGCGACATATTGGTAACTGCTGCCGTATTCCAAGAGCCAATGTCTTGGTTAAAGTCTCTTGCTAACCGAAACATTTCTGCCATGGTAGTAACCGCACTCATATTCCATGAACCGATGTCTTGGTTAAAAGATCTTGCACCTAAAAACATTGAAGACATATTTTTAACTGCCCCCGTATTCCATGCTCCAATATTTTGGTTAAAGGAGTTTGCGCCAAAGAACATACCGCCCATATCGTCAACGGCTGCTGTATTCCAAGATCCGATGTCTTGGTTAAAAGCATTTGCATTATAAAACATATCAGCCATATTAGTTACTGCACTCGTATTCCAAGAGCCGATGTTTTTATTAAATGCTCTTGCGCCAAAGAACATACCGACCATATTGTCAACGGCTGCTGTATTCCAAGATCCGATGTCTTGGTTAAAGGCAATCACTTCACTAAACATACCGCTCATGTCTGTGACAGCACCGGTATTCCACGCTCCAATATTTTGGTTGAAGGCAATAGCCCCTGCAAACATTTGGTTCATGGTGGTAACTGCACCCGTGTTCCATGCTCCAATATCTTGATTGAAGGCCCTTGCCACAAAAAACATTTCATTCATTTTCGTAACTGCGCCCGTATTCCAATTGTTGATAGACCCATCTCCTCCGTTGTTAAATTCAACTGCTGCATAGAACATCCTATTCATATCAGTAACAGCAGCCGTATTCCACATGCCTATGTTTTGGTCAAATGCACTTGCAGCATAAAACATCTGACCCATATTGGTAACCGCGCCCGTATTCCACGCCCCAATGTTTTGGTTAAAGGAGCTTGCGCCAGAAAACATGAGTGCCATATCGGTAACTGCGGATGTATTCCAAGAGCCGATGTTTTGGTTAAATGCACTTGCACCAGCAAACACGCCATTCATGCTTGTAACCGCAGCTGTATTCCAGGTGTTGATGTTACTTGGTGAATTTAAACTGGTGCAACCGCTGAACATACTAACCAGTGTAACTCCAGATAAATTAGGAACATCGGTGGCTGTTACTTGCAGATTTTCGCAACCCCAAAATGCTTCCCTCATACTTGTCCAAGCAGTGCTACCCCATTGTTCTACCTGCGTAAGCCTGTTGCGGTCAGATCCATTGCTGATATTGATTCTTTGGAAGTTGGTGGGTGTAATCTGTAAACGAATTGTAGCCCCGGCCGGTAAACCTGTAATGGTGAGTATTGCACCAGTCCATGAGCCACTGCCGGTTGCTGTGCCGGGAGAAAGTTCCTGCCAAGTGTAGTTAACCACGCCACTCGTAGCTGTGCCAAAAGAAAGTTGAGTGGCACCAGAACCTGCGGTGGCAAGGTTCCATTGTGTAATGAAATTTTGGGCCATTGCCAATTGACCTGCGCAAAGCAATACTAAAAATGCCAGTGTTTTGTAGATGCTACTCATGCCTCTAAAACTTACCTTTCCAGTCCGTGTCATTGTTTTTCACCCATTTGATTTAAGGTTCTGTTTGCTATGCAGCAACTCATTTTCTTTACTTTCAAAGGCTACATTCAAATTTGAAAATAGCAATTTCAAAAGCAGCAATGAATTACTACTTGTAAAATTTATTTCAAGTGGGCTTGTTAACGTTTTTTGAGGCTTTCTCCGTAGTTCTTTCAGTAGAAAGCTATCTTGTATTTGTTGTCTATCCCCGCCAATCGCAGTCGAGGATCGATTATAGTAAGGTTTAGTTACGTAAGTCTACAAATCCAGTTAGTGTCTTACCCACATTTTGTAAAGCTATCTTATAAAAGTAAGTGCCACTGGGAATTTTACTACCACTGGAGGTAAGTCCTGCAAATACACGTGTCTTATTATCGTAATCAGAAATGGAAAACACTTCATCGCCCCAACGGTTGTAGATGCTCACTTGGTTTTTTGGCGATATTGATTCGATGAACTGTAAAACAAGGAATTCATTTTTGCCATCGCCATTGGGCGACACCGCATTATACACCACAACCTCTCCGGCTACTTCTATGGTAAACTGTTGTTGTGCGCAGTTCGCTCCCAGATCGCAGGCGCGAATCGTGAGCATTTCGTTGCCCGAGAAAACAATACCCTTGTAGTTTATCGTGAGAATGCCATTGCTAACGGTCGCTGGCGCTCCACTTGCGGGTGGAGTAACAATTTGAATAGAGTTGACGTCAAGATTAGTATTGAACGTAGTAATCAACGGAACGAGGTCGAGTGTGACGATGCCCTCGACCTGAGTGGCCAAGGGTACAGAGCTGATCACGGGCGGCTGTGTACATGGCCCTGAGATGGTGGCCACCACAGGTGTGCGCGAGCTTTCACAGGTGCCATTGTCAATCGAAACGTAGTAAGTAGTGGTGGCTGAAATGCTTGGTGTCACAAAACTGGCATTGGTCTGCCCCGCAATGGGCGTGCCTCCACTCGCCACCGTGTACCATCGGTATTGTCCGGCACTTCCACCAGCGGCCGTCAACGTCAATGTTCCACTTCCACAAGTGCTTGTTCCGGTAGTTGTAGGTGGAGAAGGCACGTTGTTGATCGTGGCGGTAACTGATGTGCGCATACTTTCGCACGTGCCATTATCGATAGACACAAAATAGGTGGTCGTAGTTGAGATGTTGGGTGTGGTAAAACTAGCATTGGGTTGCCCCGCAACAGCTGTGCCTCCGGTTGCTACGGTGTACCAGCGGTATTGTCCGGCACTTCCACCAGATGCAGTTAAGGTCAGTGTTCCGCTTCCGCAAATGCTGGCTCCTGTTGCTGTGGGTGCCGTGGGCAAACTGTTGATCGTAGCGATGACGGGCGTTCGCGCACTTTCGCAAGTACCGTTGTCGATCGCAACAAAATAAGTGGTCGTGGTTGAGATGCTTGGTGTCACAAAACTAGCATTGGTCTGCCCTGCGATGGCCGTGCCTCCGGTGGCTACCGTGTACCATCGATATTGCCCTGCACTTCCACCCGATGCAGTTAAGGTTACCGCTCCACCTCCACAAATGCTGCCTCCGGTTGTTGTTGGTGCTGGGGGTGCATTGGTGATGGTGGCCGTGACCATCGTTCGTGTGCTTTCGCACGATCCGTTGTTGATGGCTACAAAGAAATCTGTATTGACCGAGAGCGAAGGTGTTACATAAGTGGCATTGGTTTGACCTGCAATGGGCGATCCGCCCGTGGCTACCAGGTACCAACGGTATTGGCCGTTGGCTCCGCCACTAGCGGTCAGGGTAACTGTACTTCCGCCACAACCACTTCCACCTGTTGCAGTAGGTGGCGTGGTAATATCAAGTGTTGCTGTAACAATGGTTCTTGTGCTTTCACACCCACTGATATTTAGCGATACATAGTAATTCGTTGTTGACGTTATCGAAGGAGTAGCGTAGCTGTTGTTTATCTCTCCCAAAATAGCAGCTCCGCCAGTTGGCACCGTGTACCATCTGTACTGACCATTCGCTCCGCCACTAGCTGTTAGTGTTGTGGTATTACCTAAGCAAGCGCTGGCTCCGATGGTCACTGGCGGAATAACTGTGGTAATCGTAGCGATTACTTCTGTTCGCGGACCTTCACAACCTCCGTCAGACAAAATACTCACATAGTAGCTTGTGGTTGCCGTAAGTGGAGGTGTAGTATAAGTTGCCAAGTTGGCGCCCGCAATAGGCGTGCCTCCTGTGGGTTGTGTGTACCAGCGATAACTCTCTCCTATGTTTGCCCCCGAAGCTACTAAGGCAAGATTGGTAAGTTGACAACCACTGGCACCAATAACGGCTGGAGCGGTCGGCAATGCTGCCACTCGAATTTGTGTGGTGGTGGTAAATGAGCAAAGCGAAACGGGATCTATATACGTATAGTTAATGAGGTGCTGCCCAACCCCAGCAGTGGCTGCAGTAAACACGCCACCCAAAATACCAGGACCACTAAGTGTACCCCCTACCGGTTGAGCTAATGGAGCGAGATTAACCACATCGGTAACACAATACGAAGCTGCAAAAAGAAAATTAAAAGTCGGTTGTGGTGTAATAGTAAGGGTAGTAGCCGTAGATAACAATTGACAACCGCCCGAGGCTCCTGCGATGCGGACTTGATAATTTCCCGTTTCGGTTGCAAAATGTGAAGACGAAGTGGCTCCCGAAATCGGGGTTCCATTTCTAAACCATTGTAAATTATAATTGGGCTGCGAAGTAATAAGTTGTATGGGTGTTCCGCAGCTGGTGACACTTCCTACTACGCTAAACGTAGGTTGCACCGAAGTAGTAATTTGTAAATCCGCTCCGTTGTTGGGGCTGAGTGAAGCAGGATTGGTAGCGCGTACGCGCAAACGATATCCTAATCCCTCCGGTAAACTTGCCGGCAAGATAGAAGTAACAAACCCCGATGCATTGGTTGTACTTTGAGTTCCCAATACCGTAGGCGAAGCAAAACTCCCAGTAATGTCAGACAGTTCGATAGCGAGTACATTGCCCACATTTAGTATCCCCGTAAAAACATAAGGAACATCTACTTGTTGCGATGGGCAAAACGTAATCGCATCAAATCCACCAATAGCCAGGCCTGTGGCCGGTAGCGTGGTGAAAAATCCCCGTAAAGGGATGGAAGTATATACCGGTTGCCCGGATCCGTTGTACTCGAAAATAGCTACGTGATACGTGGTGCCAGGTGTTAAGTTGGTAATATTAACATTGGTGCTATTTCCTCGTTGAATGTGGCGTTGGTCGCCAATCAAAATACCTGCACTGGTAAAATTAGTGGATGCAAACCCATGCGCATTCAGATCTGCCGGTGAAAACGTAACGGGTTGAAACGGTCGCAATACCACCATGCGTCCTTCTCCATTGCCAACGGTCCAACTCAGGTTAATGGTTGTGCTGCCAATGGAATTAAACAGTAAAGAGAAAGTTGAAATGCCAGGCGTAACAGATGTTTTTGCTAATTGATTGATAAATTCCGTCACCAGGTAACGTTCATTTCCGGCTGAGCCATCTAACTCAAAAACGGCAATGCCATACTCTGCGTTAGGTTCTAAACCAGTAATGGTTACTCCGGTACCGGTTGTAATGCCAACCACGAAGTTACCCGTACCTACTTGTGTACCCAACCCAAATGCGTTAGCAGCGTAAGTGGTCAAATCGCTTGGCACAACGTTCACCAACCCACCCTTTCGGGCGATGATTAATCTTCTGGTGCCATTGCCCGTTGTAAAATTTACGCTAAACCTGTCGCCATTAACACTGGAAACGGATAGATTTCTGGGCGCAACCGAGGGGCGTGCGGCTGTGGTAAAGGAGGCTCTGCCTATTGACGAAGTAAGGTACACTGATCCGCCACCCGAGCCGTTGTACTCAAAAGAAGCGAAGTGATAGGTAGTAGCCGGTTGTAAATTGGTGAGCAAAAAATTATCGCCAGAGGAATTGTAAACCACAAAATTGCCGCCACCTAAATTGTTGCCACTGCCAAAGGAAGAGCTGCTAAAATAACTGGTTAGGTTAACCGGTAACACATCTACCGCAGAGCCGGCTTTGGCTATGATAATCCGATTGGTTCCGTTTCCGTTTGTCCACGAAAGGTTCATGCTATTGCCTGTGGTATTCGTGCCAAAGAAATTAGAGGTAGCCAGGGTAGGTGCCGTAAGCGTACTCTGGCTACCTCTGGCTACCGTACTGGATAATTGATACAAAGCTGTGCTGCCCGAGCCATTAAATTCTACCACAGCAAAATGGTAAGTAGTGTTGGGCTGCAAGCCCGTTACACTACCACCAGTAGAACCTATACCCACCACAAAATTTCCTCCACCCAGATTAGAACCACTACCAAAGGTGCTACTGGCGGTATAGCCTGTGTTGTCAACCGGAAAAGCATCTACCGGGCTTCCTTGCCTGGCGATAATCAAGCGAGAAAGGCCATTGCCAACCGTAAAATTTAAACTCATACTGTTGCCATTAATGCCCGAAAAATTAAGATTGGATGCGGCTGCATTCGGGCGTTCGCCTACCAACACTTGGCCTAGTGGTGGATCTACTGTTCGGTAAACAGAGCCGCCACTACTTCCATTGTATTCTACCACAGCAACATGGTAGATGCCGGGCGGCATATTCGTAAGCGCTACGGAAGAACCAACGTTGCCATTATATACAACCCGGCCAGCACCAATAGCTGAACCAAAGGGGAAAGATGTGGAAGCAAAGTAAGCGTTTAAGTTTACCGGGAAATCGCTTACGGCCTGTGCTTCTCTTACAATCACCATACGATTACTTCCATTTCCATTCTGCCAATTAACGGTTACGCCAGTAGCTGTAACAGCCGTAAACGTAATATTGCTCGCTTGCACCGTAGGTTGAGAGAGCGTGGCCTGGCTCGCGACAAGCCTTTGCGCTGGCGCGGATGCATAAATGCGGTTGGTGCCTGTGCCGTTATATTCGATGATGGCAAAGTGATACGTTTGCCCAATGGCTAAATTGCTGATGGATGCTGAAGACGTAGTAGATAAAGAGCCATCGTTTCTGATAACAAAATTACCACCGCCTAAATTTGCACCCGATCCAAAACTTGAATTTTCGGTATATGAAACATTATTGGTAGGAAAAACATCTACAGGCGAACCCAACTTCGCAATGATTATCCGGCCAAAGCCATTGCCTGTGTTGTAGTTGAATGTGAAGCTATTGCCTTGCAGGTTGGCAAAAGTAATATTGCTGGGAAAAGCAGTGGGCAACCCTTGCGTGATAAAAGAACCAATGGCAGGATCTACTTGTTTGTAAATGGGCGAAGACGATCCATTAAATTCAAATACCGCAAAGTGGTACGTGGTGTTGGGCTCGAGGGAAGATAAGCTAAAGTTGTTTCCACTTCCCCTATACACCACGCGTGAATTTCCAAGTACGGTAGCACTTGGAAAAGATCCAGTGCCAAAGTAGCTCACTAAATTGACCGGCACATCCGTAATGGGTGCACCTGCTCTGGCCAACACAATTCGGGAAGTGCCACTGCCAACAGTAAAAGAAACCGTGGCCCGGTGTCCATCAATGGCAGAAAAATTGAGCGCACTCGCGGAGGTAGCGGGTGGAGAAATGGTAGTAGCGGAACCGCGTAAAACTTGTGCGGGGGTAGTGAGGTAAAACGTATTGGTTGCTGATCCATTGTACTCAAACAAGGCAATGTGGTAAGTGGTGGCCGGTGTTAAGCCTGTTAGTGAAGCACCTGATACATTCCCATCGGCAATGGCAAATGTATTGTTGCCCAAGTTATCACCCGCTCCGAAAGTACTACTCACATTGTAATCTACACCATCCGCAGGGGTGAAGATTACGGGCGCGCCTTCTCGTGCTACCACCAATCGGTTAGTTCCATCACCGCGAGTAAAGCTCACGCCAAAACTCGAGCCTTCAATACTGTTGGTAGAAAACGTTGTGCTTCCCACGATGGGTGCACCCACTGTAGTGAACGAACCGGTAAGCGCATTAGTAACATCATACACCGGCCCACTAGAGCCATTAAATTCTACCACCTTATAATGGTATGTTGTATTAGGCGCCAGGTTGGTAACATTTACCGTGGTGGGGGTAGTGCCTTGAAAAATTACATGACTTGCGCCAATGGCAGATCCTGAACCAAAAAAAGAACTGCCAAAGTAGGTTGTGTAGTCAGTAGGGTTAGCAGGTGTAGCCCCTGCTTGTAAAATTACCAACCTGCGCATGCCGTTACCGGCCGTCCAACTCAGTGTGGCCGAGTTTCCGGTAACAAGGCTGGCTGTTAAATTGGTGGAGCCAACGGTAGGGGGCGAAAGTGTCGTGGCATTCCCCGCAAGGAAGGAGGTAGTATTATAGGTAGTGTTAGATAACGTTCCGTTAAATTCAAAAACTCTAAAATGATAGGTTGTGTTTAACACCAGATTGGTTACCGAAACACCGGTGGCAGTGCCTTCATACACGACAAAATTATTGCTGCCCACCGGATTACCAGATCCAAACGCGGCATTTGCGGTGTAGTCTGTGCCGTTCGCGGGAAGACCACCACCATTAAAAGTAGGACTGAGACTTGCCACTACCAACACCTGGCTACCATTTCCGCGGGTCCAATTAATTTGCACGCGATTTCCTTCCGGGAAGGTGGAAGTAAAATTAGTGGCAGGCGTAGTTGGCGCACCGCCTGTAATAAAAGAGCCAGTAAGGGCTGTGGCCAAATTAAAAACCGGACCACTCGTTCCATTCGCTTCCACTACGCGATAAAAATAGGTAGTGTTGGGTTCTAAGTTGGTAACGGTAACGGTGGCGGTAACACTAAAATGAACCACGCGGCCGCTTGCACCAATTAAACTGCCCGAGCCAAAGAACGTACTTGGCGTGTAATTGATAAGCTGCGTGGGATCGCCTGGAGAAGAACCTGCCTGAAGAATCAACAGCGAACGGGTTCCGTTTCCGCGGGTCCAATTTAATTGTGCCGAGTTGCCGGGTATTGGAGTGGTAACCGATAGATTAGTAGCGCCTACCGTTGGGGCTGCTAAAGTTGTGCCGCTCCCTTCCAGCAAGTTAACCGTGTTGTAAAGGGTGCCTGGTCCCGTTCCGTTAAACTCAAAAATTCTAAAATAATACGTGGTATTAATGGCCAGATTTCTAACCGTAACAGAAGATGAGGTGCTACCTGCTTCGTGTACTGCAAAGTTACCGGCACCACCTACTGCGGTACCAAAACCGAAATCGCTATTCGCAGTGTAGTCCGTTCCGTCAGCCGGGAGGCCACCACCCCCAAAAATAGGGCTGGTGCTTGCTATGACCAATACGCTGGTACCATTGCCGCGGGTCCAGTTTACGCGCAAGCTGTTGCCTTCAATATTGGTTACAGAAAAATTGGTTGCTCCAGTCGTGGGTGCCTGTGCATAGACAGACCATCCGGCTATTGCCAGAAAAAAGGTAAAAAGGAATTTTTTGTAACTGGATTCAACCAAATTTCTCTGATTTGCTTTGTAGTCCATTTTGTCAGAAATACTTTTCAATTTAAGTAACCGCAAATAACTACCTACTGTTAACGCAGGTTTTTGAATTATTTTATCACCTGATGTTACGCAAAATTGAGTTTGAGTTGAGTTCCAGCTTTTAGTTTTTTGAGTTCAGTTAGGGCTTTTTCCATAGCCTTTGTGTACAGGATTGCTTTCATGGCAAAATGGTTAAGTTTTTTGTTGACCTTCATTTTCTCCAGTTTGATAAAAGCGATCAGGCAGGTGAATACATGGTTTGCCTGTGTGCGCACTGTGTGTGCTGGAGAACCGCACAATGCCACATTTGATTTCAAACTTTTGTGATACTCTTCCACTTTCCATCGTTTTTCATAGATCGTGATTATCTGCTGAAAGGTTTGTGTCAAATCGCTGCAGACCAGATACAGGGATGCCGTGCTGTTGTCTTCGTTTACGTAGACCTCCTTGATCAAATGCACGGGGAAGGTAACCCCCTCCAGGTAGACTTGTTGGCGCATGCCCGGTTCCAAGCTGAGTGATTCGACTCCTACATAACAGCCCCTGTTTTTATCGGGCAAGGTCAGGGCAACCTTGCGGTTGTTCTTGACGGGCATGACAAAATCCTTGTCCAGCCCTCCTTTGACAAACACCATGTTCTCTGCCGAGGCGTACCACACATCGTTGACCACCCATTTGAATTTCACTTGGTTGTCGGCCACATGCCGTAAGATATCCCGGTACATTTCGTTCTTGGTCCGTTCGCTCACCCTTTTCTCCCTCCCGGTCTTTTCATCTTTGGCCCAGGCCGTTTTGCGCACCAGGTCCATCCCGATGGGCAGGCTCACCCCTTTGCTGTAGTACAGGGCAGTCAGGATATTCATCCCTTTTACGCTGCGCCCCTTGCTGTGGTCGTAATGCCAGGTGACCAGCTCGTTCTCATCGCTATATTCTTTCTCTGCCACCGAATCATCCATGGCAATGATCGCATCCCCTTGTTCAACTTCCCGCACGGTGCGCTTCACATATTCCCAGAGTTGCTTGCCCGTGAAATCCTCCCCAGAAAGAAAACGTGTGAACTTGTCGTGGCTGATGCTATCTTTCAGCGCTCGCGATAATTCGGTGTGTGTGACCTTCCCAAACGAACTGATCTGGTAATCGGTCAGAATATCCAAGATGTGTTTGTCCATGGCTAAAGTTACTATTTTCCACAAACTCTCAGTAGCTTCGTGCGTAACATCAGTTA
>JAJTGQ010000139.1 GCA_021299455.1 Flammeovirgaceae bacterium | reverse complement strand
AGATGCCATCCAGCAAAGTGATTCCGTGGTACTTTTTTCTATTGGCAACCCTGGCTACACAACTTGGTCAAATAATGTGAAAACCAAATTGGGGAATTTTGGAATCAGCGCGGCACAAATCAATCTTTTGTTGGATGGAGAACCAATCGTAATACTGGGTAGAAAGGGCGCAGCTGTAGGCACAGCCCGAGTTTTCAAATCCAGTGTTGCACCTGCTACCGCGCAATCATTGTCTGTTGCAAAGGCAATCACAGGTCGGTTTTCAAATGGAAGTATGAAGTCGACCGTGATAGGCCCTGCAAAAAATTGGGTTCGTTTAGTCAATCAGGTTACCGAGCTTCAAACGACTGACGTAGTGAGTTTTACGATTTATGGTGTATCGTTACTTGGCATCGAAACAATGCTGAGAGACAATGTTAATGGTTCATTGGACTTGAGTTTCATCGATGCGAAACAATACCCATTGCTGAGAATGGAAGTGAAGATGGAGGATTCCATAAATCTTTCGGCAGCCCAACTGCGCAAGTGGATCGTTTTGTTTGAAACAGTTGCGGAAGGAATACTTGTACGCAAGGGAGCTATTGCTCAGCAGACAGTGCAGGAAGGGCAAACATTTACCGACCAATCATTTGGGTTTACAAATATTTCTGATAAACAGTTCTCAGGTCAACTCACTGTTCGAGCCGATGTGTTGACAAAGAACTCCGGAAAAAATCAATCTTCATCTTTTTTTATAGAAGCTCCAAAGCCAGGTGAGACGATTAGCTTTTCATTCGATATCGACACAAAATTGAAAGCCGGACTAAACGACATTTCAGTTTTTGTAAATCCGAAAGAATTACCGGAACAATACTATGATAATAATATTGTAAACCTTTTAGATTATTTGAATGTCCGTCCCGACTTAACAGCACCAACCTTAAAAGTGCGAATAGATGGTCGGGTGATTCAAAACAAAGATTTTGTGTCTTACCAACCTAACATTGAAATTGAGCTTTCGGACGACAATCCGTTTTTGCTGAAGAAAGATACAGTAGGTATGACCATCTTTTTGAAATCGGAATGTGGTAGTTCCAATTGCCCCTTTGTACCAATATATTTTAGCCGGCCGGATGTTACGTGGTCAGCAGCCACTCCTACCGAACCGTTTAAAGTTAATTTTGCTCCTCAAAGCTTGACAGAGGGCCTGTATACATTGCGGGTAGAAGGCACAGATGCCAGCGGAAACAAAAGTGGCTTGAAGCCATACGAGATTGATTTTCGTGTAAGCGAAAGCACTTTACTTTTCTTAAAGTCGGTGTATCCCAATCCTTCTACTTCCTCTTTTTATTTCAGTTTCGTCTTGAGTGGAAATAATTTACCGGATGATTTCTCACTGCAAATTTATTCATTAGACGGTCGCCTGATTCAGAATTTCGGACGAGCTCAAGTAGAGAATTTTATCATTGGGACAAACGAATTTTCATGGCCTGCAGTTGATAGCGCTGGAAACGAAATGCCTAACGGAATCTACATCTTTAGAATGAATGTGACTGTGAACGCAAAGACTGTTTCTCAAAAAGGTAGACTGGTATTGGCGAAGTAATTACTTTTATTTGATTCGAAGCATAGAATAGTTCTATTTTTCCGGTAAAGAGTGCTACGCCAATTTTGAAATGTGTGGCACATTGCCTTTTGTCAAATTACTTCCATCCTCCCCCAAGCGCTTTATAAATATTGATCCGGGATAGCATTTGACGCTTCCTTACATCGATAAAGTCCAGTCTCGCGTTCAGTGTATTTTGTTGAGTCAACAACACCTCCAGGTAATTTGCTCGCCCCGTTCTGAATAAGTCATTGGATGTTTGTATGGATTGAGATAGTATATTCACTTTTTCGTTTCGGTAGCCATAGATGCGTTGTAGATTATTTAGATTATTTAGCTGATTGTAAACTTCAGCATATCCATTTAAGATACTTTTCTGGTAGTTGTATAGCAGTTCTACTTGATATGCACTTGCCCCCTTAAAATTCGCTTTGATTGCACTTCGGTTAATCAAGGGTGCCGACAATCCTCCTACCAGACTGAATACGAAAGATTGAGGTGTGGTGAATAGGAGATTTGGCTTGAATGCCTGAAAGCCCAATCCGGCTGTAATATTCAACGAAGGATAAAAGGCTGCCCTTGCCGCTTTAACATCTGCTTTTGCTGCTATTAGTTCAAGCTCCGCTTGCTTAATGTCTGGGCGGTTGCGAAGTAAATCTGACGGTACACCCGTCTGTAGTTGAGTTGGAATTATATGTGTTAGAATAGTTTTACCGCGTTCTATTGGCTGGGGGTATCTTCCTAGTAGAGAGTTGATTTGGCTTTCCGTTTCTATAATTTGCTGCTCAATTTCTACCTCGAGTGACTTGGTGGTAAGAAGTTGGGCGCGAAATTGTTCTACTGCCAACTCATTGGCCGCGCCAGATTCCTTTTGTGAAGTTACTACTGCTACAGCATTTTCCTGAATAGAAATGTTCTCGCGTATTATTTCCAATTCAATGTCGAGTGCTTGTAATTCATAGTAAGTGGATGCTATCACTGCAACTAAATTTGTGATTAGCCAATTCTTTCCTTCTATACTGGACAGATATCTAGCTACGGCCGCTTTTTTTCTGTTTTGTATTTTGCCTGTGATGTCAGCCTCCCATGAGGTTTGCAGTCCTACAAAATAGTCGGGGAGATTGACAGGTACAGTTTGACCTGGTAATATATCTGTGGTTGCATTTCCCGCTCCATCCATTGTGTATCGGCCATATCTTCGAATGGCTGCTGTACCACTTATGCTAACGGATGGCAATAACAAACCTTTACTAAACTGCACTCCCGCACTTGCGGCTTCAACTCGTTGTAGTGCAATCAGTACATCAAAGTTATTTGCAAGTGCTGTATCAATCAGAGCAATCAGATTTTTGTCAGAGAAGTATTCTTTCCAACTAATGGTGGCAATAGCAGCCGAGTCACTACCGATTACATATGACATCGGAGTGGTTTTCGTTGACGCCTGATACATTGGTTGTGTAGGTATACAACCAATCAGGCTAGCCGTGAGAAAAATGGTGAGTATGATGTATTTATGATTCTTCATTTCAATTTTAATTCTTCAGTGAATGGAACTTCTTCGTGCAGTCCTTTAGGAATATGTTTCTCCGATACCGTAGCGAAAATGAAATACAAGCCTGGTATAATGATTACCCCGAATACTGTTCCGAATAACATCCCGCCTGCTGCTGCGGTACCAATCGTACGGTTTCCAATTGCGCCAGCGCCTGACGCGAACATCAAGGGGATCAATCCGGCAATGAATGCAAAGGATGTCATTAAGATAGGTCGCAGACGGACGGTTGCCCCCTCAATGGCAGCTTTCAGAGGGGTAAGCCCTTCCCGGTGTTTCATTGATGCAAACTCCACGATAAGAATTGCATTTTTGCCAAGCAGACCAATGAGCATAATCATGGCTACTTGTGCATAGATATTGTTTTCCAATCCCAATAACATTAATAGGAATAGTGCCCCAAAAACCCCAGTTGGTAAAGAAAGAATAACGGGCAGCGGCAACAAGAAACTTTCATATTGTGCAGATAAAAGTAAGTAGACAAATACAAGACAGATAATAAAAATATAAACAGCTTGGTTGCCGGCTAATACTTCATCGCGGCTAATCCCAGCCCAGTCAATGCCAAAGCCTCTCGGCAATGTCTCCCGGGCAACCTCCTGTATTGCATTAATGGCATCGCCACTGCTATAGCCTCGGGCATTTTCACCATTTAACATGGCAGATGTGTACATATTGTAGCGGGTAAGCTGCTCGGGGCCAAATACCTTTTCTATGGTGATGAAAGCGGAATAAGGAACGACTTCTCCCTCGCTGTTTTCCACGTACAGTTTCAGAAGATCATCAGGTCGTGCGCGATACTCCGGTAGTGCTTGAACCATCACTTTGTATAGTCGCCCAAACCGAATGAAATTGGTGGCGTAATAACTTCCAATCAGCGTTTGTAGATTTTCCAACGCGGTTTGGGTGGTAACACCTTTTTGAGCCGCTTTATCATTGTCGATATGAATTAGATATTGCGGAAAACTGGCATCAAAACTCGTAAACGCATTTTGAATTTCTGGTCGGCTATTCAAAGCGGCAACAAAGTCATCAGCTACCTTTTCTAGTTGGGTTAAATCATCACTCTTATTTTTGTCCAGCAGTCGTAATTCGAATCCGCTGGCATTGCCATAGCCGGGCACCGCGGGAGGCGGAAAAAACTCTATTTGCGCGTCTTGAATATGTTTCGTTTTTTCCCGGAGCACTTTGATCGCATCTTCTATTGATTCCGATCGTTCTTCCCAGGGTTTTAAATTGATCATACACATACCATAGGTAGAGCCGGTACCATCGGTGAGTAAATTAAAGCCCGCCAATGTTGATACTGAGGCAGTAAACTTCAATTCATGAGCAGCTTTCTCAATTTCGTCTACCACAGCCGATGTTCTTTCCAATGTCGCGCCAACAGGTGTAGTTACGCTAGCATAGAATGTACCTTGATCTTCATTGGGTATAAATCCAAAAGACAGTAGTTTACCCAGTACACCCGAGCCAACCAAAAAGATGAGTAGTATTCCAATAGTGACAGCTCTTCGTGAGGCGATCGCATTCAATAGTTGCTGATAACGTTCAGAAAGATTTTCATACCAGTGGTTGAAACCGTTAAACAACCGATTCATTCTGCTGTTCTTTTTAGGTTGGCCATGAGAATTTTTTAGAATGATGGCACAGAGTGCAGGGGTAAGGGTCAACGCAACAATACCCGACAACACAATAGAAACCGCCATAGTTAATGAAAATTGTCGATAAAAAATTCCAGTTGGCCCCGACATAAATGCGACCGGAACGAATACCGCTGACATCACCAGCGTGATAGCGACAATCGCTCCACTGATTTCTTTCATGGCTTCGTCAGTTGCCTTTAGAGGACTTATATTTGACTTTTCCATTTTAGCGTGAACCGCTTCAATTACCACAATCGCATTATCGACCACAATGCCAATGGCAAGTACCAATGCAAACAAAGTGATCAGGTTTAATGAGAAACCAAATAGTTGCATGAAGAAGAACGTGCCCACCAGAGAAACCGGAACAGCAAGAGCGGGAATGATGGTTGAACGCCAGTCTTGCAGAAAAATGAATACGACCAACGATACTAACAAAAAAGCCTCGATCAATGTCTTTATCACCTCTCCAATGGAGGCGTCTAGAAAACGGGCTACATCATAACTGATGGTGTAATCCATTCCTGCAGGAAAAGAAGTTTGCTTCAGTTCTTCCATTTTTGTTTTTATCTCGCTGATTACTTTGCTGGCATTTGATCCGGATCGCTGCTTGAGCATAATAGCTGCAGACGGTTGCCCATTTTCTTTCGACACAACATCATAATCCTGCGAGCCAAATTCTACATCAGCAACATCTTTCAATCGCAGTAATTTTCCATCGGCATTTGATTTTAAAACAACATCCTCATATTGTCCAGGCATATTGAACTTTCCGGTATACCTAACTACATATTGTAGTGACTGGCTTTTTTTATCTGAGCTTTCCCCCACCTTTCCCGGTGCCGCTTCGATATTTTGGTTTTGTAAAGATTCTATTACTTCAGCTGAGGAAATGTTATAGGCTGCCATTCTATCGGGCTTTAACCAAATGCGCATCGAGTACTCGCGTGAACCCATGATGTCGGCAAACCCAACTCCATCAATGCGCTTTAGTTCCGCCAATAAATTGATGTCACTAAAGTTGTATAAAAACTTTTCATCCTGTGTCGGGTCGGTGCTCAAGATGTTAATATACATCAACATGCTGCTCACAACCTTTTCCACAATAACACCGGATTTAATAACTTCTTGAGGAAGTTCATCCAATACCGCAGCCACTCGGTTTTGCACGTTTACAGAAGCCACTTCGGGATCGGTGCCGACTTTAAAAATTATCTGAATGACGCTAGTACCATCATTGCCTGATACAGATGACATATACGCCATACCAGGCACACCATTGATGGCTCTTTCAAGAGGCGTCACAACGGCTTTCGTACAAACAACGGCATTAGCTCCTGTATATTTTGTAGTAACCGTTACTTCTGTTGGGGCAATATTTGGAAATTGGGTCATCGGTAATTGGGTGAGCGACAATGCACCGACTAGTGTTATCAAAATGGAGATGACAATTGAAAGAACAGGCCTACTTATAAATCGTGTGGTCATGATTATTTTTTGGTTGAAGAGATGGTTGGTTAGCTACCTATCACAACTTAGTAAGTTGCTGTAATATGACTTTCATTGTTATTGGCCTGGGTTCAACTTTGTCACCTTCTTTTACTCGTTGTATTCCCTCATAAAGAATTCGGTCGTTTTGGGTGAGGCCTGACGCGATGACGTAGAGATGCGGAATTCTAAGTGTTGACTTGATATTTCGCAGTTCAACCGCATTTTTATCATTGACAACATACACGTACAGATTCTCCTGAATCTCAAAGGTTGACTTCTGAGGGATAAGTATTGCGTTCTTGATTTCATGATTCAATTTTATCTTTCCCGTAGAGCCATGCTTTAAAACCAACTCAGGATTTTTAAACCTGGCGCGAAACGCAATGTTGCCGGTTGATTTATCTACTTCTCCTTCAACTGTTTCAATGACTCCTTTGTATTTATGTGGCTGGTGATTGGCCAAGATTAACTCCACGTCATATTTCTTTGATTCATTTCCCTGCTCAACAATGTCCAAGTAATCAGTTTCCGAAACATTGAAATAAGCGAATACTTCACTGTTATCTGAAAGTGATGTGAGAAGTGTACCCTCGTCAATCAAGCTCCCTGTTTTATATAGTATGCGATTGATCACACCACTAAACGGAGCGCGCACTTCTGTGAATGACAGTTGTAATTCTGAACTTGATTCATTGGCCTTGGCTTCTTCTATCTTTGCCTGAAAAGCATCGAACTTGGCTTTTGCCATCTCTAACTCACTTTTTGAAACGATGTTTTTCTCTACTAGTGTCTTTACATTATTTAAATCTACTTCTGCAACCTTTGAATCGGCAATCGCGCTGGTGAGCATCGCTTTGGCTTTCAATAATTCTTGTCTATACTCCTGACTGCTTATGCTAAAGAGTAGTTGCCCTGCCTTTACGGGACGTCCTTCGTCAACATAAATTTTTTCGATATAACCTTTTACCCGTGCCCTTAATTCTACATTTTGTAATGAATGAATGTCGGCCACATATTCAGAGGTATAGATGGTGTCTATAACAATAGGATTCGTGACGGAAAAATTCTCTTGTGTTGCACTATCTTTTTTGTCTGATGAACAGGCTGACAGAAGCAAGCCTGATAGGAGACCTAAGAAAGGACCAATCAAACAGTTTCTCCAAAAGAGATACGATTTTTTAATACGCATATTAAAGTAAGTGAAGTAATAAATAGAAATGAAAGAAAATTGAAGACCACTAAAACGCCTCAAGGGCATTTCAGTAGATAATCTTCTCTAAAGAATACAACAGCTACGCTACTCTCGGTGGCGGGGAAGTGAAATCAAGAACAATTGAGGTGAGCTTCTTTTCCAATGGAAAAAAAGATTGCCGAAGAGGTCGACATTTTTTTTTGATTTCAATGGAGGATTGAGTAATGTAGAGATCTGCGAATTTTACAAGCCCGTTTTCGTCATCTTCGTCTTGTTCTGCTATGTCGATCCCCAAGAATTGTTCGGATAAAAGTTCGGCTATACTTTCAATATCATTTATGGATAGATCTTCTTCCCAAGATAATCGTCCTAATTTTTCTGCGATAGGATCAACTGGATCAATAGAAATGTTAATGACCTGAACGAGCAACACCCAGGCAAAGCATCTTATAATTGTACTTTTTGTTAACAACGTTCCTATTTTTTTAAAGAGACGCAAATATAGTAAATTGGCTTTAAGATATTATTATTTAAATGTAAGGCTTTGACATAGATAAGTTACCAGAGGCAGAACGGTCGCAGTGCAATTAGTTCTTGCTGGGAGTCATGGTCAATGCACTACAAAAAAAAGCCCCCACTGCTGGAGGCTTTTTTTAAGTAGAAAATTGGCTGCTACATGATGTCACCGATCGAAATCGCGTTCACCTGTTTTTGTTTAACGAGATCGTT
>JAJTGQ010000091.1 GCA_021299455.1 Flammeovirgaceae bacterium | reverse complement strand
TTGTCGGTGTATCCAATTGGTTCTAGCAAAAAAACCTCCACGATCGTTTCGGGGCCACCGATACCGCAAAAGAAGCACGCGTTTAAAGGTAAAGAAGAAAGCATGAAATGAGTTCCTTTCATTCCGCTTTCGAAGGGGACCATATAACCTGGGAGTGTGATCACTTTGTTGGCAATAGACTGTACGTATTTTGAAAAAAGTGGTTTGTCATTATCGCCTTCTTTTCTGTACTCTATAGCGTAGAGTTTCGGCCAAACCAAAGAAGGTAACCCCTTGTAAATGCTCTTCTGTGCTTGGCTTGAAATAGCCATGATCAAGAAAAAAGCAAAGAATGTCTTTTTCATTTGGGGGCAAGGGCATTCAAATTTCACAAGGTGTAAAAACCCCAAATACCGAAGTCTGATATTAACTAACGTATTCTTCAATCGGCAAACAGCTGCATACCAAATTCCGATCGCCATAGGCGTTGTCTACACGACTTACGCTTGGCCAGAACTTAGCTTCTTTCACAAAGGAAAGTGGGTAAGCAGCTTTTTGCCTGCTGTAGGGACGATTCCAACTATCGGCTGTAATGACTGCTGCAGTATGAGGAGCGTGTTTCAATACATTGTTTTCTTTGTCTGCTTTGCCTTCTTCTACTTCACGGATTTCATTCCGTATTTCGATCAATGCGTCTACAAAGCGATCCATCTCTGCTTTGGGTTCGCTCTCGGTCGGCTCGATCATGATGGTACCTGCTACCGGGAATGAAACGGTTGGCGCATGGAAGCCATAATCCATGAGTCGTTTTGCAATATCCTCTACCTCAACTCCGAATTTTTTAAAGTCGCGGCAATCCACAATCATCTCATGCGCACAACGGCCTTGTGTGCCTGTGTACAGAATTTTGTAGTGCCCACTTAATCTTTCTTTGATGTAGTTGGCATTGAAGATAGCCAGTTTAGTAGCGTTGGTCAATCCTTCACTTCCCATCATGGCGATATAAGCATAAGAGATGGCCAGGATGCTAGCGCTTCCCCAAGGTGCGCCCGATACGGCACTAATCGCTTTTTCACCTCCCGTTTTCACAACGGCATGACCCGGAAGAAAAGGTTTCAATTTATCGTTACAACAAATCGGACCCATGCCAGGACCGCCACCTCCGTGTGGGATACAAAATGTTTTATGGAGATTGAGGTGACAAACATCCGCACCGATGTTAGCAGGTGATGTTAAGCCCACTTGCGCATTCATGTTGGCTCCGTCCATGTAAACCAATCCACCGTTTTGGTGAATTGTTTCGCAGATGTCGACAATGGCTTCTTCAAAAACACCATGCGTAGATGGATAGGTCACCATCAAACATGCCAGATTATTTTTGTACTGTTCTGCTTTCGCTTTTAAATCGGCTACATCAATTTTTCCCTCGGCATCTGATTTCGTGACAACTACTTCCATACCAGCCATCACTGCGCTAGCCGGATTTGTTCCATGAGCCGAAGATGGAATCAGAGCAATGTTCCGATGATGATCACCTCTGTTTTGGTGGTAGGCTCTGATCACCATCAATCCTGCGTATTCACCTTGCGCCCCGCTGTTGGGTTGCAGGGAAATTCCTGTAAACCCGGTAATCTCTTTTAACCAAACCTCCAGATTAGAAATCATTTCTGTGTAGCCTTGTGTTTGATCACTTGGAGCAAATGGATGAATCTGCCCCATCTCAGGCCATGTTACCGGAATCATTTCGGTAGTGGCATTTAATTTCATCGTGCAAGAGCCCAATGAAATCATAGAATGCACCATCGATAAGTCTTTGCTTTCTAATTTCTTGATGTAGCGCAGCATCTCGTGCTCGCTGTGATGTGAATTAAAAATAGGATGAGTTAAGAAATCGGATTTCCTGACTAACGAAACCGGTAGAGTGCTTGTCGCCTTCACACCATTCGATGAAGAAGAAACGCCAAATACTTTCAAGATCGTTTGAAGGTCTTTCAAGGAAGTCGTCTCATCCAATGAAATTCCTACATGATTATCACTAAAATAACGGAAGTTCACTTCATGTTTGATGGCCTCGCGCTCAATCGCTTTCTTATCGGCCACAGCAATTTTTATTGTATCGAAGTAGGCAGCGTTTACTTGTTTAAATCCAGCTGCTTTCAAATTTGATTCCAGCACGTTAGCAAGGCCATGTATTCGACCAGCAATTTTTTTCAATCCTTCAGGTCCGTGATATACCGCATACATGCTGGCCATTACGGATAACAGAACTTGTGCAGTGCAAATATTGGAAGTTGCTTTTTCTCTGCGAATATGTTGCTCACGCGTTTGCAGAGCCATCCGATAGCCGGGATTCCCTTGAGCGTCTTGCGAAATGCCGATAATTCTCCCCGGCATTTGTCTTTTAAATTCATCTTTGGTGGCGAAAAAAGCAGCATGAGGTCCACCGAAACCCATGGGCACTCCGAAGCGTTGCGAACAACCCACCACTACATCAGCGCCCATTTCACCGGGCGATTTTACCAACAGCAAACTCATTAGGTCGGCACCCATCACCACAAAGACTTCTTTCTCATGAGCAGACTCAATCAGTGATGTATAGTCTTTTACCTCGCCATTGTTATTCGGATTTTGAATATAGATTCCAAACAAGTTAGCTTCTGTTACATCCAGTTTGGATAGATCACCCACAACGAGATCAACACCAATCGGGTTTGCCCGTGTTTTTAGCAGGTCAATTACCTGAGGGAATGTATGTTCATCAACAAAAAATTTATGTGCATCTTTTTTAGATGATTTCTTCGATGCGTACAAAAGATGCAGTGCTTCAGCGGCAGCTGTTGCCTCGTCCAGTAATGAAGCGTTGGCGATTTCCATACCCGTTAAGTCGATCACCATCGTTTGATAATTGATCAATGCTTCCATCCTGCCCTGGGCAATTTCTGCCTGATAGGGAGTGTAAGCAGTATACCATCCCGGGTTCTCTAAAATATTTCTAAGAATGACTCCAGGCGTGATACAATTGTAATATCCGGTACCTATATAAGACTTATAGATCTTGTTTTTGGAAACCATCTTTTTGAATTCATTCAAGAATTCAAACTCCGATTGCGCTGCCGGCAAGTTCAACGCTTTTTTCAAGCGGATGTTGGCCGGTACGGTTTGATCGATCACTTCGTCCACTGATTTGGCTTTTACCACCTTTAGCATTTCGGCTATTTGGTTGGTATTGGGTGCATTGTGTCGCGACTCAAATTTTTCGGAGTAAAGGGGATCGATGTTCATAAAAAAACTTATCTCTTAATCTTAAAACTTATCGAAGAACAAAACGGATGGGGAAATGTTCCCAGTTCCCGGTTACAAGTTTGAAATCCTTCTACCTGAACTTGAAACTAGAAACTGGCAACCTTAGAACCTTTCAAACTGCGAGAAGAAGAAACTTCCCTCAATCTCCGCATTAGCATCGGAGTCAGAGCCATGGATCGCATTGGCGTCAATCGACTTAGCAAATAATGCGCGTATAGTGCCGGGTTCTGCTTTTTTTGGATCCGTTGCGCCAATCAATTTGCGAAAATCCTCTACTGCGTTGGCTTTTTCAAGGATCATCGGAACAATGGCACCTGATGACATGTAGTTAACCAGTTCGCCATAAAAAGATCGCTCCTTATGAATTTCATAAAATTTTCCAGCCAATTCGTTGCTCAATCTTGTCTTCTTCATTGCAACAATGCGGAAGCCTGCCTCTTCAATCATTTTGATAATTGCACCTGAATTATTTGCAATTGTTGCATCAGGCTTAAGCATTGTAAAAGTTCTGTTTCCTGCCATTTTAGTTGTTTTTTGAGGTTTTTTAGTTGAATTATTCGGGCGCAAAAGTATTAAAAGAACAGGGAACATAGAAGCCCCAATCCAGAATCATTGATTATTTTTGCCCCCTTAAATGAAAGACCTAGAAGGATTAAGAACACTACTGGCCTCACCCAAGAAAGTGGTAATTGTGACCCATTTTAAGCCGGATGCAGACGCCTTGGGTTCCTCTCTGGGTTTGGCAGGCTATTTAGCAAAAAAAGGACATTCCGTTGCGGTAATCAGCCCAAGCGACTACCCTGACTTTTTGACTTGGATGCCTGGCAAAGAAATGGTTATTGCATTGACAAAGGACTCGATAGTTCCACAGCAAAAAGCAAAAGCGTTGATCGAGGCCTGTGACGTCCTCTTTTGCCTTGATTTTTCAAGTTTGAAAAGGATAAATGAAGTTGGAGAGATGGTGAAAACATCGACCGCAAAAAAGGTCATGATAGACCACCATCTGGAACCCGAGAAATTTGCAGATTTCGAGAAATGGGATGTCAGCTCTGCATCAACAGCCGAGTTGATTTTTGAACTGATCGATGAATGGGGAGATCGTGAGTTAATTGATCAAGACATTGCTAACTGTTTGTATGCAGGACTGATGACCGATACTGGTGGATTCAGGCATAATAACACCACACACAAGGAATTTTTGATTGCCTCCGAGTTGGTAAGCCGTGGGGCGAATCCAAGCGAAGTAGCTAAGAAAATATACGATACTAACTCACTAGAACGTTTGCGTTTGACGGGATATGCACTCAGCCAAAAGCTGGTTGTGTTGCCAGAGTATAACACGGCTTATATGACATTGACCTGGGAGGAACTCAGGCAATTTGGTTCGCAAACTGGCGACACCGAAGGCCTTGTTAACTACGGCCTTTCCATTAAAGGAATTAAAATGGCTGTATTGATGTATGACCGAAAGGAAGAAATAAAACTGTCTTTTCGTTCGTTACAAGATTTTGACGTAAATGCCTTTGCTCGCAAACATTTTGAAGGTGGAGGACACAAAAATGCCTCAGGGGGGCAGTCAAAACAAAATCTAGAGGAGACTTTGAAGAAATTTTTGGCGATCTTGCCGGAATATAAGTCAGATTTAAACAAGTAATAAACCAATTCTATTTCAAATAAAACCACACAATGAAAAATTCAATCATCGCCATTCTTTTCGCATCCCTGTTTATTGCCGCTTGTAGCGGTTCCAAAGAGACACCTTCAGGTTACAAATTCAATGTCGTTCGCAAAGGAGATGGCGTCAAAATAGATTCTGGCAAATTTGTCGTGATGAATTTGCTTTTCATGGATGGTAAAGACTCCGTCTGGAACGATTCAAAGAAGAATGGCTTTCCCGCTGTTATTCAGATGCAGGGAACGGTACCTAAAGGCGATGCTGTCTTGGAAGTCATCAAAATGCTGTCGAAGGGAGATAGCGTTGTGTTTAAGGTTCCCGCCAAGAAACTGTTTGAAAACACTTTCCGCCAGCCTTTACCTTTTTCAGTTGACTCTACTTCATCATTCACTTTCCAGATTGGTTTGTCTGCCGTACTCAATCAGGAGGAAATGAATAAACTACAAACCGAACTGGTAGCAAAGCAAAATGAAAAGATGCTTCAGGATCAGAAGGCTCAATTAGGAAAAGACATTACTGCAATTGACGATTTCTTGAAGGCGAAAAATGTGACTGCTCAAACCACTACTTCAGGGCTTAGGTATATTATTACAAAACCAGGAACAGGCGAAAATGCTAAGGCTGGGCAGCAAGTAAAAATTGACTATTTAGGGTATTTATTAAACGGCAAGTATTTCGATACAAGTATCGAATCGGAAGCAAAGAAAAACAACCTGTATACGCAAGGGCGTCCGTATTCCCCGCTAGAATTGACAGTGGGTGCGCAACAAGTAATACCAGGTTGGGAAGAAGCCATCCAATTAATGAATAAGGGCTCGAAGATGACTGTTTATATCCCCTCTACATTAGCGTACGGTAATCAACGAAGAGGTGATGTGATTGCTGAAAATTCTGTGTTGGTTTTTGATATGGAGTTAATTGAAGTGAAGTAATTGTAAAATGAAACGTATAATTTTTTTATTGTCGGTAGTTGTTGTCGGTTTGTCTGGGTGTAGTATCGATACACCCAAGCCCGTGACGTTTGAAGATCAGTTAGCAAAAGATAGAGCGGCCATTGATTCTTATCTGGTCAGCAAAGGTATTGCAGCGTTGACTGATCCTGATGATTATGGTGTCAGGTACTTAGTAAATGTCGAGGGCACGGGAATTAAGCCTTTAGGGGCTTCTGATTCGGTTACTGTAAATTACACGCTTCGATTACTGCCTTCTGAAGCGGAAGTTGAAAAATCGAGTGCGCCAGTACGTTTTCTATTGGGAGATCTAATTGCAGGTTGGCAAATTGGCCTTCCTCTTATCAACCAAGGATCAAAAGCTAATTTTTATGTTCCCTCTGGGTGGGCCTACGGCTCGACTCAGAAAAACACTATCCCACCAAACTCGAATTTGATCTTTGAGGTGGAGTTGTTGAAAGTGTTTCCTCAACTTAGAAAAGATACACTTGCTATTAGTGACTACATCTTAGCCAAGGAGGTGCAGAATGTCTTTAAGGGACCAGAAGGGTTGAAATACACCATCACCTCGTTAGGTACGGGAGCAACCCCCAACTCAGCAAGCACTGTCTCGTTTACTTATACGGGAAGAATACTCAGCATAACGAATCCCACTATTTTCGATCGATCCAGTAGCCCAGTGACCTATGCTTTAAGCGGATTGATTAGGGGTCTAAGACTTGGTATGACGTTGATCCCAGTCGGGACAAAGGCCACTTTTTATATTCCTTCAACACTTGGTTATGGACTACGTGGTAGTGGTTCAATTCCTAGCAATACAAATTTGATTTTTGAAATTGAGTTGACAGCTAGCACTAACTAGCGTTCCAGCAAAGAAACTATGAAAGGCTTCCTTTCTGTTGCAACAATTTTTATTTTGTTTGCTCAGTGCAGTGATGAGAAGGTGAGCTTGGCTTATAGAGACCAATTGGCGAAAGACGTTTTGTTGATCGATGAATACCTTGCTGCTAATAACATCACAGCAGAAGCAGATACCTCTGGTCTGAGGTATTCAATCGCTACAAAAGGGTCGGATTTCAAACCGCAACAGGTAGACTCCATCCAAGTCAACTATTCGCTTTTCTTGCTTAATGGCGATTCCATTTTTACAAATGGCCAGAACACATTTTTGCTGAACAAGTTGATTCGTGCCTGGCGCATTGCGTTGCCGCTAGTTGGCGAAGGTGCCAAGGTAAGATTGTTCGTGCCCTCTGGCTTGGCCTACGGCAACTACAGAACAGGCCCGATACCCGCCAACTCCAATTTGATTTTTGACATTGAACAGAAGAAAGTTATTCGAGAGTATGCAACTCAACTAACACGTGATCTTGTTACTATTGATGCTTTTTTGTTAGCCAAGAATATTAACGCCCGAAAAGATGCCGCCAATCTTCGGTATATAATCACCACTGACGGTGGTTCCACTGCGTTGGCACCACTTTTAACTGACTCGGTCGTTTTAACCTACACGGCAAAATCATTGCCAACAGAAGCAGTAGTTGAACCAGAAGTTTCAAAGGGCCTGAAGATAAACGCGCGATCTACTTTACCAGCATGGAAAATTGTACTGCCCTTGTTTCGTGAGGGTACTAAGGCAATTGTATATGTTCCCTCTGGATTAGGCTATGGCGCCTATGGCAATTCAAGTGTCGCGCCTTATACTAATCTGATTTACGAGGTGGAAGTAAAAAAAGTAATCCGTAAGTAAATGGAACT
>JAJTGQ010000150.1 GCA_021299455.1 Flammeovirgaceae bacterium | reverse complement strand
ATTCTTTCATCGGCACTTGCAAAATCAATGACATCAATCCCTTCGAGTGGCTCAAGAACACACTCGAAACTATACCTCAACATCCCGTCAACAAATTATACGAGTTGATACCGCGCAAGGTGTAGTTTACCGTGGGCTTACATTGAATTGATCATTGAACATTTAAAAGAAGAAGGACTACTATGAAAAATGTTTTAGTACATAATGGATATACTGGCTCTGTTGAGTTCAGTAATGAAGATGAAATCTTCTTCGGAAAAATAGTTGGTATCAGAGATTTGGTAACATTCGAAGCTGACTCAGTAGCTAGATTGAAAAAAGCATTTAGAGATGCTGTGGAAGACTACATAGCTACCTGCAAAGAACTTGGAAAAGATCCAGACAAAGAATACAAAGGGAGTTTCAATGTAAGGCTTAAGCCGAAAATTCACCGACTTGCAGCTATTAAATCTGCTACGTTAAAAATGTCTCTAAATCAGTTTGTTGAAAAAGTTCTTGAAAAGGAAATTACTGAGGTCTCTAGATAAATATTAAATTCTCTGCTCAACAATCTTTCTAAACAATGCGATTTCTAATTCGTGAAAGATTCTCTTCTTGTCATTCTTAAAATGGTAGTTTGACGAAAGTTTTACAATTACCATTTTGGATTTTGGATCGATGTAAATAAACTGATCATAAATTCCTTGAGCATCAAATTCACCCTTGCTTCCCACAGGTATCCACCATTGAAAGCCATATCCATCAGCAAGTGCAGCATTGACTCTTTTTCCCGGCATCACATGAGGTGCATCGGGAGTAATGGATGATAACACCCATTCTCTAGGAA
This sequence comes from Flammeovirgaceae bacterium, assembly GCA_021299455.1. Lineage (GTDB taxonomy): Bacteria > Bacteroidota > Bacteroidia > Cytophagales > Cyclobacteriaceae > ELB16-189. Next base: position 26,430 of record JAJTGQ010000150.1, on the reverse strand, counting down.
CAATTTGCCGGCCCTGCCACTTACCAGTGTCAAGAAATAGCTGTCCCAGCTTTGCGTAATCTCTCGCTGTAGCGTTCAAGCCACCCAAGGCGAACTCCATCCCCGCTTTGTCAACGATCCAATAAGCTTCTGATTCTGCTCCAATGGAAGACCAAAGTTTTTCCTTCATGTATTGTGTAATTGGCTGGCCAGTTGCCTTCACCAGAATCATGCCCAGTACTTGTGTATCAATACTCACGTAGTGATTATATGTGCCTGGTGTTCGCTCTCTTTTTAATGTTTTGGCAAAATCGGCCATCGGCATGCCCAATGCAAAGTACCTTCCCATTACATTGATATCAGAATTGAAATCGCCATAATCTTCATTGAAGCCAACGCCCGAAGACATTTGAAGTAGATCTTTAATTCGCACCTTATCGTAACCAGTTCCTGCAAAATCAGGTAGGTAATCCGTTACTGTTTGCTCAATACTTTTTATCTTTCCTTCGCCAATGGCAATTCCTAGCAAAGTAGAAACCACCGACTTAGACATGGACCAGGAAATATGATGATCGTCAACTTTGAATCCATTGGAATAAGATTCGTAACGAACTGTGTCGTTTTGAATGACAATCAAAGCATCCGTCAGCGTAAAATCAAGAAATGCATTGGTATCTACAGTTGAGTCATTAACCTGAAAAGAAGTAGGCAATGAATAAGGCTTCGAACTTATTGGAAAAAGATCAGATCGATCCGGTTTTGGTACGGTAGTAGTGGGAAAAATATCTTTCACTCCGCGGAAGTTTTCGGAGATATTTCCTTTATCGAAAAAGGTAAGGACCTTATATAGCTGATAGGTTTCTTGCCGATAGAACAAAAGAATGATGATGGCAGCTAACCCAATTAGTGCTGCAAAACCAAGGAGAATCTTTCGAAGGAGTTTCATGTCAAGTAGAATTAGAACCCCAAGATATGCAATTATGAAGATATTTAGAGGTTGCGTTAACTAGACCAAATACTCGAAAAGGTTTTCGTTCTGATTGACGAGCGTATAGTTCAATTTGTAACTATTCATACGATTAATCAGAAAATCAAAATCTTCTTTTGACTTAACCTCAATTCCTATCAATGCGGGACCCGTTTCTTTGTTATGTTTTTGAATGAACTCAAAACGGACGATGTCATCGTTCGGGCCGAGAATATGATTGACAAATTCTTTCAATGCGCCCGGGCGCTGTGCAAAGCGCACGATAAAATATTGCTTCAAACCTTCATAGAGTAGTGATCGCTCCTTAATCTCCTGCATTCGGTCGATGTCGTTATTGCCCCCACTTAGAATGCAGACTACTTTTTTTCCTTTGATTTTATCTGCGTATTGATCTAAGGCTGCGATGGACAACGCTCCCGCTGGTTCCGCAACAATAGCATCTTCATTGTAGAGTTGAAGAATAGTGGAACTCACTTTTCCCTCCGGTACCAGCAACATGTCTGCCAATGCGTCTTTACAAATCTCAAAATTGCGGTCACCTACTCTTTTTACAGAGGCACCGTCAACAAATCGTTGAATTGAATCTAAGATCACTGGCTTGCCTGCTTTCAAGGCCTCCTTCATAGACGGTGCGCCTTGAGGCTCCACCCCAATCATTTTTATTTGAGGAGCGTAAGTCGCAAAGTAGCTTCCCATTCCCGCAGATAAACCGCCACCACCTACCGGAACAAATACATAATCTATATTGGATTGTTCCTCTAAAATTTCTTTTGCGACAGTTCCCTGTCCCTCAATCACCTTTTCATGATCGAACGGTGGTATGAATACACTGTTATTTTGCTTCGTAAATTCCAAAGCGTGAGCCTGGCAATCATCAAACGTATCTCCCACCAATACGATTTCAATATTGCTACCACCAAACATTTTCACCTGATTGATTTTTTGCTTAGGCGTGATAGCAGGCATGTAGATTACTCCCTTTATGTCTAGTAGTTTACATGAGAAGGCAACTCCTTGGGCGTGATTGCCAGCGCTAGCGCAAACAACGCCACGTTGCCGTTCTGCCTCGTTCAAACTTTGAATCAAATTATAAGCCCCTCGAATTTTATAGGACCGAACCACTTGCAAATCTTCACGCTTCAAGTACACTTCGCAGCCAAACTTCTCTGACAATTTGCGATGAAACTGCAAAGGAGTTTTGAGCACTACGTTTTTGAGAACGAGGTGCGCGCGGTTAATGTCGATTTGTTGTGCTTTAGTGGTTGTCATTTTTTCGTTTGGACATAAGACATAAGTAATAAGACGTAAGACATCGCTGTATTTTTTCTTACTACTTGTGTCTTACTAATTACGTCTAATTGATCATGCTCGCCTCTACTTTATTTTTCTCTGGTCGCAAGGCGCGTACTGCCGCACCCGCTTGCCACAGTTCACTTTCACGAACTTCTTTCAATTCTTCTGCGAGCTTCTCGCGATAGTCTGGTTTGCTACAAGTGTCGATCGTGCGTTTTGCTTCTGCTCCACTCGCTACGCTTTCATACAACTCTTTGAAAACCGGGAGTGTAGCTGCTTTGAATTTCTTTTTCCAATCTAAAGCACCTCGTTGAGCAGTTGTTGAGCAATTGGCATACATCCAGTCCATTCCATTTTCGGCAACCAATGGCATTAAACTTTGGGTCAACTCCTCTACTGTTTCATTGAATGCTTCTGAAGGAGTATGACCTTTTGAACGTAGTACTTCATACTGAGCTTCAAAAATTCCGGCAATCGCGCCCATCAAGGTTCCGCGCTCTCCTGTAAGGTCCGAGTAGACTTCTTTCTTAAAATCAGTTTCGAAGAGATAACCGGCACCCACACCTATACCTAATGCAATTGCTTTATCGGTTGCCTTTCCAGTCGCATCTTGAAATACCGCATAGCTCGCGTTGATGCCTTTGCCTTGCAAAAATAATCTACGCACAGAAGTACCAGATCCTTTTGGTGCCGCCAAAATAACATCCACATCTGTTGGCGGAACAATACCAGTTTGTTCATTAAACGTAATGCCAAATCCGTGAGAAAAATATAGAGTCTTACCTGTCGTTAGAAATGGCTTCAGCGTAGGCCACGCAGCAATTTGTCCTGCATCGGATAACAAAAATTGAATGATGGTGCCGCGCTCGGCTGCCTCGTTGATGTCAAATAGAGTTTCACCGGGAATCCAACCATGGCTCACGGCTTTGTCCCATGTTTTAGATCCTTTACGCTGGCCAACAATTACGTTGAATCCATTGTCGCGTAAGTTCAATGCTTGTGCAGGACCTTGGACACCATATCCTATGATTGCAATCGTTTCGTTTTTTAAAAGTGCCAATGCTTTTTCCATTGGAAATTCCTCACGTGTTACTACTTCCTCTAGGGTGCCTCCAAAATTAATCTTTGCCATTTTTATTTGTTTTTAGTTGTTTATAAATCGTTGAGTTATTCGTTGTTTGCTAATATTACCCAGAGTGCGAACAACGAACGACCATTCTCAGTCTACATCCACGATGCGTTCACTTAACTCAAAATAGACCTGACTTCCCTCTTGTGAACGCACCATCTCTACTTCAATTAATTTCTCCAATTGAGTAGAAACCTTCTCTATCATATCGGGAGTAGTATGTAGTAGCATAATCACGCCACCTTTACGAAAATCATTTTCGTTCTCGTGTGCCATTAATTTCTTGATTCGCACCCGTCTGCGGTTGAGGATATTAATGACCCTGTTCAACACAGAAAAATTATTATCAGCCGCGACTTCTAAGGTAAAATCTTGTTTCATTCTATTTGTTGTTCGTTGTTTGTTATTCGTTGCTCGCATAACACACGAACAACGAATAACCATCAACTATTTTCTTGGTATTTCCAAAATCACATCTCCCACCCCTGCTCCGGCAGGTACCATAGGGAAAACATTATCTTCTTTTCCAACTACTGCTTCTAAAAAATAAGATGTCTTCGAATCCAACATTTCTTGTATGGCGGCTTCCAGTTCTTCCCTTTTACTCACTTTCCTCGCAGTGATGTTGTAAGCTTCAGCGATCTTAATAAAATCCGGGTTAGCCATTTCTGTGAACGAATATCTTTTAGCGTGAAACAACTGTTGCCATTGGCGCACCATACCCAGAAAATTATTATTCAGCACTAAAATCTTTACAGGAATTTTATACTGCATGATCGTTCCTAATTCTTGTACGGTCATCTGATAGCCGCCATCACCAATCACAGCTACTACTTGCTTGTGTGGCATTGCTAGTTTTGCTCCCATGGCAGCCGGAAGAGCAAACCCCATCGTGCCAGCTCCACCTGATGTTACGTTAGTGCGAGGATTTTTGAATTTATAATAGCGTGATGTTACCATTTGATGTTGTCCGACATCGGTCACCACAATTGCTTCTCCGTTTGTTTTATTTGACAGGCAATTGATCACTTCTGCCATCATCAATTCATTGCATGTCGGAGCGAACTCATCCTTGATGACCTTCTCATACTCGATTTTATCCATTGCATGAAAAGTAGAAATCCATTCTGTATGTTTCTTTTCTTCACATTGTTCAGTCAATGCAGACAAGGCTTCTTTGGCATCAGCTAAAATAAAAGCATCCGTCTTTATGATTTTATTGATTTCCGCTTTGTCGATGTCGATATGAATGATCTTCGCTTGCTTGGCATACTTGCTCACATTACCGGTAACGCGATCATCAAAACGCATCCCCAATCCAATCAATACATCACATTCATTGGTATTTACATTGGGACCATAGTTGCCATGCATCCCCAAGTAGCCAACATAGTTTCGATGATCTTGTGGGAAAGCGCCTAGTCCCAACAAAGTAGAGGCAACGGGTATTCCGGTTTTTTCAGAAAAGGCAATCAGTTCTTTTGTTGCACCCGAAAGCAATACGCCTTGTCCGGCCAAAATATAAGGACGCTTCGCTTGATTGATCAAAGCAGCCGCAGCTTCTACTTGCGTTTCTTGTAAAGCAGGTTTCGGCTTATACGTTCTAACAAAATCACATCGTTCATATTTCTCTTCTGCGAACAATTCATTCTGCGCGTTCTTGGTGATATCAACCAGCACAGGTCCTGGTCTTCCTGTTTTTGCAATGTAAAATGCTTTGGCAATAGCTGGGGCAATATCCTTTGCTTCCGTTACCTGAACATTCCATTTTGTAACCGGGATGGTTGTGTTTATAACGTCTATTTCCTGAAATGCATCAGTGCCTAATAAGTGCGCGAATACTTGACCAGTAATACAAACGACAGGAGTTGAATCAATCAAAGCATCCGCTAACCCGGTAATTAAATTAGTTGCGCCAGGTCCAGACGTAGCAAGTGCTACACCAACTTTTCCAGACACACGCGCATATCCTTGTGCGGCATGAATAGCGCCTTGTTCATGGCGAACTAAGATGTGATTTAATTGATCAGCATAATCATACAATGCGTCATACACCGGCATGATTGCTCCACCCGGGTAACCGAACATAACATCTACTCCCTCTGCCACCAAGCAACGCAACAAAACCTCAGAGCCTTTGATCTCTTTGGTAGGTTGTGCTACTTCTCTCTCCTTAGTCTTCGTCAGTAACGCATCCATCAGCAGCTGTTTTTACTTGTTTCGCATATTTATACAATACACCGCTCGTCACACGAAGTGTAGGAGCTTTGTGATGCGACCGTCTGATCGCAATTGTTTTCTCATCGACCAATAAGTTGATCTGGTGTTTCTTGATATCGATTTCAATCCAATCCCCGTCTTCCACTAAACCGATCAGACCTCCATCAAAAGACTCAGGAGTAATGTGCCCAATGACAAAACCATGAGACCCACCTGAAAATCTTCCATCAGTAATCAGTGCCACTGATTTGCCTAATCCAGAACCCATGATGAGACTTGTTGGCTTCAACATCTCAGGCATGCCCGGTGCTCCTTTCGGACCCACATTGCGAATGACCACTACATCGCCTTCTTTTATTTTTCCTGATCTCACTCCATCCACTACATCAAACTCGCCATTAAACACGCGCGCTGTTCCTTTGAATCTTTCTCCTTCCTTTCCAGTAATTTTTGCTACGGAACCCTTTTCGGCAAGATTGCCATACAAAATTTGAATGTGTCCGGTTGCTTTCAAAGGTTTTTCCAAGGGAACAATCACATCTTGTTTTTCGAAATCGAGATCATTGGCGTTAGCAACATTTTCAGTAAGGGTCTTTCCGGTTACCGTGATGCAATCGCCATGAAGCAGTCCCTTTTTAACTAAGTATTTCATCACAGATGGCACGCCTCCGATTTTGTGGAGAGCTTCCATCAGATATTTTCCACTTGGCTTCAAGTCAGCGATGAGAGGCGTTTTATCAGAAATACGTTGAAAATCTTCTTGCGTGATCTTGATGCCGACACATTTTGCCATTGCGATTAAATGCAAGACCGCATTGGTTGATCCACCTAACGCCATTACAATGGTGATCGCATTTTCAAATGCTTTAAATGTCATGATATCGCGTGGCTTCAAATCTTTTTCAAGAAGAAGTCGGATGGCCTTACCGGCCTCTGCGCACTCCACAGATTTTTCTTTACTCAATGCAGGATTGGAAGAAGAATACGGAAGTGCCATACCCAGCGCCTCAATAGCCGAAGCCATTGTATTGGCTGTGTACATTCCTCCGCAGGCGCCCGCACCCGGACAAGAGTTTTGGATAATACCTTTGTAATCTTCCTCCGAGAGTTTGCCTTGCATTTTTTCGCCTAATGCTTCAAACGAAGAAATGATATTTAATTCCTTTCCCTTATAGTGCCCTCCGGCAATCGTTCCCCCGTACACCATAATGGCGGGTCGATTTAATCTACCCATGGCCATTACTGAACCTGGCATATTTTTATCGCAACCCACAACAGCAATGACTCCATCGTAATGTTGAGCTCCACAAACCGTCTCGATAGAATCTGCGATTACTTCCCGGCTGACTAATGAGTAGCGCATGCCTTCAGTTCCGTTGGCAATTCCGTCACTCACCCCAATGGTATGAAAGATTAAGCCCACCAGATCCTGAGCCCATACGGCAGTTTTTACCTCTTGCGCCAGCGCATTTAGATGCATGTTGCAGGTGTTGCCATCGTAGCCTGTACTTACAATACCTACTTGTCCTTTTTTTAAATCTTGTTCTGTCAAACCAATTCCATACAACATCGCCTGCGAGGCAGGAAGCGTGGGGTCTTGGGTGATGGTGCGACTGTATTTGTTTAATTCGTTAATCACTTTGCTAAATAATTTTAAGGCTCATTATTACAGTTACCAGTTGCAGGTTGCCAGTTACTGGGAACCGAGAACCGGAAACCATTAAACTATTACATACGAGTAACTCTTATCTAACACAATATTGCGATAGGTCTCCTGAATCAAGGCGCCCATGGAATCTTTCCAAAGTTTAGCTACGGGTTGTCCTTCTACAGATTCAATCGCAACAATTTCGTTCATCGTACTACAGAAAAATGCGCTGTCGGCTTCAAATAAATCTTCCGGCTTAAAGTATTTTTCTTCTACCGGCAAATCCAACTCTTTACAAATATCAATGACCGTTTTACGAGTAATGCCGGGAAGGATGCTTTTGGCAGGCGGTGTATAGATCACTCCGTCTTTCTCATAAAAGAAATTGGCACCCGGGCCTTCCGCCACAAATCCATTCAGATCTAATAACAAACCATCATCAAAACCACGTCTTCTCGCTTCGGTAGTCGCTAAGATCGAGTTCACATACAATCCACAAACTTTAGCTTCTACGGTAACAGCTTTGGGATTGGGTCGTTGAAAAGAGGAGATACAAATTCGCTTCTGTTTTAAGTTAGGATGTTGTTCACAAGCCCAGGCTGTGATCATCAAAGAAACATCAGAAGGCGCAGTGAGCTCCATATTGGGTCCACAGAAAACCAGTGGACGGATATAAGCGTTCGAAAGATTATTCTTTTCCAGTACCTGGTAGGTAAGTTGGATAAGTTCTTCTACGCTGTAGGTAAAAGGAATTCCCATTAAGTCACAACTGCGCTGCAAGCGTTCGAAATGGGTACGAGGTTTAAATACTTTTATTCCATTTACAGTCTCATAAGAGCGGATGCCTTCAAATACACCATAGCCATAATGTAATGTCTGACCAAATAGATCGATTTTAGCCTCGCTCGCCTTGACAAAATTTCCATCTATAAAAAGAATGGTTTCATCGTTGTAGTACTCTATCATGTTAGAACAATCGTTAGTTTGTTGTAGTTACCATAAAATAAAACCGCCCCGATTTTGTCGGGGCGGTTGAAAATTTCTTTAACAAAATCGTCACAGCCCCGGTTTTCGGAGAATAATGACGTTAATGAGCACAAGGCTATTATTCATCAAATTGTTGAGTCGATATGTAGCCATTCTGTTCATTTTTTTTGTTGTGCCGTAGTGCAAGATGGCAAAATTTCCTGATGACAATCAATGAAAGTGCAAGAAAAAGTTTTGAAAACGCTGATAACGAATGTTAGGTAGAAGATCAAAATCTTTTGCTTTAATTTTTTCTTTGCTGAACTTAAATCAATTTCAATGTCCCTTTAAAAAATTTTCCTATTCCTTAATTACTAAACGTATGAACTGCTTCTGCGTGCCCTTCTCGAAAATTAATGTGAACATTCCTGCCGATACCTGATTGGGCAACCGTAGGTCAAATTGCTCGCTTGAGGTTTGAAGGCTCAAGGTCTCGTCAATCACATTTTTTCCAAGTTGGTCGAACATGCGCATCCGCACCGGAGATGAGGTATCAGATGTGTTGATCATAAATTTTAACTCATCTTGGCGGCCTGGGTTCGGGAACACAGACGCGCTAAAACTGGCGCTCACAATGCTCACATCGGCCACCACCACGTTCGAATAGGCATCTTGGCCATCAAAATCTACCTGCCTTAAACGGTAGTAATTTTTTCCATAAAGCGGAGTTACATCTTCATATTGATAATCTGTCCGGTCGCGTACGGTACCTGCTCCTTTTACGGTGGCTATCTTTTCAAATTTCTCCCCAGTGGCAGAACGCTGCAATTCAAAAAAATCGTTATTTAACTCAGAGGCCGTTGACCAATTCAACAGAACCGAGTTAGGGGTAACGGCAGCCATGAAGCTCGTAAGTTCCACTGGCAGCGGATTGACGGTGTTGGACAGCGAACCAAATGTGAGAGGGCCAAACTGGGTTACTACTGCAGTAGTGCTGACTGTTCCAGCGAGTGCGCTCGACAGTGAGCAGGCGCCCGTGGTCGACACTGAATTGTTATTGTTCTGCCAGGCTGTACCGTTGAAACGGGCAATTCGCAGATCAGTCGTCCCGCAATCATTTATTTGGCTGTATTGCGAATCTTCCCAATACAATGTTACCGTGGCATTACCTGAACCGACCGTCTGGTTCAATGTCCAATACTCACGGGCACTTACATTGTTGAAGACGGGTAGCGGGGCGGCTGCATTGGTATAGGTTCCAAAAGGAGTGTTAAAATACTGAGCGGTATAGGTGGTTGAAGCTGATGGAGCACCAATTCCGATTCGCGCAAAACGACTGGAGCTACCAATTGGAAACACAAAGGCGGTGGTTCCGGCTTTTCTTACTGAGCCATTCACATAACTCAAATTACTCGCCCCAGTGGCAGACGATCCTGCTAAAAATAGCAAGGTCGCATTTTGTGTTACAATTCCATTTGTGAATGTAAAGTTGTTTGAGACTTGATGAGTGCCGGATGCAACCGTTAATCCGTAACTTGTGTTAACAGTTATATTATAGAATGTTTGGGTACCCGAACAACTAAGTACGCTGGCATTGGAGCATCCTATAAAATTTACCCTGCTGGTATTGGGAACGAACGCTCCGTTGTTAGTGAAATTCCGAAACACGTAAAGCTGATTGCTACCACTAATGGTGAAAGTTGCGCCCGGTTGAATCGTTATGTCATATACATTGGCAGAGGCAGTCAATGTTAAATTATTAGGCGTTCCGGAATTGATAACGGCAGACTTAAATTTGTTGGGGATTCCGTTGTCCCAATTACTTGCTATATACCAATTGCTATCCGTTCCTCCAGTCCAATTGGTTGGAGTTGCTCCCGGCCCGTTAATGGTAATAGAGTTAGAAGTATAATTTGTTAAGGAGCATCCTCCAAGATTGGGGGTAAGAATAGCCGTAACAACATCACCTGGGACAAGGGAGGTATTTGTATAGGTAGTGCTTGTACCAACTTGCACACTGCTTCCGTTAACACGCCAATCGAAAGTTGGATTAAGACCCGCATTGGTTGCTACTACTGCAAAGGCTCCCGAATTGGAGTTGTTAACCACAAGGGCGTTTGTAATGGTGCCGCCTGTTTGATTGATTGAAACATCCACCAGCAGGGGAAGAGTTGGGGCTACCGCACTCGTATAGAATAGCACGCCATTCCTAAAGTACTTCACTACGTTCGCCTCAACACTTACCCGAAAAACATCATTTGTAGAATACGTTCCGAAGCCACCCCGATCATTATTTGATTCGTATACTCTATAGGTTCCGTTATTTACCAAGTATACAGCGTACTGAATGGTAGTATAGCTGGCATTAACATTTGTTGTGCTTAGCCCCGCCATCCGTTCTATGTTTGTTTCTGTGGCTGTAAATTCAAAAAACCCATTATTAGAGACGGTATTCCAGGAGGCAGCACCTCCATTCCATCCGCTCGCATTAATTTTTACCAGATTGTTGCCCGAAGCTTGCGTGTTTACAAGATCAGAAATTTTCCACACCACTTGTTCAATAGCCTCTGTGCAGGCTGTAGTTGAAATGGTGCCTGAAAGATAAAAGTCGATACTTGTTGGAGCGGGCACGGCTTTGTTGGTGATGGTGTTGGAAGTATAAGGTGGCACGAGCGTACAACCACCCAGGCCTGGCAGCATGGTGCAGGTGACAATGTCATTGTTGGCCAGCGAAGTATTGGTGTAGGAGGATGAGGTTGCCCCACCGATGGGGCTTCCATTTAAAAACCATTGGAAAGAGGGTGTGCCCGCATTGGTGGCCGTGGCGGTAAATGTGCCCGTATTGTAATTGGAGACGATTGCGTTGGTGATGGTTCCACCCGTTGAATTAATGGAAACATCTACGAGGAGTGGCAATGATGGGGCAATGGCACTGATGTAGAGGAGCGTTGCGTTGCGATAATATTTGACCACATTGGCCTCGACAGCAATTTTAAAGATGTCGTTGGTGGTATATGTTCCGAAAGCCCCGATGTCAACTCCGGATTGAAAAATTCTCACCGTCCCGTTATTGAGCAGATAAAAGGCATATTGAATGGTTGTGTAATTGGCGTCTGTGTTGGTGTTGCTCAGACCAACCATTCGCAAGGTGTTTGTCTCGGTTGCTGTGAACTGAAAGTATCCGTTATTGGAGACTGTGTTCCAGGAAGCGGCACCCCCGTTCCATCCGCCATTGGAGCCATCTGCATTTATTTTCACCAGGCTGTTGCCTGTGCCTTGCACATTGCGGAAATCTGTAATCTTCCAGGCTACATTTTCATCCACGGTATTGCAAGCTGAAGCGGCCACTGTTCCGGTGATGTAAAAGTCGATAGATGTTGGAGCTGGCACGGCTTTGTTGGTGATGGCGTTGGATGTGTATGGGGGCACGAGCGTACAACCACCCAAGCCTGGCAGCATGGTGCAGGTGACCACATCGTTGTTGGCCAGTGAAGTATTTGTGTAGGTAGATAAGGTTGCCCCACCGATGGGGCTTCCATTAACAAACCATTGGAAAGAAGGCGTTCCCGCATTGGTGGCTGTCGCGGTAAATGTACCAGTGTTGTAATTGGAGACTATTGCGTTATTGATTGTGCCCCCGGTTGAGTTGATGGATACATCCACCAGCAGCGGTAAGGTTGGGGCAACGGCACTGATGTAGAGGAGCGTTGCGTTGCGGTAATATTTTACCACATTGGCCTCGACAGCAATTTTTAAGATGTCGTTGGTGGCATATGTTCCGAAAGCCCCGATGTCAACTCCGGATTGATAAATTCTCAGCGTTCCGTTATTGACCAGATAAAAGGCATACTGGATAGTGGTGTAGTTGGCATCTGTGTTGGTGGTGCTGAGCCCGGCCATCCTGAAAGTATTGGTTTCCGATGCGGTGAACTGAAAGTACCCGTTGTTGGCCACTATGTTCCAGGAAGCGGCACCTCCATTCCAACCCCCGTTCGATCCATCGGCATTTATTTTCACCAGGCTGTTGCCTGTTCCTTGTACGTTTCGGAAATCCGTGATCTTCCAGGCCACGTTTTCATCCACCGTATTACATGCCGATGCGGCTGTCGTTCCGGTGATATAAAAGTCGATACTGCTCGGAGCGGCTACGGCTTTATTGGTCATGCCGTTGGAAGTTGCCGTAACAACACCACAAATTCCAGTATAGGTTAGAACACAACTAACGATATCATTATTGTTCAGCGTAGTATTTGTGTATGTGGAATTATTGGTACCGACATCTGATCCATTTAGTTTCCATTGGTAGACTGGTGTGGCTCCGGCATTGATCGCATTAGCCACGAAAACACCGGTGTTGTAGTTCGATACAATAGCATTGTTGATCGTTCCGCCTACCGTGTTGACAGACACATCCACCAGCAAGGGTAATGTCGGTGTAACCGTGCTAATATAAAGCAATGTTGCGTTGCGATAGTATTTTACCACATTAGCCTCGACCGTAATTTTCAGGATATCGTTGGTGGCATAACTCCCGAAATTCCCGCGGTTTACCCCGGATTCATAAATACCCAGCGTCCCCCCGTTTTGAAGATAGAAAGCATACTGGATAGTGGTGTAGTTGGCATCTGTGTTGGTGGTGCTGAGCCCTGCCATGCGGAAGGTGTTGGTCTCACTGGCGGTAAACTGGAAGTAACCGTTGTTAGATACAGTATTCCACGAAGCGGCTCCGCCATTCCAAGCACCACCTCCTTGAACTTTTAATAGATTATTACCTGTTGCCTGATTGTTCACAAGATCTGAATTTTTCCATACTACTTGTTCATCGGTAGTATTACATGCAGATGCTGCTGGCGTACCCTGAATGTAGAATTCAAAATTAGTCGCACCCGTTAACGATATGGTATAGTAAGCACTCTGGCTACACTCTAACGTAGTACGATCAGCATTAGAAAGTGCTGAAGAAAAAACCGTGAGTTCAGCCATGCCTCCGTTAATAAAGAAACTTGCCCCATTATAACTTCCGATCCACATGGCCGAGTTGCTGGTGACTGCTGTACCAAAACTTCCGCTCGTGAGTGAATTGACTCCGTTTTTCCAGACATCTCCTTGGGCACCATTTCTCCTAAAAGTAGCTATAGAATAACTTGGCCAAGTCAATGGCCCTGAAATTCTTCCCCCAGAACCATTATTTCCAATATCAAAATAAGTATTTCCATCGTTCCACGGGGCATGGATGTTATAACGATTCGCTCCGCCATCTCCATTAGAAAGAAGGGAAGATTGTACCGTGGCATTTTGAAAAACAAAATTGCTGGTGGTAACCGTTCCACTGGTGGTGCCTTGCACGGCAGTCATGGAACTAAGCAACGTTTGAGCCCCAGAAAAGATCATGGTTGGCTTTCCGTTTTGAGTGTCAACTACACCTGCATTTACAATTCTTGGTTGGGCTGCTTGTGTGGCCTGTGTAGCGTTGCGACCAAAACCACTTTGGTCATACCAAATTGAAACAAACCCGTTTCCAGCACCAACAAAAGCCAACAAAGCAGTTTGATCTAAATCACCTCCGGCAGTGAAACCAATATCTTGTGTGGCATTGTCGCTGCTTCTTCTCACTTGAATAGCCGCACCTGTGTACGTTGGGCTTAACTTTCTCAATGAATAGGATGCTGAAGTAGCCGGGGTCAATCCTAATATAGAATTCAAAATAGAGACGGAAATAGGGTAGTTGATACTGGACGTTCCGCAAGCGTTGTTTACTGTTAGGACTCCTGTATACGTTGCACCCGGAACAGAGGTGGGGCCAACAGCAATGGAGATTGGAGTAGCTGGCAAAGCACTGTTGGCGATGTTGGTGAAACCCGCACCAAGGGCGCTGGCATCCCAGCTGATGCTATAAGTAGTCGGATTACCTGTAGTTGCTGAATAGGTTAAATTCACCGCTCCTGTTCCTACAGGAACAGGAGTGATTGAACCATGTGTAATGGTTGGGGTTGTGAAAGAAATTGAATAGAAACTACTTTGGTTACATTCCAGAGCGCCACGAGCAGCTATTGATAACGTAGCAGGGAAAATTTCAAAATCGGAAATGTAACCCGTCCATAGTTGACTTAAACTAAAGGCTGGAGGAAAAGGTGCGCCAATCAAAAATCCAGTTGAAGTTCCTGCTGTTCCATTTTTTCCTATTTGTGTAATTCCGTTTATGAAAGGCACTAAACCACCTGCGCCAGCCACCACATTCATCGATAAAATAGCAGACGTAGCACCTATGGATGTGTTTGGCGTATTTGCTGCCACATCATTCCAGGATCCTCCACTTCCGACAAATGTTGCATAGTTCCCTACACTTGCGCCTAGGTATCCAAAAAAATCACTGGTGGAACTTAAGTTGATCAACCGCTGATACCCACCATTTGAAGCTGTTCGTGATGCAACAGTATTCATCGCGTAAGGATTCGAAACGTTGGTGGTGGACTCCACCAAATAGGAGCTAGTTCCATTTAAGAAAACAGCCGGCTTGCCATTCTGTGTCTCAATCGCACCAGCATTAATCACTCTTGGTTGGTTAGCTACCAAAGTTTGAGATGCATTTCTCCATTGACCACTTTGATCATACCAAATGGCCACCGTTCCAGAGTTTGCTCCAATCCAAGAGGTTAATGTGGTAGCCGTTGCATCGCCACCACCGGCAGCACTTACTAGAGAATTTATAGATAAAACACCAGTCCCATCAAAATAGACATCGCGCAATTCACCATCTGAACTTCGCCTGATTTGCATAACTGGCCCAACATAGGTACTGCTAAGCTTCCTTAATCCATAAGCCACTGAAGAGGGATTGGCAACTGTTAAACCCAGATTATCCAATGTATTTGTTCCTATAATAAAAATAGTGACGCTATAATTAGGACTTATGCCGGAGCAAGAATTCGAAACGGTTAACGTTCCGTTATAGGACGATCCAGCTACCGGCCCGACTGCCGGCACAGTAATAGTTATTGGACTAGCCGGCAAAGCGGCATTGGTAACATTTACGAATCCGGCTGTTATAGCAGCCGGATTCCAAGTAATGCTGTAAGTCGAGCCATTGGCAGCTGAGTAAGGAAGATTAACTGTGGTTGTACCAACCGGAATAGGACTTGTAGCATTCAGTGATATACTAGGAGTTGAAATGGAGATACTATAATGCGTACCTTGGTTACATTCTATTATCTGTCTTTCTGCAGCAGTGATCGCATTTGAAAAAACGGTTATCTCCTGGATTGTGCCATTTGAAAATTCACTTGTTGTTATGTACGAACTTGTTAATAATGTTGTTGGCGGACTTGAAGGCACTCCTCCGCCTTGAGCAGAAAATGAACTGCTATTTCGAAACACCAGAGCATTGGAAGCTCCCTGACCGATGGAAGAATAAATTTGATTGTTAGTTGTAGCTGCAATCCCTGAATTATAAGTACCTGCTGCACCACCTTGAAAATAAAACGATTGTTCATTTCCATTCCAGAAACCCAGCAACCAGTTTCCCTGTCCGGATAGCATTCGTTGGTTGGCACCTCCATCAAGCGATTCTACTGCGTTAATTGACCAAAAGTTGGTTGAAAGTATAGCTGTAGAAACCGATAAAAAGTGCTGTCCTGCAGCTAGATGTCTAACTGCAGCGCGCCCACTTTTGAGGTCGATACTTCCAGCATTGATTAGCCTGGGTTGTCGCGCATTAGTGGCTTGTACGGCATTTCTACCATTTCCACTTTGATCGTACCATATTGCTACAGTCCCCGAATTTGCTCCAATCCAGGTGCCCAATGTGGTAAGGGTTGCAGGGCCACCGCCAGCCACGCTGACTTGCGAATTCAATGATATGGTGCCAGCATCAAAATATAAATCTCTTAACTCGTTATCCGAGCTTCTTCGTATTCTGAATGCTGGGCCCGTATAGGATGTACTTAAAAGCCGGGTGCTTAGGGCTATGGCCGATGGGGTTGCTGCTGTAAGCCCCAAATTGTCAAGGGTATTTTGGGCAAATACGCGGTTACTTGTCAGCAAAATCGCGAACAATGAAACGAATCTCAAAGAGAAGATCAAGTACTTCATCTGAAACAGGTAAAGACTGTAAAGATAACCATTTCGTGTCAAAAGTAACCTACCAAATATAATTTGGATGGATTTGCTTGATGAATTCAAGACGTTAAATACTCAACTATACCATCCCGTATCGCTGTAAAAGTCTTCACCAATGTCTCTTCATTTTCTTCCAGCAGCGTAACCCGAAATCCTTGCAGCTCTGAACAAAAGGAAGAGCTGGGCACTACGCAAATTCCCTTCGCGCCAAGCAGGTAGTAAACAAAGCGCTTATCGTTTGGCATTTCATGAGCCGTCCATGCCTCTACCAACGCTCGTATTTTTGAATCTTGAATATCAATTTTTTGATTTGATTTCAGCGTACCCTCTCTAAAAATAATAGTGTTGTAAAAAGCTCCAAAAGTTTCGTTGAACGTGAGTTGTGGCACTGTCTTAAAAATATCAGAAATGATTTTGCTGCGCTTTCCAATCTTTCGATTCGTTTCTTCCCGATATGCTTTGAAGCGCGAGTCACCCAAAATTTTAGGAATCGCCAGCTGCGGTAACTTAGTTGAGCATACTTCAATCATCTTGGCATTATCAATCGCCTGACAGAGCCTGTTGAAGTCGGCATCTTTGCCACGGTTATAATATTCCATCCAACCACAACGCGCTCCGGGCCAAGGCAACTCTTTTGATATTCCCTTCATAGCAATGCCAGGCACATCTTCAATTACTTCCGACAAGGCATACGCTCTTGCTCCATTATAAGTGATATTGATATAGATTTCATCACAAATTAAAAAGAGGTTGAACTCTTTCGCAATGGCTACAATTCGTTTTAATGTTTCCAACGGATACACCATGCCAGTCGGGTTATCCGGATTGATAATGAGGATGCCCACTACATTCGGATTGTACCTCACCTTATTATAGAGATCATCCAAATCGGGATACCATTTGTTATTGGGATCGAGCGTATACGTCAATGGCTCGTGACTGGCGTGAGCCGCTTCTGCACTGGAGTGTGTGGAGTAAGCAGGGGAAGGTCCAATAATTCGTGAGGTGGGTGTGATGTATTGGTATACTTTAGCAATGGCATCACCCAAGCCATTGAAGAAACAAATATCGTCTGGCGTAATCTGTGTTCCCTTGCGGAGATTTGTAAGTTCAGCTAGAAACTGCCGTGTTTCCAGAATGCCTTTAGAAGGACAATAACTGTAGGTATCATTCTGCATGGAGAGGTCAGCGATGATTTGTTTCATCCAATCCGGAATCAAATGATTCTTCTGAATAGGATCGCCTATATTCTCCCACTGAATTTCTTTGCCGAGGTTTTTGATTTGCTCCGCCTTCTTTACGATCTCCCGAATTTCGTAACTAAGTTCGTTGGCTCCTTCACTTAATAAATGTTGACGCATAACAGATTGGTCAATAGTCCATGGTCAATGGTTGACAGAAACTGTTGCAAGATAGTCACAGTAAGCTAATCATTTGGGCTATTCCCTGGCTAGCTGCGCTAGTCTTTTTTCCGCTCCGGCATTCTCCCCGGTGTGTAAGGCGCTCCGGCTGCTTCCAGTTTTTGTTCGAGGGTTTTCAATTCATTGGTCATCGTATTTTTAAGATCTGTGAGTGCAACATCAAATTCTTCGCCTGCGATTTGCAGCTGTTGTTTCATCGTGGCCGTTGGTTCGCTGGTGGTACCGTAACCATCATATATTGCACTGAAGAGTCGGGAGGTGATCGAAGGTGGTGTATCGATATTCAGTTGATCGGCCACACGGTCGCCATTCATTTTCTTTTGTACGCCTCTCAGTTTTTCTTCAAGCGATAACACGTCCTTCACAAATTCCTGATTGGGTTTTGCTACGCTCATAATCGCTTCTTTCAGGTGTTTGGTGCGATTGTTGGCATCGGTGAGTAGGGCGGATGCCCCCTGCACACTTCGTTGCAACTCAGCTGCCTTGCGTTGCCAGGCCACCAGTGCGGGTCGATCGCTGGCCGGTAACGTTGTGCCGGGTAAAACATTCACATTGAATTTTTCAGGCTCTGCCAAATCGGTAATTACTCCATCTACATATTTTGAAAGCGTGACCGTGTATGTTCCGGGTGCCACCCACTGACCCACATCATCTGGTTGAAATGGATTGTCGCTGGCGCTCGCGTTTAAATTAATAGGGTTCGAACTAGGATACCGAAAATCCCAGACAATGCGTGACACACCTTTCTTGGCAGGGGATTTTAGCTTTCGCACGATATCGCCTTGCTGGTTGCGCACTGTGAATAACAAATAAGGTGCTTCCTCCTTTTCTTCTTCCTTCAGATTTTCATAACTCGGATAGAAAACATCTTTTCCATCTTTGTTTAGTTTGTCTTGTTCTTCTTGTCGTTTTTCTTTTCTGGTTTTCAAATCTTCTTTATAGAAATAGGTAAATGTGGCGCCCACTTTAGGATTCTCAGCCGTGTAGAGCGACTCGCCCAGAAATCCTTTTCCACGAATTCCCAGCGGACTATTTTCAATGTACATCCAACTGTCTTTTACCGGAAATAAAAAAGCCTCTTTGCCTTCTGTTTGCTTCAGGCTTCGCAAGGGTGAGTAATCATCCAAGACAAAGAAGCCACGACCAAATGAAGCGAGTACCAAATCGTTTTCACGTTTTTGAATGGCCATGTCGCGAATACCAATGGTTGGCAAGCCTCCTTTTAGTTGTCTCCAACTTTTTCCGCCATCATTGGAAAAGTGAACACCAAACTCAGTCGCTACAAACAAAAGACTAGGGTCAACATGGTCTTCGGCAATGCTATAGGTCGAGCCACGCTCGGGAAGATTTGCCGTAATGGAATTCCAGGTAGCGCCTTTGTCGCTGCTCTTAAAAATGTACGGTTTAAAATCACCGCGCTTGTGATTATTCAACGTTGCATAAAAAACATTTTCATCGTGTTGTGAAGCAAACACGTGATACACATACGTCATCGCAGGCACACTGGCAAACGTCTCGGTTTTCTTCCAGGTTTGTCCGCCATCTTGCGTCACCTGAATTAGTCCGTCATCGGTGCCAATGATTAACAGCTTTTCATTTTTGGGCGATTCAGAAAAAGCACTGACTGTTCCATACAATGCGGTGCCATCATTTTTTCCTGTGGCATCGATGCTCCACACTTTACCCATCAATGGCAGTTTATTGCGATCGATATTACGGGTCACATCTCCGCTGATAGTTTTCCAGGTATTTCCATAATCATCGCTTCGAAAAACTTTGTTCGCAGCAAAATAGATTCTTCCTTTTTTGTGTGCGCTGGTTTGCAACGGGGCATCCCAGTTCCAGCGATACTCGTTTTCGCCTTTGCCGGGTTTAGGTTGAATGCCGGTGCTTTCGCCTGTTGCTTTGTCAAAGCGCACTAGCCCCCCATGCTGCGACTCTGCGTAGACAATGTTGGTGTTGTATGGATCAATGGCACTTTCAAAACCATCGCCACCATTGGTGACAAACCAATCAGAATTAAAGATTCCATTTTCATTGCGTGTGCGCGAAGGGCCGCCCAAACTGAAATTATCTTGCGTGCCCCCATACACGTAATAAAAAGGTAACGTGTTGTCCACTTCCACTTTATAGAATTGTGTTACGGGTAAGTTCGATTTGAATTGCCATGTTTTGGCTCCATCCCACGTTTCATAAATACCCCCATCACAACCGTTGATCAAGTGGTTGGTGTTGGAAGGATTTACCCACAAAGCATGGTTGTCAACATGTTTTGATTTTTCTCCAATCGGCTTGAAATTTTTTCCACCATCGGTGCTGATGCTAATCGCATAACCCATCGTGTACACGGTCTCGCGATTGAGCGGATCGGCAATGATTTCATTGTAGTAGTTGCCACCCGTTTGGTGGCTGCTCATTTTTTGCCAACTCGCCCCACGATTGGTACTACGATAAGTGCCCGCCTCTTTGGCTGCCTCTACAATGGCATAAATGTATTCTGGATCGGCTGGTGAAATCGCCAAACCAATTCGCCCCTTGTCCGCTGAAGGTAGACCATTGTTTGCCTTGTCCCACGTTTTGCCAGCATTGGTAGTTTTGTAAATGCCTGAGCCGGGACCACCGCTCACGTAAGCATAATCACTTCTTCTTCGCTGAAAAGCAGATGCATACAACACGTCCGGATTTCTGGGATCCATGATTAAATCATTCACACCTGTATGTTCGTCTATCTTCAATATTTGCTCCCAGGTTTTGCCGCCATCCGTGGTTTTGTAAACGCCACGTTCACCGCCTTCTTTCCACAATGGGCCAATGGCAGCCACATAAACGACATCTGA
Source organism: Flammeovirgaceae bacterium (assembly GCA_021299455.1). Classification (GTDB taxonomy): domain Bacteria; phylum Bacteroidota; class Bacteroidia; order Cytophagales; family Cyclobacteriaceae; genus ELB16-189. The sequence continues at coordinate 5,834 of JAJTGQ010000150.1, read as the reverse complement.
ATTTTTGGGGTCGATGACGATTTTGCCGATGTGCTCGGAAGTTTTTAACCCCACGTTTTTCCAGGAGGCACCGCCATCTTCTGATTTATAAACGCCATCGCCATAGGCCACGCTCCGTTGATTGTTATTTTCACCAGAACCCACCCACACCACGTTGGGGTTGTTATGATCGAGTGTCACACATCCGATGGAATACGAGCCTTGTCCGTCAAATAGAGGCTCATAGGTAGTTCCACCATTCACTGTTTTCCACACTCCGCCCGAAGCCGTGGCAACATAGTATTCTGCAATATTTTTTGGATTGATAGCAAAGTCTGCAATACGACCCGAGGTAACAGCCGGCCCGATATTCCGGAATTTGATACCTGATAAAGGAAGCTCGTCCTTTTTTTCAGGTACAGCCGCAGGCTTGGTTTCTTTTTTTTGCGCAAAGGAAGAAGTGATGGTCAGTGCAAAAATTGCGAGTGTGGTAAGTTTCATAGTTAAGAATTGAATTCACTAGTTAAGAAATTATTGTACAACCGCCAAGAGACAATACAGTATTGGCAGAACGAAAAAACGATTGATTATATCAAATCCAACCTTACCACATTTTCCACGTGCACCGTATGTGGGAACATATCTACCGGCTGCACTGCGGTGATGTTATATTTTTCGGCAACAATTTTTAGATCGCGAGCTTGTGTGGCAGGGTTACAACTCACATAGACAATTCGTTTGGGCATCGCTTTGAGCAACATCTTGCATACATCTTCATGCATTCCCGCGCGAGGTGGGTCGGTGATAACTACATCCGGGCGGCCGTGTTGTGATAGAAAAGCTTCAGTGAGCAAATCTTTCATATCGCCCGCAAAAAACTCAGTGTTGTTAATATTGTTGAGTTTGGAATTTGCCTTTGCGTCTTCGATCGCTGCAGCAACGTATTCTAAACCAACTACCTTTTTGGATTGACTGGCAACAAAATTGGCGATGGTACCTGTGCCGGTATACAGATCATAGACCAACTCATCGCCTTTTAGGTTGGCCAGTTGCGCAGCCACTTTGTAAAGTTCATATGCCTGATCGGAATTGGTCTGATAAAATGATTTGGGCCCCACACGGAATTCAAGTGTCTTCGATCCATCAGAAGAGGGCATCTTTTCGGTGATGTACGGATTGCCTTTCCAGCAAATCACATCTAAATCAGCAAATGTGTCGTTACGCTTATTATTGATGATATAGTTGAGCGATGTCACACTAGGAAAATGGTCATTGATGGCTTGTAAGATCAACTCTGTCCACCCCATGTTATCGGATGTTACCTGCAAAATCACCATGACCTCATTGGTGTTAGATGATCGAATAGTGAGGGTTCTCAAAAATCCTGTTTGCCTGCGCAGATCGAAAAAAGGAATATTGTTTTCGACCGCAACCTTTTTTACCAACAACCGAAGTGCATCGGAAGGGTCGGATTGCAAATGACATTCGGCTACATCAAATACGCGATCAAATGCCCCTGGCAAATGGTAGCCCAAGCCAACCTCATACCTACTTTCTTCCATCGCTTTCGCTAATTCTTCTTTGGTTAGCCAGCGATTTGCCGTGAACGTATAATCCAATTTATTGCGGTAATGATCTGTTTTTGCGGATGCCACTATGGGGCTGACGACTGGAAGTTGTAACCCACCAAGGCGCTCCAGATTATCGATAACTTGTTGCTGCTTGTATTGCAGTTGTGTGTTATAATTAATGTGTTGCCATGAGCAACCACCGCACAAGCCAAAATGAGTGCAGAATGGCTGCGCTCGGTGAGGGGATAAATTTCGGATTTGCGTTACCCTACCCTCCAAAAAGCTGCTTTTTATTTTGGTCAACTCAATTTCAACAACGTCTCCTGGCGCCCCGCCCTGAATAAAAATGACCAAGCCATCGTGTTTGGCAATGCATTTGCCCTCTGCCGCCATCGTTTCGATGGTAATATTATCCAGTTTGTCGCCTTTTTTCATAGGCACGAAATTACCATAAAGTTGGGTTTTAGGTGTGAATAAAAATTGGGTATATTTAAATTCAATTTGCTATGAAAAAAATATTTCTGACGCTTTTACTTCTTATTTCCTTCCCCGTAATGGCATCGCACATTGTGGGTGGCGAATTTGAATTGGTGTACATCAGCGGCAATACTTATCGATTAAGTGTGATATTGTATTTTGATAAAATCAACGGAACGCCAGGCGCCAAGGATCAAAGCATCTTAGCAACCATTTACCGCAAAAAAGATAACGTGTTAATGGCTTCACATATCTTGCCAATACTCTCTGATGTTGAAGTACCCTATTCGCAACCGGGGTGCGCAAATACATCGCTCAAAACAAACCGACTATTTTATTCTTCTAACATCACACTCGCAAGCGAGGTGTACAACGACCCTGACGGCTATTATGTTTCTTGGCAACGTTGTTGCCGAAACTGGCAAATTGACAATGTTTTCAGCGTTAACACTGTACTAAATCCAAATACAACTCTTTTCGCAGGTCAGACCTTTTATTTGGAATTTCCAGCAGTGGTAAAAGACGGAAAGCCCTTCATTAATTCATCGCCAAGGTTATTCCCTCCACTTAGCGACTACGCATGTCCTTTTAGACAGTTCTATGTGAACTTTGCTGGCGTTGACGATGACAAAGACTCATTGGTATATTCTCTAGTAACACCTTTAAACACGAAATCCATCAACTCCGCTCCCTCTGCCGGACCGTACCCAAATGTGACATGGAAGCCAGGCTTTTCGTTGAATAGCATCATGCAAGGAAAGCCCGATCTGAAAATTAGTAAAGAGGGAATTTTGACAGTTACGCCAACATTGGAGGGCTTATTCGTTTTTGCTGTCAAGGTAGAAGAGTTTAGAAAAGGCGTTAAGATTGGCGAGAGCAGACGCGACTTTCAAATGCTCGCGACTGAGAGCAATGCCTGCCGAGCTAGCTTCCCACCTGTTGCGATGGGCACCACTAACACCCCAGGCGATGTTACCCCAAGAAAAAAGATTGAGCTCACTTACGATGTTGATGACCCAGCACAAAATAGGTGTGTTAGGATCTTGGTTTCCGACAACACATCGACCGAAGCGAATTCAAACTTGGAGGAAAAAATTAGCATTCGGGCCGTGCCGCTGAATTTCAAGACTGATAAACTGAATGAAATACTACCGGCTATCACTACAGACGTAGTGAGAAATGGCAGTACAAGGGAGTTCGTGGTGTGTTTCCCGCAATGCCCTTACACCAACGGTCCATATCAGGTGGGCATCATTGCCTTTGATGACACCTGTCCGCAACCGCTGCTTGATACGCTTAAAATTACGGTAAATGTTACAACTCAAAACAGGCGCGCGCGATTCATAAGTCCAACCACCAAAACGATTAGTGAAATTGTAAGAGAAGGTGAAACAAGAAGTTGGAATATTGAGGGCATTGATGCTGATAATGACCTGCTTTCATTACTATACACTACTAATGGTTTGAAAATTGATGAATATGGCTTTAGCCTAACACCCTACACACCTCAACGCGGCACGATAAAAACACAACTTACGTGGGATCCAAAATGCGATATGTACCCTTTCTTCAAACAAAGCAATTTCAAATTTCGCTTTGTCTTGGACGATACAGATTTACCCTGCAACGTAAATCCGCCCGATACCTTACTGTTTGATCTTTATTTTCAAGAATTTCCTAAAAATTCAACCCCCACCATTTCTACTTCCGGTTTAGGTGCATCCTCAACGGCTCGAAAAATTTCTGTGGAACGAAAAATTTTCGAACCATTAAATTTTACAGTTACCGGCAAGGATGTGGAAAATGATTTTTTGGTTTTGAGTGGAAAGAGCCTAGGCTTCAATATGAATGACTACGGCATCACTTTTTCGACCACAACGGGCAACGGCAACGTAACAAACAATTTTAATTGGAGTATTAAATGTGATAAACTCGATTTGGCCAAAAAAAATAAATACACTTTTCAGTTTATTGTAGTCGATAACTTAAACAAATGCCTATTTTATAAAGCTGACACCGTAGATGTGGAAGTAGAAATAAGCAAGCCCGATAACGCCAAACCGTTAGTAACTGCTTTGACAACTGGATTGCAGAATGTTTCAAACGGAAATCTAAATTTTATTTTGGGAGAACCCATTGAAATCAATTTACTGGGCTCGGATGCAGATGTTATCCCCACCAAAGACTCCTTGCAGCTAAATTTGATTTCTGCCACTGGCGATTTAAAACCCGAGGGGTATAGTTTCAAAAATATTAAAGGAATAAGCGGTTTGCAATCGCTTTTCAGTTGGGCACCTGATTGTTCTATTTTCAAAAACAGTGTTTACGTCAACAATTATTCTTTTAAATTCAATATCGTAGACAGTCGATGCCAGAATGCAAAAGGCGATACTATAACGGTTGATATGAAAATCAGTGATGTGAACGGCACCGATGAAAAGTTTAAGCTTCCAAACGTTTTCACACCCAACAATGATCAATACAATGATTATTTTGCCCTCGAAGGAATTGATCCTTCTCCATCAGAAGGTATAGATTTAGATGCCTTGGTAAATTTGCCAAAAGATAATTGCGTTAACACTTTTGAATCAGTGAAGATTTTTAATCGATGGGGAGACTTAGTTTTCGAAAGCACTGATCGAAAATTCCGGTGGTACGGGAATAACGAGTCTGCTGGTGTCTATTATTACCGGGTGAAGTATTCTAACAAAGAATACAAAAGCCCTCTTTCGCTTCGAAACTAGAGAACAACAGGTAGAAGATTGTTCTCTTTCACGTACGCATCTTTATCTCGCCATTTTACGCGTAGCCAAATATCTTTTTTTCCCAAAATTGTCATTCGATGTCCCTCTCCAATGATTTCGACAACAGACGCCCCTGCCGAAGGACCACCCATCAAATAGGTTCGGTTGTGGCGAACAATGGCCATTTCCGGAGGGCTTGTCCAGTTAGCAGTTGCAAAAAGACAAACACAAAACAGAACAACCATGAAAACGGGCACTTTCAAACTACTTTTTTTCTTTTTTTGAAAGAGGGCGATCGAGAACGAGAGAATGATCAGCGCACCAAAGACGCGAGTGATGTCAAGATTATTCTTTTCAAAAAAGTGATACAGGCTAGAAAGTTCAGTTGGCCGATAACCTTCAAGTCGGTTTTTTTCGGCTAGTTCTTCCATCTTCGCAGCAGCTTGGTGATCATCAGAGGCTCTTTGGTAAAGATTGAGGTAGTAAAGACATAACCCCGTGTGATTGAGACCTTCTTGAATAAACGCCATTTTCAGCAGCATTGCAGCCGAATAACTCTTTTTAGCGAGAAGAGAGTCGTAAAGGGCATAGGATTGTGTGTACTGTTTCGCTCTAAAAAGAGAATCAGCCTCTTTCAGGTTTTCAGGCCCTTGCGCCAACGCTGAAAATGAAAACAATAAAACTGATAGAATAATTGAAATCCGTGTTTGCATTATTTTCTTATTCGATTACCTTTGCGACCTCAATTACGGAAAAGCCTTTTAACTGGGCAAATTCGCAATTAGACATAATTAGATTCCACCTTCGCCAAGGCTTCGGTGGATAGACGATCTCGTAGCTCAGCTGGTAGAGCATTACACTTTTAATGTAAGGGTCCTGGGTTCGAATCCCAGCGGGGTCACTATAGTTTAAGTAAACAAGCGTAAAAACGTAAGCCCACGGTAAACTACACCTTGCGCGGTATCAACTCGTATAATTTGTTGACGGGATGTTGAGGTATAGTTTCGAGTGTGTTCTTGAGCCACTCGAAGGGATTGATGTCATTGATTTTGCAAGTGCCGAT